>CAYYOK010000035.1:0-26397 GCA_964473205.1 uncultured bacterium | reverse complement strand
CCTCGGCCTTCAAGAACGTGATCGTGCTCGGGCACATCGTCGACGAGAAGGGCGAGAAGATGTCGAAGTCCAAGGGCAACGTCATCGACCCCTGGACCGTGCTGAACGTGCAGGGCGCCGACCCGTTGCGCTGGAACCTCTACAGCTCCACCGCGCCGGAGGCGACGCGGCGCTTCACCATCGACCAGGTCGAGGAGACGTTGCGCGACTACTTCCTTACCCTGTGGAACGTCTACTCGTTCTTCGTGCTGTACGCCAACCTCGAGCGGCCCGATCTGGACGCCGCGCCGGCCGTGAGCGAGCGTCCGCTGATCGACCGCTGGCTCGTCTCGCGCGTCGAGGCTCTGACCGCCGAGGTCACCGCCGCGCTCGAGGACTTCGATCCGACGACCGCCAGCCGGGCGCTGCGCGACTTCGTCGTCGACGACCTGTCGAACTGGTACGTGCGGCTCAACCGCCGCCGGTTCTGGCGCAGCGGGTCGGCCGGGGTCGGAGCAGCCGGTCCCCAGGGAGCCGACGACTCGACCAGCGCCTTCGCCACCCTTCACCACGCGCTCGTGACCGTCGCGAAGCTGATGGCGCCGATGGCCCCGTTCATGTCCGAGGAGATCTACACCAACCTCGTCGCCGAGCAGCGGCCCGGCGCCCCCGACAGCGTCCACTTGGCGGCCTGGCCGGTGGCCGACGCGGCCCTGATCGACGAAGGCCTGATGCTGGCCATGCGCGCGCTGATGCGCGTGACCGAGCTCGGCCGCGCCGCGCGAGCGGCCAGCGGCGTCAAGCTGCGCCAGCCGCTCTCCGAGGTGCTGGTCAGGTTGCCCAGCGAGGCGGAGCTCGAGGGCGTCAGAGCCCTGCAGGACCGCCTGAAGGACGAGCTGAACGTCAAGAGCGTGCGCTTCCTCGCCGTGCAGGACGACTTCGTCGACTACTCGGTCAAGCCGAACCTCCCCCGCCTCGGCAAGCGCTTCGGCAACCGCCTGCCCAAGCTGCGCGAGGCGCTGGCGGCGGTCCCGGGCCGCGAGGTGGCTGCCAACGTGCGCGCCGACGCGCCGACGGTCGTTCAGGTCGACGGCGAGAGCGTAGAGCTGAGCGCCGAGGACCTGCTGCTCGACGCGCGCAGCCCGGAAGGCTACGCCGCCGAGGAGGACCGCGGCTACCTCGCGGCACTGAACACCGAGGTCACCCCCGAGCTCAAGCGCGAGGGGCTGGCACGCGACGTCGTGAGGCTGGTGCAGAACGCCCGCAAGACGGCCGGGCTCGACGTCAGCGACAGGATCTCGCTGAGGCTGGTCGCCGGCGGCGAGCTGGCGGCGGCGCTGACCGAGCACGCGCGCGCCGTGGCGGGCGAGGTGCTGGCAACCACCTTCGAGGTCGTGCCCGCTGGCGGCGCGGCCGCGGACGCCCCGGTCGGCGGCGGATCAGCCGGGCCCGGTGAGCCTCATGTCGAGACTCACCTCGTCGAGGGCGACGAGCTGGCGCTGGCGCTGGCCAGGGACTGAGGGACGAGGGTCCCGCCGCCCCGCGCTACAATGGACCGGTTGAGGCGTCCCCAGCGGGTCTCGAAGGCCGCGGGGCAACAGGAGGCAGGCTCATGAAGATCGGCATCAACGGCTTCGGCCGCATCGGCAGGCAGATTTTCCGCATCGCGACCGAGCGCGGTCTCGACGTCGCGCTCGTCAACGACCTGACCGACAACGAGACCCTCGGCATGCTGCTGAAGTACGACTCGAACTACGGGCCCTACCCGGGCACGGTCACCTGGGACGACGACAACATCTTCGTCGACGGCAAGAAGGTCGCGGCCACGGCGTTCCGCAACCCGGCCGAGATCCCCTGGGGCGAGCACGGCGTCGACATCGTCGTCGAGTCGACCGGGATCTTCACCAAGCGCGAGCAGGCGGCGGCGCACCTGCAGGGCGGCGCCAAGCGCGTCCTGATCAGCGCCCCCTCGCCCGACTCCGACTTCGACATCATGCTCGGCGTCAACCAGGACCAGTACGACCCGGCCAACCACGTCATCGTCTCGAACGCCTCCTGCACCACGAACTCGCTGGCGGGCGTCATGAAGGTGCTCGACGAGGCCTTCGGCATCGAGCTGGCGATGATGACCACCGTTCACTCCTACACCAACGACCAGCGCATCCTCGACGCTCCGCACAAGGACCCGCGCCGCGCCCGCAACGCCGCCACCAACATCATCCCGACGACGACTGGTGCCGCGAAGGCCGTCGCCAAGGTTCTGCCGCAGCTCAAGGGCAAGTTCGACGGCACCTCGCTACGCGTGCCGACGCCGACCGGCTCGATCTCCGACATCACGGTGCTGCTGAACCGCGAGGCGAGCGCCGAGGAGATCAACGCTGCGCTGGAAGCTGCCGCCAACGGCTCGCAGAAGGGCATCGTCCGCGTCACTCACGACCCGATCGTCCAACGCGACATCGTCGGCGACCCGCATTCCGGCATCGTCGACGGCCTGCAGACAAGCACGCTGGGCCGCATGGCCAAGGTGATGGTCTGGTACGACAACGAGTGGGGCTACTCGAACCGCATGGTGGACGTGCTCGAGCTGATGAGCGAGTCGCTCTGAGAGACGTCGCACGGAGGAGGCTTCATGTACCGCAGCCTCGCTGACCTCGACCGAGACGTCGCCGGAAAGCGCGTCCTGGTGCGAGTCGACTACAACGTGCCGATAACCGCTGGCGAGGTGTCGGACGACACCCGCATCCGGGCGACCCTGCCGACCCTTCACGAGCTTCTGGCGCGCGGCGCGACCGTCGTGCTGATGAGCCACCTGGGCCGGCCGCGCGGCGGCGTCGGCGGCGTGGCGGAGGCCAAGTACAGCCTCGCGCCGGTCGCCAAGCGCCTGTCCGAGCTCCTCGGCCGCGAGGTGCTGTTCCAGGCCAACGACGGGCCCGGCACCGCCGAGCAGGAGCTGTTCGTCCACGCCCTGCCGGCCGGCAGCGTGGCGCTGCTGGAGAACACCCGCTTCGACAGTCGCGAGACCGAGAACGACCCGCAGCTCGCCCGCGTGCTGGCCGGCTACGCCGACGCGTACGTCAACGACGCGTTCGGCTCGGCGCACCGCGCGCACGCCAGCACCGAGGGCGTGGCGCGGCTGCTGCCGAACGCGGCCGGGCCGCTGATGCTCAGCGAGCTGGAGGCCCTTGGCAAGCTCATCGAGGCCCCTGAGCGCCCGTTCTCGGTGGTGCTGGGCGGCGCCAAGGTCTCGGACAAGCTCGGCGTCATCGAGAACCTGCTCGGTCTCGCCGACAAGCTGCTGATCGGCGGGGCGATGGCGTACACCTTCGTCAAGGCGCGCGGCGGCGAGGTGGGCGCCTCGCTGGTCCAGGAGGAGATGCTGCCGGTAGCCGAGCGGCTGCTCGCCAGGGCCGAGGAGGCGGGCGTGGCGCTGGTGCTGCCCGTCGACTCGCGCTGCGCCGAGCGCATCGAGCAGGGCGTCGCCAGCTCGGTGCACCCTTCCGATGCCATCCCCGCCGGCCTGATGGGCCTCGACATCGGTCCGGTCGCCGCGGCAGAGTTCGCCGCGGCGCTGGCCGACTCCAAGACCGTGTTCTGGAACGGCCCGCTGGGCGTCTTCGAGGTGCCGCCTTTCGACAGCGGCACGCTGGCTGTGGCCAGAGCCGTCGCCGGCCTGGAGGGCGCGTTCACCGTGGTCGGCGGCGGCGACAGCATCGCGGCGATCAACCGCGCCGGCGTGGCGGAGAGGTTCAGCCACGTCTCCACCGGCGGCGGGGCGTCGCTGGAGTTCCTGGAAGGCAAGGAGCTACCCGGCGTGCAAGCGCTGCGAAAGTGAAGACCTCTTGAGCACCATCGGTGCCCCGCCCCTGTTCCACCTCGAGCCGGGGCGCTTCGGTTCCGACGCCGGCGCCGTCACCGGTGCCGTCCGAGCCGATGTCGCCAACCTCGCGGGCGACTACACCTACCTCACCTCCGGCTACTACGTCTCGCTCGACGCCGAGCTGGCCGGCCTCAAGGTGCTGCCGACCACGGCCGAGGCGCTCGACGCCTACGTGGTGCCGATCGCCATGCTCAAGGCGCGCCTCGCCGGCATCCCGGTTCCCGAGCACCTGATCGTCACCGATCGCTTCCCTCCCCCTCCGATGCTCGCCTACCCCATCAACCCGTTCTCGAGCAAGGGCGAGCTGATCTTGGACAACGAGACGCTGGAGGCGCGCCGCAAGGGCCTGACCTACACCGGCAAGTACGCGGTGCTGGCGCAGCTCCTGCCCAGCGACCAGCGCATCGACGTGGTGCGCCTGGTGATGGGCAAGGCTACGCTGCCGGAGTACCAGGCGTTCGGCGAGAGGCTGTTCGAGATCTTCCGCCTGCCGCTGATGCGCGTGAGGGTCATAGTGACGCCGCGCGAGTACCTGCTCTCGGCGATTGAGCCGCTGCCGTTCGGCGAGCTCAGCGACGAGGAGCGCGCGCAGCTCGAGGGGTTGGGCCGATGGCGCGCCTAGCGATCTTCACCGAGCGCTACACGATCCGCTCGTCGGTCGAGCTGACCGCGCTGACCAACTACCGGCTGGCAGCGTTCGAGCTCGGGCACGACCTCGACTTCCTGTTCAAGAACGAGCTGAAGTACATCAAGAACTACGACGGCATCTTCATCCGGGCGCTGACCGACCCGCTCAACACCAGCTACGTCGTGGCGCGCACGGCCGAGATGCTCGGCATCAGGGTCTTGGACCACTCCGACGCGATCCTCATCTGCTGCGACAAGGTCAACATGTACCAGCGTCTCTCAGGCCGCGGCGTGCCGATCCCGGAGACGCGCTCGCTCGAGGAGAAGGATCTGAGCGCGATGACGGCCGCGCGCCTGTTCGAGGAGCTGGGAGCGCCGCTGGTGCTGAAGGCGCCGAACTCGAGCTTCAGCGCCTACGTCGACAAGGTCGCCAGCCCCGACGCCTTCGTCAAGGTCGGCAGGCGCTTCCTGCGGCGCGCCGACCGCCTGGTGGTGCAGCAGTACATGCCGAGCGAGTTCGACTGGCGGGTGATCACCCTGGCCGGACGCGCGCTGGCAGTGCTGCGCTACGAGTTCGCGCCGCTGCAGTGGCGCCTGATGGACCGCACCGAGGGCGGTGAGTGGGCCAAGGTCATCGGCGTCCCCGTCGCGGACGCTCCCACGAAGCTGCTCTCGGTGGCGACGTCGGCCGCCGACGCGATCGGGGCGAGCCTCTACGGGATCGACATCAAGGAGATCGACGGCGAGTACTACGTCATCGAGGTCAACGACAACCCGACCATCGCCGCGGGCGAGGAGGACCAAGCCAACCCGGAGATCTACTCCGAGGTCATCCGCTACCTCGCCGGGGAGTGAGCGGTAGCCAGCCGGGCCGACGGAGAGCGAGCCGTCACCCGCCGGCCGCTGACGGGCCGGGCTGGCGGGCCGGCGCGCGCTAAGCCTCCGACTCGGTCACGAGACGCTTGCGCATCTGCAGCGCCGCGCTCTGGTCCTGGTAGTAGTTCCGCTTGTGGCCGACGACCTGGTAGCCGTGCGAGCTGTAGAGGTTGATGGCGGGGGCGTTGTCGTCGCGGACCTCGAGCCTCATAGCCTCGTAGCCGCGCGCCGCGGCGGCCTCCTCGGCTGCGCGAAGCAGCGAGGCTGCCACGCCGTGCCCGCGCCAGTCGGGCGACACGACCATCGAGTAGAGCCGCGCCGACCTGAAGCCGCGCCGGTACAGGACTATCGCATCGCCGATGACCGAGCCGCCCTCCAGCGTCGCGACGAGCACCGATGCGCTCTGCCTGGAGATCAGCCGCGCCAGGGAGGCGCGCTCGATGCGGTCGCTGGGGAACAGCCGCTCGAGCGCCACCAGGTCGTCCAAGTCGAGCGGCCCAGCCTGTCTCACGGCTACGGTGAGGCCGTCCCTCAAGAGCTCAGGAGCTCCTCGACGGCGGCCAACAGCTCCGGCGCGATCTGCTTCGCGTCGCCGACGATGCCGTAGTCGGCGGCCTTGAAGATCGGCGCCTCGCCGTCCTTGTTGACGGCGACGATCACCTTCGAGCGGTTCATGCCGGAGAGGTGCTGCACGGCGCCGGAGATCCCCAGCGCCACGTAGAGGTCGGGCGCGACGCTCTTGCCGGTCTGCCCCACCTGCTCGGCGTAAGGGCGCCAGCCGGCGTCGACGACCGCGCGCGTCGCGCCGATGCCGGCGCCCAACGCCGCGGCCAGCGGCTCTACGGCGCTCTTGAAGCCGTCGGCGTCGATGAGGCCGCGACCGCCGGCGATGACCACCTTCGCCTCCTCGAGAGGAACGCTGCCGCCCCTGGCCGAGCTGCGCTCGCCGACGCTCACGCGCGTCTCGCCGGCGCCGGCCGCGTGGCTCTGGCTGGTCACGGTGCCGGGCTCGGCCGCGGCCTCGGCCAGCGGCGTCACGTTGGGCTTGAGGCTCACGACGACGCGAGGAGCCTTGGCGCGCACCGTCTCGGTGACGCGAGCGAGGTAGCTGTAGCGCCGGCCCGTCACGGCGCCGTCCTCGAACGAGACCGAGACGACGTCCTCGAGCAGCGCGGCGTCCAACGCGACGGCCAGCCGCGGCGTGAACGAGACCCCCGAACGGGTCGCGGCGGCCAGGACTACGGTCGCACCGAGCGAGCGGGCGACCGCAGCAGCGGCAGCGGCGGCGACCTCGGCGCGGAACGGCGACAGGTCGGGCGAGACCACGGCCGTCACCGAGGGCAGGTAGCGGGCCAGCTCGGCGGCGGCTGCCTCGGGCGAGGAGCCGAGCACCGCGGCTGCCAGGGGCTGGGAGCTGGCTGCCGCCAGGCTCCTGCCGGCGCTGACTAGCTCCAAGGCGTTCCTGGGCAGGCGCCCAGCGGATTCGAACGTGACGATCAGGACCATGCGAAAGCTCCTACCATCTCAGATGACCTTGGCTTCCTCGCGCAGGAGCTTGACGAGCTCCCGCGCCGCGTCGCGCGCCTCGCCGGCGATGACGCGGTTGAGCCGCTCGCGCGACTGGATCTCCTGCTTGACGACCTCGGTGAGAGGCGTGGCCCCTTCGAACTCGGACAGCTGGCGCCTGGCCAGCTCCTTGCGCTTGGCCTTCATGATGTTGGGCAGCGTCGGGTAGCGCGGCTCGTTGAGGCCCTGCTGAGTGGTGACGACGGCGGGGAGCGGCATACTCAGCATCTCGCTGCCGTCGTCGGTGTCGTGCCGCAACGTCAGCGTGCCGCCAGCCAGCGTCAGCTCCGTGGTCCAGTCGGCGTGCGGCCAGTCGAGCACGGCCGCGAGGGCCGGGCCCAGGGCGGCGCTGTCCCAGTCGGCCTGCTTGCCGCCGGTGAAGACCAGCTCGACGCCCTCCTCCGCCACGAGCTTGGCGAAGACGCGGGCCTGGCTGAGCGGGTCGAGGTCGGCATCGGTCTCGACGAACACAGCGCGGTCGGCGCCCAGCGCCAACGCCGTGCGGATCGCGTCCTCGTAACGCGCCGGCCCCAACGCCATGGCGACGATCTCGGCATCGAGGCCGCCCTCGCGCATGCGGATGGCCTGCTCGACGCCGTACTCGTCCATGCCGTCGAGCACGTAGGTGACGCCAGAGAGATCGATGCCGCCCGCCGCGGCGCGGATGCGCGCCTCGGCGTCGGGCACCTGCTTGAGTATCACTGCGACCTTCACACTGTCCTCCAAGCCATGACTGGGCTCAATGAAGCAGCGACCTGGCGATGACCAGCCGCTGAATCTCGTTGGTCCCCTCGTAGATCTGGTTCAGCTTGACGTCGCGCATCAGCTTCTCGACAGGGTACTCGTTCATGTAGCCGTAGCCGCCGAACAGGTTGATGGCCTCCTGGGCGGCGTCGAACGCCATGTCGGAGGCGTACGCCTTGGCGATGGCGGCCGCCTCGGCGTGCGGCTTGCCCGAGTCGACCAGCCAGGCGGCGTGGTAGGCCTGCCAGCGCGCGGTCTGCACGCCGATCTGCATGTT
Source organism: uncultured bacterium (assembly GCA_964473205.1). Taxonomy (GTDB): domain Bacteria; phylum Deinococcota; class Deinococci; order Deinococcales; family Trueperaceae; genus CAYMRL01. The sequence goes on along the minus strand of CAYYOK010000035.1, from coordinate 18,451 downwards.
GGCGAGCTTGAACTGGATCGCCTGGAAGTCGCCGATCGGCCGCCCGAACGCGTGGCGCTCCTGGGCGTACTTGACCGACTCGTCGAGCGCGCGGCGCGCCACGCCTACCGCGCCGGCCGCCACCGGGATGCGCGTCTTGTCCAGCGTGCGCATGGCGATCTTGAAGCCGTCGCCGAACTCGCCGAGCACGTTGCCGACCGGCACCCGCACCCCCTCGAAGCGCATCTCGTGGGTGGCGCTGGCGCGCTGCCCGAGCTTGCCGTGCAGCTTGTGGCAGCTCAGGCCCTCGCGGTCCCCCTCGACGACGACCGCGACGGTGCCGCGGTGCCTGAGGTCGGGATCGAAGGTGGCGAAGACGACCGAGAAGTCAGCGAGGCCACCGTTGGTGATCCAGGTCTTGGTGCCGGTGAGGACCAGCTCGTCGCCGTCGCGCTCGGCGCGCGTGCTCATGGCGCCGGCGTCCGAGCCGTTGTTGGGCTCGGAGAGCGCGAACGCCGCCAGCCGCGGCCCCTCGAGCAGGGGCGCGAGGAAGCGCTCGTGCTGCTCGGGCGTGCCGGCGAGCAGCAGCGGGGTGATGCCCAGCTCGGAAGCCATCAGGATCGTGTAGATCCCCATGCAGGCGTAGGCGAGCTCCTCGCCGATGATCACCTCGTCGAGCATCCCGAGCCCCAGGCCGCCGACGTCTTGCGGCACGCCAACGTTGAGCAGCCCGACCTCGTGCGCCTTGGCGACCACCTCGGTCGGAAACGACTCGTCGCGGTCGTGCTGGGCGGCGACGGGGGCGATCTCAGATGCAGCGAACTCGCGCGCCAGCGCCTGGAACTGCTTCTGCTCGGCTGTCAGCTCGAAGTCGATCATCTGCCCTCCCTCGTTCTTCCTTCAGCGATCCATTTCGCGGTAGATCTGGCGGTGGATGACCATGCGCTGGATCTCGCTGGTGCCCTCGTAGATCTCCGTCACGCGCGCGTCACGGAAGTAGCGCTCGACCGGGTAGTCCCTGGTGTAACCGTAGCCGCCGAACACCTGAAGAGCGTTATGCGTCACCGTCGTCGCCGTCTGTGAGGCGAATAGCTTGGCCATGGCGGCCTCGCGGGTGATGCGGTATCCCTGATCCTTGCGCCAGGCCGCGTTCTGCGTCATCAGCCTGGCCGCCTCGATGCTGGTGAGCGCGTCGGCGAGCTTGAACCCGATCGCCTGAAACTCGTGGATGGCGCGCCCGAACGCCTGGCGCTCGTAGGCGTACTGCCGCGCTGCCTCGAAAGCCGCGCGCGCGATCCCGACCGACTGCGCCGCGATCCCGACCCGACCGCCGTCGAGGCCGTTCATCGCGATCACGAAGCCCTGACCTTCAGGGCCCAAGCGGCGCTCCTCGGGCACGTAACAGTCCTCGAAGGAGAGCGTGCAAGTCACGGCGGCGTGCTGACCCAGCTTCTCCTCCGGCTTTCCGAAGGAGAGACCGGCAGAGTCCTTCTCGACGAGGAAGCAGCTGACGCCGCGCGGTCCGGCCGCCGGATCGGTCTTGGCCATGACCAGGTAGAGCTGAGCCTCGCCGCCCGAGGTGACCCACGCCTTGGTGCCGGTCAGGCGGTAGCCGTCCCCGTCCTTGACCGCCCGCGTCGTCATCGCGACGGCGTCCGAGCCGCTGTGCGGCTCGGACAGGCAGAACGCGCCGATCCACTCACCGCTGGCGAGGAGCGGCAGGTAGCGGCGCTTCTGCTCCTCGGTGCCGTGCGACAGCAGCATCGACTGGGGCAGGCCGTTGGTGACGCTCATGATCGTGGCGTGCGAGGCGTCGGCGGCGGCGATCTCCTCGAGCAGCACGACGTACGACAAGGTGTCGAGGCCGGCGCCGCCGTACTCCTCCGGAACCGTCACGCCCATGAGGCCTAACTCGCCCATGCGCCTCAGCGTCTCCCACGGGAAGCGCCCCTGGCGGTCGAGGTCGGCGGCCAACGGAGCGATCTCCGCGCGCGCGAAGTCCCGCACGGCGCGTTGCATGGCTACGAGGTCGGCGGGGAGAGAGAAGTCCAAGTCAGGCAGCTCCGCGCCGGCGAGCCCGCGGTCGGCAGGCCGCGCCCTGGCGCAAGAGTCACTATACCCAGCCCGCTACCGTCCCAGACCGCGCGCGCCGTGCAGAACGGGCCGCAGCCTGACGCGCGCGCCACCATGCCCGGCGCGGTCCTGTCCTAGACTGCCGCATGCCACGACGCGAGCCCGATGCGACAGCCTCGACCAGAGACCGCGCCGCCAGGAGGCGCGAGTGACGGCCAAGGAGCTGCTCCTGCGCCTGCCGGAAGCCGTCAAGCCTGGCGTCGAGACCCCCGACGCGGTCGTCCAGTTCGAGACCTCCGAGCCGGTCCACTGCGTGATGGACGCCGGCGGCCTGATGGTGTTCGAGGGCAGAGCCGACCGCGCCGACGTGACGGTGAAGGTGTCGGACGACAACCTGCTCAAGCTCTTCAGGGGCGAGATCAACCCGATGGTGGCGATGATGACCGGCAAGGTCAAGGTCAGCGGCAACCTCGCCCTCGCCCAGCGGCTCATCCAGGCGGTCGACCGCGAGAAGCTCGAGCAGGCGCGCAGCGACGCGCGCACCGGGTCTCAGAGAGGCGCGCGCTCGGGCGGGCGTTGACCTCGTCAGGCTTGGCCTGGCCTCAGGAGGACGCCGTCGGGTAGAAGGTCACCTGGTGGCCCTGGTACTCCCCGCCTAGGTAGTCGAAGCGGGCCGAGAACACCCTGTCCTCGTAGTCCAGCCACGGCAGGAAGTGCTCATCGCCGCGCCACAGCGGCAGCTCGGTGAGCCGTGAGGTGGGGTGCCACAGCAGCTCGCCCTCGGAGCTGGCCACCGGCTCGCCGTCGTAGCGCGTGACCACGAACACGAACACGTACCAGTCGTCGACGCCGTCGAAGCGCGGGAAGGTCAGCAGGCCGCGGTAGCTCGCCTCGAGCACCTCGAGTCCCGCCTCCTCGAGCACCTCGCGGCGCATGCACTCCTCGGGGGTCTCGCCCGGCATGAACTTCCCGCCCAGACCGTTACAGCGCCCCGGTCTGCCCGGGGAGTCGAGCGGCGGGCGCATCAGCATCAGGGTCTCCCCGCCGCGCCTCACGTAGGCGAGCGTGGAGAGCTTGAGCCCTGCGCTCACGCCTCGGCCTCCGCGGCGAACGCCGCCAGCAGCGCCGCCTTGAGCTCGGGGGCGTCCTCCAGCGCAGCCCCCTGCTCCCGCCTGATCCTGAGGCGCGGGTGCGGCCGCGAGCCGTCCTGCGCCAGGTAGCGGGCGAGGTACCTCATGGCCCTCAGGTCGTCCGTCGCCGGCGTCGCGACGCTGCGCCTCTCACGGCTGCCAGATGGGGACTCCAGCACCAGCAGCAGCTCGATGCGCCCGGCGCGTCGCTTGACGAACACCTGCTCTAGCTCCTCGACGCGCAAGCGCTCAGCCCGCCAGGTCGTCGGGCCCGTCGAGCCCGAACGCGGTGTGGACGGCCGCCAGCGCCGTCTGAGCCAGCGCCGCGGGTATCAGCACGCTGATGCGCACCTCGCTGGTCGTGATCATGTCGATGTTGGCGCCGACCGAGGCCACGGCCCTGAACAGCTTGGCGGCGAGGCCGGGAGTCGACGCGATCGCCACCCCGACTATCGAGAGCTTGGCGACCTCGCGCTCGACCTCGGCGTCGGCGCCGAGCTCCGCCAGCACCGGCGCGAGGGCATCGAGGGCCTCGCCCGCGGCGTCGCGCTTGACGATGAACGCCATCTGCTGGCGGCTGTCGCCGGCGCCCCTGACGCCCTGGATGATCATGTCGACGTTGACGCCGGCGCGCCCCAGCGCCTCGAAGATGGCGGCCGCCACCCCGGCCCTGTCAGGGGCGTTCCTGATGTCGACGCGCGCGTGGTTCAGGTCGAGAGCCACGCCCGTAACGGGCCTGTCGGTGATCATGTCGTCCTTCCCCGAGCCAGCGAGCTTCCTCGACCTCGCCAGGTCTCGCACGTAGGTGCCGGGCGCGTTGTTGAACGAGGAGCGCACGTGCACCTCAACGCCGTAGCGCCTGGCGTACCAGACGCTGCTGGGGTGCAAGACCTTGGCGCCCTGGCTGGCGAGCTCGAGCATCTCGTCGTAGTCGATCTCGGCGAGCTTCGTGGCGCGCCTGTTGATGTGAGGATCGGTGGTGTAGACGCCGTCGGTGTCGGTGTAGATGTCGCATACCGCGCTGCCGAGCGCGGCTGCCAGCGCCACGGCGGTGGTGTCGGAGCCGCCGCGTCCGAGCGTGGTGACGTTGCCGTCCTCGTCGACGCCTTGGAAACCGGCCACGACGGCGACGTCGACCTCCTCCAGCGCCGCGAGCAGGCCGCCCGGCGCGACGCTGAGTATCCGCGCCGAGCCGTGGTGCGAGTCGGTGAGGAAGCCGGCCTGCGCGCCGCTGAACGAGCGCGCCTTGACGCCGATCTCGCCCAGCGCCAGGCACAGGAGCGCTATCGACTGCTGCTCGCCCGTGGCCAGCAGCACGTCGAGCTCCCTGCGCGACGGACGGTGCGCCAGCTCGCGCGCCATCGACACCAGCTGGTCGGTGGTGCGGCCCATGGCCGAGACGGTCACGACCAGCTTGCTGCCGTTGCCGACGGCATGAGCCAGCCTGGCGGCGACCTTGCGGATGCGATCGAGGTCTCCGACGCTGGTGCCGCCGAACTTCAGCACTTGGATGTCGCGCTCTGGCCCCGAGGCCGTTCCGGTCATAGCATGGGAGCTTACCTGAAGCGGGCCGACCGGGACATAAGACGCGCGTCTGGGTGGTTAAATCAGGGTATGAGCGACACGCCGACTCGCATCGCCGTCATCGGAGCCGGCCCGGCCGGCTTCTACGCCGCGGACGCCTTGCTCAAGTCCGGCCGCGAGGTATCGGTCGACCTGTTCGACAGGCTGCCTACCCCCTACGGCCTGGTGCGCTTCGGCGTCGCCCCCGACCACCAGAAGATCAAGTCGGTCACCAGGCTCTACGAGAGGACCTTGCAAGACGGGCGCGTACGCTACCTCGGCAACGTCGAGTACGGCCGCGACCTGAGCTTAGGCGACCTCAGGCGCCACTACAACGCCGTCGTGTTCACCGTCGGCGCCCCGACCGACAGGCAGCTCGGCCTGCCCGGCGAGGACCTGCACGGCTCGATGTCGGCCACCGAGTTCGTCGCCTGGTACAACGGCCATCCCGACTACGTCGACCTGGAAGTGCCGCTCGACGCGCGCAAGGTCGTCGTCATCGGCATGGGCAACGTGGCGATCGACGTCACCCGGATCCTCGCCAAGTCCGTCGCCGAGCTGGCCGTCACCGACATAGCCGACCACGCGCTCGCCGCGCTGGCGGGCTCGCAGGTCGAGCGGGTGGTGATGGTGGGACGGCGCGGCCCGGCCGAGGCCAAGTTCACGACCAAGGAGCTGCGCGAGCTCGGCGAGCTCGAGAACGCCGACATCTTCGTGCGCGCCGACGAGGTGACGCCCGACGAGGCCAGCCTCGCCGCCGTCGCCGGTGACGTGAACGTCACCAAGAACCTCGAGGTGATGGCGTGGTTCGCTCAGCAGGAACCCGCCGGTAAGCCTCGGGCCGTCGAGCTGCGCTTCCTGCTCTCGCCCGTCGAGCTGTTGGGCGAGGAGCGGGTCAGGGCGGTGCGCTTCGAGCGCAACCGCCTGGTGCCCGACGAACGCGGCGGCCTGGCCGCGGTCGGTACCGGCGAGTACGAGGAGATACCCGCCGACCTGGTGCTGCGCTCCGTCGGCTACCTTGGCAGCGCTCTGCCGGACGTGCCCTTCGACGCCAGGCGCGGCGTGATCCCCAACGACGAGGGTCGCGTGCTGAGCGCGCCCGGCGGCGAGCGCCAGCCCGGCCTGTACGTGGCCGGCTGGATCAAGCGCGGGCCCAGCGGCGTCATCGGCACCAACAAGGCCTGCGCGATGGACACCGTCGCGGCGTTGCTGGGAGACGAGCTGCCCGAGGTCGCGCCACAGGACGCCTCCCCGGCTGCCGTCGACGCTCTGCTCGCCGCGCGCGGCGTCAGGGTCGTCGACACCCAGGCCTGGCTCAGGCTCGACGCCGCCGAGGTCGCGGCCGGCGAGAGCAGCGGGCGGCCGCGCGTCAAGCGCGTGACTATCGAGCAGATGCTCGACGCCTAGGCTCTACACCTCGCCGAGGTAAGCCTTCTTCATCGCCTCGTTGGTCAGCAGCTCCTTGGCTGGTCCCGACAGGACGACCTCGCCCGTCTGCAGCACGTAGCCGCGGTCGGCGATCGACAGCGCGACGTTGGCGTTCTGCTCGACGACGAACACCGAGATGCCGCGGTCGTTGACCTGCTTGATGATCTCGAAGATGCGCGCGACGAACAGCGGCGCCAGGCCCATCGACGGCTCGTCCATCAGGATCAGCTTCGGCCGGCTCATCAGCGCGCGTCCCATGGCGAGCATCTGCTGCTCGCCGCCCGACATCGTCCCGCCCTTCTGCTCGAGGCGCTCGGACAGGCGAGGGAAGAGCTCGAAGACGTAGTCGAGGTCCTCGGCGATCGCCTTGCGGTCGTTGCGCAGGTACGCGCCCATCTCGAGGTTCTCGCGCACCGTCATGCGCGGGAAGATGCGGCGGTTCTCGGGCACCACCGCCATGCCGCGCTCGATGCGCTCGGCGGTGCTGAGCGTGTCGGCGCGCTCGCCGCGGAAGTGCATCTCGCCCTCGGAGATCCTCACCAGCCCGAGGATGGTCTTCAGTGTCGTCGACTTGCCGGAGGCGTTGCCGCCGAGCAGGCAGACCATCTCGCCCGGGTAGATGACCATGTCGACGTCGTGGAGCACGCGGATCGGGCCGTAGTGGGTCGTGACGTCCTTGAGCTCGAGGAGCTTCTCTCGCTCCTGGCCGGCGCTCACAGCGCCACTCCGTCCGCCTTGGCGGCGCCATTGGATCCATCGTCGCGCTTGCCGAGGTAGGCCTCGATGACCTTGGGATCGTTGACGACGTCGCGGTAGTTGCCCTCGGCGATCTTCACCCCGTAGTCGAGGACGACCACCCTGTCGGAGATCTCGCCCACCAGGTTCATCTTGTGCTCGACGAGCACGATGGTGTAGCCGCCCTCGTCGCGCATGCGGCGGATGATCTGGGTGATCTCGGCCGTCTCCTTCGGGTTCATGCCGGCGCTGGGCTCGTCGAGCAGCAGCAGCTTGGCGCCGGTAGCCATCGCCCTCGCCATCTCGGTGCGGCGGCGGTTGGCGTAGCTCAGCACCAGAACGGGCTGGTTGAGGCGGAAGCTGAGAAGGCGCGGCCCGAAGAACGCCAACTTCTCGGCAGCCAGCTCGCGAGCCTCGCGTTCCTGGCGCTTGGCTCCCGGCAGCCGCAGGATCGACGAGAAGATCGTCGAGCGCAGGTTGTGGTGCTGGGAGACGAGCACGTTCTCGAGCACCGTCATGTTGGTGAACAGCCGCAGGTTCTGGAAGGTGCGCGCGATGCCGCGGTCGACGATCTGGTTGGGCTTGAGGCCGACCACGGAGCGGCCCTCGAAGCGCACGTCGCCGGAGTCGGGCCGATAGACGCCGGTCACCAGGTTGAAGATGGTGCTCTTCCCCGCTCCGTTGGGTCCGATTATCGAGACGATCTCGCCCTGGTTGACCTCGAACGAGACGTCGTTGGTGGCCATCAGGCCGCCGAAGGCCTTGCTGAGGTGCTCGACTTCCAGCATGGCCATGTCAGGCGCTCCCTTCGCGGCCGGAGCGAGGAGCTTCAGAAGCAGCGCCTTGGGCCGCGCCAGGATTCAGTGCCGGATTGCTCAGCCAGGCGTCCTGACGCCGCTCCTCGTCAGTCGGCTGCGAGCGGTCGTCGCCGAACAGCCGGCCCCAACTGAACTCCGTGCGGCCGACTATGCCCTCCGGGCGGAACACCATGATCACGATGAGGAGCACGCTCAGGAAGATCGCGCGCATGCCGAAGCCGCGGAACGTGCCCGCGAGGAACGCCGGATCGACGGCTGCCACGAGGACGCCGACGACGGCGAAGAGCGCTGGCACCCACACGGTGGGGTGCAACCTAGGTCGCAACCTCCTCAGGTGCCGGAAGGCAGCGGCGCCGACCGCGGTCAGGCCCAGCACCGCGGAGGCGATGTAGAGCCAGGTCTGAAGCGAGTACGTCTCCTCCAGCGGGTCGCCGTACTGCCTCACGAACACGACGAGCGCCGTACCGAGCAGCACCCCCGTGATCGAGCCGGTTCCGCCGGCGCTGATCGCGACCAGGAAGAAGAAGGTGAGCTGGAACAAGAAGTACTCGAGCCTGACGCCGGCCAGCCAGCTGACCCACAGCCCGCCAGCGATGCCGGCGAAGAACGCCGAGACGACGAAACCCAGGATCTTGTGGTAGGCGAGGTTGACGCCCATCGCCTCGGCCGCCACCTCGTCCTCGCGGATCGCCTGCATGGCGCGGCCGTACGACGAGTACTTGATCTTGCTGATCACGAAGACGGTGAACGCGAGGAACGCGAACGTCCACCACACGCTCTTCCCGAACGAGCCGTTGACGCCGGCGAAGCCGAGCGCTCCGTTGGTTATCGGCGAGAAGATCCTGGTGGAGGCCGAGAGCCTGATTATCTCGCCGAAGCCGAAGGTGACGACGGCGAGGTAGTCGCCGCGCAACCTGAGGCTCGGAAAGCCGACCAACAGGCCCGCCGCAGCCGCGACGAGACCGCCGATCAGAACCGCCCCCACGAACCTCACCCATTCGGTCTCGGGCGTGGTCAGCCCGGTGAGGCCGAGCGAGTTGAACAGGTTGGTCATGCTCAGCGCGAGGGTCTCCTCCGTCATGGTGCTGCGGCCTGAGTTGACGATGTTCCTGCGCGACGCCTCGGACAGTGTGAGAAGGCCGGTCGTGTAGCCGCCGATGAGCATGAAGCCGTGTTGACCGAGCGATAGGATCCCGAGGGTGCCGTTGACGAGGTTGAGGCTGACCGTGGCGATGCCCCAGATGGCGAACAGCGCCAGCGCCTGCGAGAGCTTGGAGCTGCCTATGCCGTCGAGGAAGTACAGGACCACAGCGCCTAGCGCCATCGCGCCGAGGGTCAGTAGGAGATTGCGCAGCCGGCGCTTGGGATCGATCGCGTCGAGAGGCGTCGGAGCCCTGGAGCGAGCGGCCATCAGACCTTCTCCGAGAGGTCTTCGCCGACGATCCCGCTAGGACGTATCAGCAACACGATGATCAGCAGGATGAAGGCGAAGGTGTCCTTGAACTCGGTGATGCCCTGGAAGTCGCCCGTGCGCGGGAAGAGCGCCGTCAGGAACGACTCCGAGAAGCCGATGACCATGGCGCCGATGACGGCGCCAGGCAGGCTGCCGATGCCGCCGATGACGGCCGCGGCGAACGCCTTGATCCCAGGCAGGATGCCGAGGACGGCCGGTTGGTTGAGGCTGCCGAAGTTGAGGCCCCACATGGCGCCGCCGGCGGCGGCCAGGAACGAGCCGATGAAGAAGGTCGTGGCGATCACCTTGTTGACGGAGACGCCCATCATCTGAGCCGTCTCCGCGTCCTGAGCGGCGGCGCGCATCGCCCTGCCGAGCCTGGTACGCGTCACGAAGTTGTGCAGTACCAGCACGAGGATGACGGTCAGCAGCGGGATCCCGAAGAACAGGCCGTTGGTCTGGACGATCTGGTCCCCGACAGGGATGCGGATCGTATCCAAGAGGGCCGTCGGCGGCCTGAACGGCGTCTGCCTGTTCGTCAGCGTCAGCAGGCCGAGGTTCTGCAGCAGGAACGAGACGGCGATGGCGGTAATCAGAAGGGAGTTGCGGGGCGCGGTGCGCAGCGGCTGGTACGCGAAGCGCTCGATCGTGACGCCGAGGACCCCTGTCGCGAGCATGCTGCCGACCAGCGCGCCCCAGAACGGCCAGGTGCCAGCCTGCAGCAAGAAGAACAGCGCCAAGAACGCGACGCCGGTCGCCCCCCAGGTGACCGGGTCTCTGGGGTTGGCTCTGAACAGCGCTACTAGTCGGTTGACGCCGAAAGCCAGAACCGCTGCGAGGAACAGCGCCGGCACCCAGCCGTAGGGCGTGACCGTGAACAGAAAATAGGTGGTGAAGGCTCCGATCATGAACACCTCGCCGTGAGCGAAGTTGATCAGTCGGATGATCCCGTAGACCATCGTGTAGCCGAGCGCGATGAGCGCATAGAGGCTGCCGAGCTTCAGGGAGTCGATGAGCGCCCTCAAGAAGAAGGCGCCGTTGAAGCGCGCCTCCAAGTCCATCAGGTAGAGCATGCGCAGCACGATCAGCAGCAGCAAGCCACCCACGACGACGAACGGCAACCAGCGTCTAGAGCGGCGCGTAGAACCTAGGCTCGCGACTGACAAAGAGGACTCCCCTCCAGATGCTTCATGGCTCGGCGTTCTTTTCTGGCTGTGTCCGGGTCAAGGATAACAGGAAGCGGGGGGACAGGCTTCGCACCTGTCCCCCCGCCGAAAAGCTAGTTTCGACGCTTCGGTCGCAGCGTCGGGATACCCCGAACTACTCGGCCGTGCTGATACCGAACAGGGCGCTGGAGTTCCAGGCCGAGCCGTCGGTGCCGGGCACGTGGTAGCTGAAGAAGGCGATGGTGCGGTCGGCGGGCGTGCCGTCGGTGCCGGCGTAGGTGATCTCGCCGGAGACGCCGGGGAAGCCCTGCAGGCCCTGGAGGGCGGCGAGGACCGCGGTGGAGTCGACCGAGCCGGCGAGGCGCACGGCCTCGACCATCACGTTGAGCGTGTCGGCGCCGGAGAGCGTGAAGCCGTTGAAGTCAGAGGCGTTCGGGAACACGACGCGGAACTCGGTGGCGAAGGCCGCGGCGCGCTCGGCGGCGGCGCCGGAGAGCACCTCGGCACCACCGAAGCCGGTGAAGATGAAGCCGTCGAAGGCAGGGCCGCCGCCTACGGGGCACTGCGAGTCGTCGGAGGCGTCAGCACCGATGATCTGCTGGTCGAAGCCGGCAGCTCGCAGGGCCGGGATCAGAGCAGCGCCTTCGGCGCAGAAGCCCGCGAAGTAGATGACGTCGGCCGGCGTGCCGAGCACGTCGTTGATCTGCGCAGAGAAGTCGACGGTGTTGGCGACGTAGTCGACGACGACCGTGCTGCCACCCAGCACCTGGAACTCGGCGTCGAAGAAGTTGGCGAGACCGAAGCTGTAGTCGTCGTCCTGCTGGCGGAAGACGATCGCGCTACCGGCGCCGAGGTCGTTGACCGCGTAGCGAGCCGCGACCTTGCCCTGGAAGTCGTCGGTGTAAGACATGCGGAAGATGCGGTCGCCGACCTGGGTCGTCGCCGGGTTGGTGGAGGCGGTGCTGATCATGATCACGCCGGCCTGCTGCAGCACTTCGGCCGCGGGGATGGCGTGCGTGGTCGAGATCGGGCCGAGGACGGCGAGGACGCCTTCGTCCACGAAGCGGTTGGCGCAAGCGACCGAGCCTTCGGCGGTGGTCGCGTTGTCGCAGACGGACAGCTCGATGTCGGCGTTGCTCAACTGCATGGCGGCTTCGATGCCCTGCAGCGAGGTGGTGCCGATGGTGGCGAAACGCCCAGACAGCTCGAGGTTGACCCCGAGGCGGATCGTCTGAGCGGCGGCGGCGCTGACGAGCAGCAGCACGACCGAAACGACGAGGCTTCTGAGAATGAGCTTGTTCATACTCCTCCTATGCTTGCGCGTGCTAATGGGCACTGTCGGGTGTACGGAGCCATCGTATAACGCCCCTCCGCGAGCTAGTCAAGGCGAGAGAGACGTTCACAAGGCTCGTTGCGGCCTCGGTTAAGCGATCCTGAAGCGCTGGCGCCCCTCGCATGGCGCCTGAGCCTGATGTACACGAATCAGTTGACGGATGGTCGATTGACAAGGTGTGCGTGCGCAGCTCATGATGAATACGCGCACGACGTACGCGCAGACTTGCCAAACTGGCAGTTCTAGCCGAACGACTTGCAGCGCGGCCACCGACGCCGCACTACCGGAGGAGCACCGATGCCCATCACCGCCGCCGACGTACTGAAGCGCCTCAAAGACGAGAAGGTCAGGTTCCTGCGCCTGCAGTTCTCCGACATACTCGGGCAGATCAAGAACATCGAGGTGCCGACCTCCCAGTTCGAGAAGGCGCTCGACGGCGAGATCATGTTCGACGGCTCCTCGGTGGAGGGCTTCGCCCGCATCGAAGAGTCCGACATGCTGCTCAGGCCGGACCCGGAGACCTTCCTCCTGCTCCCTCCGGCTATCGAAGGCGCCGAGCGCGGCACCGTCGCCAGGCTCATCTGCGACATCGCCCTGCCCAACGGCGACCCGTTCAGCGGCGACCCCCGCTACGTGCTCAAGCGTCAGATCGAGAAGCTGCAGGCGCTGGGTTACGACGACATGTACGTCGGCCCCGAGCCCGAGTTCTTCCTGTTCCAGCGCACGCCGACCGGCGCGCCGACGACCGTCACCAACGACGCCGCCGGCTACTTCGACTTGGCGCCCGTCGACCGCGGCGAGGACGCGCGCCGCGACATGGTCAACGCGCTCGTCGAGATGGGCTTCGAGATCGAGGCCGCGCACCACGAGGTCGCCCCCGGCCAGCACGAGATCGACTTCAAGTACGGCCCCGCCGTCTCGACGGCCGACGCCATCCTCACCTTCCGCACGGTCGTCAAGCGCATCGCGCTCAACCACGGCCTGCACGCGACCTTCATGCCCAAGCCGGTCGGCGGCATCAACGGCTCCGGCATGCACACGCACATGAGCATCTTCAAGAGCGGCAAGAACGCCTTCTTCGATCCGAAGGGCCAGGATCAGCTCTCGACGATCATGCTGCAGTGGATCGGCGGGCTGCTCGAGCACGCCTCCGGCATGGTCGCCGTCACCAACCCGACCGTCAACAGCTACAAGCGCCTCACGCCCGGCTACGAGGCCCCGACCAACATCGCCTGGTCCTCCTCGAACCGCAGCGCGATGATCCGCATCCCCGCGCGCCGCGGCAACAGCACCCGCGCCGAGCTGCGCATGCCGGACCCTTCTTGCAACCCGTACCTCGCGCTGGCCGTCATCGCCGGCGCCGGAATCGACGGCCTGAAGCGCAAGCTCACCCCGCCTCCGGCCATCTCGCGCAACATCTACGAGATGAGCGTCCGCGACCGCCGGCGCCACAAGATCAAGGAGCTGCCGTTCACCCTGCGCGAGGCGATGGGCGCCCTCAAGCGCGACCGCGTCGTCATCGACGCGCTGGGCGATCACGTCTACCGCAGCTTTGTCAACGCCAAGACGCAGGAGTACGACGACTACCGCATCTCGGTCCACGACTGGGAGCTGAACCGCTACCTCGCGGAGTACTGAGGCGGGCTGGCGCCGCGTGGTCGCAGCCAGGTAGCCGTCGCCCCTGGCCGCGCCTCGGTCCGGCGCCGAGAGCACAGAGCGTACAGTTGGGCTCGTGACGGCCAGCGGCCCGAAGCGCCAGCAGCGCGAGACCCACAGGGTCGTAGGGATAGACCCGGGCCTGGCCAACCTAGGCCTGGGAGCGGTCGAGGAGGTGGGGAACGAACCCCGCCTCCTCGGCTCGCTGTTGTTGACCACCAGGCCCCGCGAGGCTCAGGCGGCCAGGCTGTTGAGGCTGAGGCTGGCGGTCGCCGAGTTCCTCGCCGAGCATCGCCCCGACGCCCTCGCCGTCGAGGGGCAGTACTTCCATCGGCAGCGCGAGGTCGCGTTCAAGGTCGGCCAGGCCGTCGGCGTGGTCCTGCTCACCGCCGCCGAGAGCGGCGTGCCCGTCTTCGAGTACGGTCCCTTGCAGGTCAAGCAGGCTCTGGTTGGCAGCGGGCGCGCCGACAAGGCACAGGTCGCGTACATGGTCAGGGCCCTGCTGAAGCTGAGCGCGACGCCCTCGAGCCACCACGTGGCCGACGCCCTGGCGCTCGCTCTGACGCACCTTCAGCACCGCCGCGTGGCGCAGCTAGGCGAGGGGCGTTAGCGGCGAGGGCGCGAGCGCCTGCGGCGTGCGGCGGCAGCGCGCGTCTGCGGACCGGGAGCGTAGCCGCGCGCGTCGCCCCCGGTGCCTAGACGGCGAGCAGCGCTAACGGGCCCACCACCTTCGACGCCGTCCACACGCGCCGGCGGCCCTTCCTCCCACGGCGCGCCGCTCTGGACCCTGACGTCGAGCAGGACCAGGGCCTGATAGCCACCCAAGTCCAAGACCAGGCCTTCTGACGCCACCTCGGGCACCGGACGCGCGAAGCCTGCGCCGCTGATGACGTCGTGGGCCACCAGCCACGGGTCGCTGGTCTGGCCGGCGTCGCCGATCAGCTCGGCGAAGAGGCTCGTCGCGACGAGGCTGCCCGCACCGGCGGCGTCCGGCACCAGACCCTTCGCGCCGCGGTCGATGCGAACCCTGGCGCCGTCGGGCGCGTTGTTGACCACGACCAGGGCCCTCTCCCCTGCCTGGGCGTTGCTGAAGGCGTAGACGTCCTCAGCCACGCGCCCGGGCGGGTCGCCGCCGTAGGTGGCGTCGTAGAGGGCGAAGCCCAGCGCGGAGGCGAACAGGCGGCGGCGCGCCAGCAGCGGTGCGATCACCCGCCGGTGCTGGTCGCGGTGCCACTCGTCGGGACGCTCGTTTAGGCGCGGAGACCTGAACTCCATGCCGTACTTCTCGCTCAGACCCTCGACCTGGCCGTGCGCGAACAGCGGCAGGCCGGGCAGCGTCGCCAACAGCACCGTCGCCGCCAGCGCCTTGGCGCCCTTGCCGAAGGTCTCGGCCGCGCTCTCCTCGTCGGGGTTGCTAAGGTAGTTGACGAAGCGCTCGAGCACGCGCGGGTCGCTGCCGAGCGTCTCCTTCACGATGGCCCTGTACTTGCCGTTGTCCTCGTCGGCCAGCATGTGCATGAACGCGCTGTTGTAGACGCGGTGCATGCCGAGCTCGCGCACGAAGTAGCCCTCCAGCATCCAGAAGGCCTCGGCGAGCAGCAGCGTGTCGGGGGCCTCGCGCGCGGCCCGCTCGACCACCTCGCGCCAGAACTCGCGGGGCATCGCGGCCTCGAACTCCTCGTCCGACGCCGCGAAGCGCCCCCTGGAGGGCACGCCGTCGTGCGCGCCGGGGCGCGGATGCCACAGCCGCCTGACGTGGCGCTTGGCGAGGGTCATCGCGGCGTCGAAGCGCACGATGCTGAAGGTCTGGCACACCTCGATCACCTTCTGGATCACGGCCTCGCGCGTGGGCGGGTCGAGGAAATCGATCTGGGCGGTGTCGTTCCACGGCATCGCGGTGCCGTCGTTGCCGTGGAAGATGTAGCGGCGCTCGCCGGAGGCGGGGTCGCGGCGCTCGAACACGACCGCAGCGTCCGTGCCCTGGTAGTAGCCATCCTCGATGCGGATCTCGACGCGGGGGTCGCCGGAGACGTCCGGCCCGGTGAAGGTGTAGGCCGCGTACGGCGGGCTCGCCACCTGCACGAAGCGCTCAGGGTGCTCGATGACCCAGCGACCGTCGATCCCGGTGTGGTTGGGGACCATGTCGCAGGCCAGGCGGATGCCTCGCTCCGCCGCCCTCCTCCTCAAGTCCTCGAGCGCGACCTCGCCACCCAGCTCCGGCGCGACCACGTAGTCGTCGACGGCGTAGGCGCTGGCCTCCGCCTCCGGCTGCCCGCGCAGCCGCTTGATCGTCTTCGAGGCTCGGCTGCGCTGCCAGATGCCGATGAGCCAGAGCGCGTCCATGCCGTCGGCCGCCAGGTCGTCCAGCGCCTGGTCGGGGACCTCGTCGAGGCGCGAGACGGTCCGACCGTACGCGCGCGAGAGCTGAGCCAGCCACACGAAGGCGTTCTTCGCCACGAGCACGGTGCGGCTCATCCACTCGCGGTCCGCCGAGAAGGCGCTCGGCCCGGCGCCGAGCAAGCCCCAGCCTCCGTAGCCGGGCGCGTCAGGACGCCCTTCCTGGCTCGCCAGATGCGCGAGGTAGCGGTCCTCCTCGGCCAGCACGCCCAGGGCGCGATCGACGTCGCGCAGCAGCCCGGCGAGGTCTGCCTTGAGCAGCGGCGCCCAGATGCGGATGGCAGCCCTGAGCTGATCTGCCAGCGAGCCCGGGTGCTGCCGCTGCGGCGCGAGCAGCAGGTCCATGAGGCTGACGGCGCCGGCGGCGCCGGCGCTCTCGGAGGCCTTGGCGTCCGGCGCGCCCACAGGTCGGCCCAGGGTGGTCTCGATGGCGGTCAGCACCGGCACCAGCCGGGGATCGTCGCGCAGCGCGCCGAGGTCGAACAGCGTCTGCAGCGGCCGGTAGGCGGGGTTGCGGTCAGCCAGGTCGAGGAGCAGCAGCTCCTCCCAGGCGGCCTCGAGGCTCTCGGCGACGTACTCGCTCGCGGCCAGGGCGCCGTTGACGACAGGCGGCGGCGGGAACGCCTCTGCGAAGTCGGCCAGGAGGGCGTCGGCGCGACCAGAGGGCTCCAGCCCGACCAAGGCCGCGGTAGCCGCGGCCGCCTCGAGCGGATGCGCCGCGATCAGCAGGTGCGCCAGCTCGTGAAGGAGCACGGCGGCTGTGACGCTGCCGGCTGTGACGCTGGCGGCCGAGACCCCGGCCGTGGCGCCGCCGGCGGTGACATCGCCTACCGCCGCGACCCCGGCGCCGTCCGCTCTCAGCGCCGCGGCCAGCCGCTCGGCCTCGGCGAAGTCGATGTGAAGCAGGCGCCCGCTGGCGCCGAACGCCGCGGCGGCGAGGCGGTAGCGCTCGCGAGCGTCCCTGCGCACGTGTAGAAAGCGCCGGCTCGGGTCTGTGAGGAGGCTGGCCACGTTAGGTGGGGGCAAGCTTAGCACTGGCCCAGCGGGGACCTTTCACGCGTTCTCAGACGCACTTGCGGTACTCTCGCCCCGAGCCATGCGCCCTATGCCGACGTTCAGGAGCCCTGTCAGACGCGTCACCGTGGCCGCGTTGGCCATCGCGGCGCTGCTGGGAGCGTGCGCCGGCGAGCTCGGCACACCGACCGAGGCGTTGAGGCTGCTGACGGCCGATCTCCCCGATGCCGTCGTGAACGAGCCTTACGACGCGCCGCTGCTGGCCACGGGCGGCCTGAGGCCGTACGAGTTCACGCTGGAGGACGGCCGGCTGCCCGCCGGCATCAGCCTCGTCAACGGCAACCTCCAGGGCACCCCCACGCAGCTGGGCGAGAGCACCTTCACTCTGCGCGTGTCCGACGCCAACCTGTCTCAGTTCACCAACGAGTACCGGCTCCGCGTGGTCGAGCTGCCGCCGACGGCGTTGACGCTCAGGGTGCCAGAGACGGAGGTGCGCTCGGCCGTGACGCTGCGCGCGCGCGTCACTGAGGCCCGCTCGCTCCTGGGCCTGCGTACCGTCATCGCCTGGGATCCCGCCGCCTACACCCTGCGCGCCGGCAGCGTCGCCGCCACCCGCCGTGGGCTGGCGCTGTTCCATCACTCCGAACCTGGCATGCTGCAGGTCGACGTGGCCGTCCTGGCGGGGCAAGGGCCCGGCGCGACCAGCGAGATCGACGGTGCGGCCGACCTCTTCAACTTCGTCCTCGAGCCTCTGCAGGCTCCCGGGCAGATCGCCGTGTCGGTCAGGACCGAGTTCGTATCAGCAGGCTCCGACGCCTTGCGCCGCGAGCTGGCCGAGGTGGTCGAGGGAGGCCCGGCGGCCCGCCTGGCGCTGACCCGCGTGGCCGGACTGCCCTCGGGCGCAGGATCCGCCGAGGAGCCTCCTGACGAGCCCGGTGGCGAGCAGCAGCCGCCCGGTCCGGAACAGCCACCGGGCGACCCCGACGAACCGGGCGAGGACGATCCCGACGAACCGGATGAGGAAGACCCCGAGGGCGGCGCATGAGAGCCCGCGAGCCGATCTCGGGTCCGGCGCCGCGCCGAAGCCTGCGACCAGAGCATCTCCTCTGCGCCGCGCTTCTGCTGGCCTGTCAGTGGGCCGTCGCGACGGCCTACCGCGGCCTCACTCCGGCGGAGACGCTGCTGAGAGCAGACCTCGTCGTCCTCGCCACCGTCGCTGACGTCGGGGTCAGGGACGAGGGCGAGCTCGTCTGGACCACGGTCACCTTCGACGTGGAGATGCCGCTGGGAGGGCCGGCCAGCGACTCCGAGGGCGGAGACGACGCCGAGGAGGACGAGGAGCGAGAGCTGGAGCAGACCGAGCTGGCGCTGAGGTTCCTGGGCGGCGCGCCGCCTGGGGACGCACCCCTGCTGGTGGCAGGCATGCCGTCGTTCTCGGTCGGCGAGCGCGTCATCCTCGCGCTGCACACCGCTTCCGGCCTGGCCTCGCCCCTCGTCGGCTTCGAGCAGGGGCTGTGGCGGCTCGACGGCGCCGGCGCCAGGGACACGGCCGGGTTCTACCTCGGCCTGGTGCCCGCAGCGGCCGCCGGAGCCACCGGCGACTCGCAATCGGCCGAGGGCGCGGACGAGGGCCTGACCCTCGCCCGCTCGACGGTCCCGACCGGGGTCGACGAGCTGGTCGGCGCGATCCAACGGCTGCTGGCAGG
>CAYYOK010000034.1:0-26622 GCA_964473205.1 uncultured bacterium | reverse complement strand
CGCGGCTCGACGCCGGCGACCACACCGTCTACATCGGACGGGTCGTGGCGCTCGAGTCCCGCGAGGACGGCACGCCGCTCATCTACTACCGAGGCAGCTACCGCTCCGCGGCCTCGGCGGCGCTCGACGAGGCTCCCACCGAAGCGCCGACCTGAGCCCAGCGCGGCTATTGACCAGCCCGAGGCGCCGCCGGTAGGTTGGCCGCGTGCCAACCGCCGAGCAGAACCTCAGAGCCGCCCTCGAGCAGGTCGAAGCCCACGCCGCCGACCAGGTAGCCGACCTCGGCGCCTACGTGCGCATCCCCAGCGTCAGCACTTCGAGCGAGCACCGCGCCGACATCGACGCGGCGGCCGACTGGACCGCCGCGCGCCTGAAGCGCGCCGGGTTCCCCGAGGTGCAGGTGCTGCCGACGGCTGGTCATCCGGTCGTCGTCGGGCGCTGGCATCCCCACCCTGAGCTTCCGACCGTCGTCGTCTACGGCCACTACGACGTCCAGCCGCCCGAGCCGCTGGAGCTGTGGAACAGCCCGCCGTTCGAGCCCGACGTCAGGGACGGCAAGCTCTACGCGCGCGGTGCCAGCGACGACAAGGGCGGAGTGCTGACGGCCCTCAGGGCCGTCGAGGCGTGCGTCAGGGCGGCCGGCGCGCCGCCGCTGAACCTGACGTTCCTCGTCGAGGGCGAGGAGGAGATCGGCAGCCCCAACCTCAGCGCCTTCTTGGAGGCGAACCGCGAGCTGCTCGCCGGCGACTTGGCCATCAGCGCCGACGGGGGCATCTACGGGGTGGGCGTGCCGTCGCTGACGGTCGGCACCCGCGGCCTGGTCAGCGCCGAGATCAGGGTGAAGGGCGCGGCCGCCGACCTCCACTCCGGCAGCTACGGCGGCGCCGTCGCCAACCCGATCATGGCGCTGTCGCGGATCCTGGCAGGGCTGCAGGACCCTCAGGGCCACGTTCTCGTCGAGGGCTTCCACGAGGGCGTCGAGACCGTCGACCCGGCGGTGCGGAGCGCGATAGCCCAGACGCCCGGCGACCCGGACGAGGAGCTGAAGACGCTGGGCCTGGACGGCTGGTGGGGCGACCCCGACTACAGCCCGTTGGAGCGCCGCTCGGTGCGTCCCACTCTCGAGATCAACGGCATCACCGGCGGCTACCAGGGTCCCGGCGTCAAGACGGTGCTCCCGAGCGAGGCCAGCGCCAAGATCACCTGCCGCCTCGCCGGCGCGCAAGACCCGTGGCGCGTCTACGAGGCCCTCGAGCGCCACGTCCTGGCGGCCACGCCGCCCGGCGTGAGCGTGTCGATCAAGCGCGGCGCCGGGATCGCCAGGCCGTACCAGATGCCTGTCGACCTGCCCGTGCTGGCCATCGCCGGCCGCTGCATGAGCGAGACGTTCGGGCTCGACGCGTTCTTCGAGTGGGGCGGCGGCACGGTGCCGGTCGCGGAGCAGTTCAGGAGCGTCCTGGGCATGTGGTGCCTGTACTTCGCGTTCGGCGAGCCCGACAACCAGCTGCACGCTCCCAACGAGTTCTTCCGCCTCGAGACGATGCGCAAAGGCACCGAGGCGACCGTCAGGCTGCTCTACGCGCTGGCCGGGGACCCAGGTGCGGTGAGGGGCTGAGCGAGTCCTAGCCGATCGGGCTGCTCAGACCGGCCTTCTTGCGGTAGAGAGTGAGCTGGCCCAGATGGTAGCCCTCGTGCCACAGGGCGAACTCGAGCCGATCCAGCAGCCTGCGGCCGCGCTCGTCTGCCTCCTCCAAGCGCGCTCCGTCGAGCTTCGCGATCTCTTCCAGCACGCGCTGGTTGGTGTGCTCTAGCGCCGCCAACAACGACTCGAGCGGGGCGGCGTCCTCGGCCCCTTCGGGCCGGCTCCCGTAGCCGTAACGAGCGTCGGAACCCTCGCCCATCGTCCTGGAGGCGCCCATCAGCTCGAGGATGTCGTCACGCGACGCGGCCACGTGGCCCAGCAGCCAGTTGATGTGGCCGCCGTCGTCGAGCAGGCGCACGAGGCTCGACTCCTGGTCTATGCCATCGAGCAACCTCAGCATGACCCTCTGATTGCGGCTATGCGCGTTGACCAGCGAGCGCCTGAGGTGCTCGGCGGCGCCGGCGTCGATGGTTGCGGGCGCCCCGGCGCCATCGGTTCTGTCACTCATCTGTCGACCCTTCCTTAGGCGTGCAGTCTGTGAATCAGCTGCGCAGACCTTTGAGTCTGGCGAGATCGCGTTGATGGCCGAGGTCGTCGTCGCCCAACGGGGTCTCGAGGATCATCGGCAGGCCGGCCAGGTGCGCTTCGTTGATGAGCCGGGCGAAGAAGCCCTCGCCGATGAGGCCCTCACCGATGTTCTCGTGACGGTCCTTGCGGCTGCCGGCGGGGTGCTTCGAGTCGTTGACGTGGAAGCAGCCGACGCGCCCGAGTCCGATCTGCTCCTCGATGTCGCCGAGGAGCGCCTCGAAACCGTCCGCCGAGGTCAGGTCGTAACCGGCGGCGAACGCGTGGCAGCTATCGATGCAGACGCCGAGGCGGTCCTTCTGGTCGGTCAGCTCGATCATCCGGCGCAGCTCGGCGAAGCTCGAGCCGAGCGTGGTCCCCTGCCCAGCCGTGTTCTCCAACAGCACCTTGGTGCTCCCCGGCGGGACGGTCGCCAGCACCTGGTCGAGCGAGCGCGCCACGGTCTCGATGCCGAGGTCGACGCCGCTGCCGAGGTGACCGCCGGGATGCAGCACCAGACCGTCGAGCCCGAGGCTGTCGCAGCGCGCCAGCTCGTCGGCCAGCGCGGCGATCGAGGTGGCCAGGACGTCCTCCTTGGGCGAGGCGAGGTTGATCAAATAGGCGGCGTGCGCCACGACCGGCTGCGGCTCGGCCGAGCGCGCCTCGTGGAAGCCGGCGATGTCGGCCTCGGCCAGAGGTTTGGCCCGCCACTGGTTCGGGCTCTTCACGAAGATCTGGATCCCCTCGCAGCCGATGTCGCGTCCTCGCGCGAACGCCTTCGCGACCCCGCCTGCCGTCGAAACATGAGCGCCGAGTATCCCCATGTGGCCGAGTCTAGCCTTGCGGGGGCGGTGATACACTCGCTCGCGTGCTCAGGGCCAGCCTCAGCGACATCTCGGCCGGCTCGCTGGCCGACTTCCTGCAGGAGCAGCTGGCGGACGGCGACGCCGTGGTGCAGGTCGCCGGCGAGTTCGAGCTGCTCTACAGCGGCCGCGCGGCCAGCGTGGCGGAGGCCGGCGACTACCTCTTGCTGATCAAGCCCGACGGCAGCGTGCAGGTCCACTCGCAGCGCAGCGTCAAGCCCGTCAACTGGCAGCCGCAGACCGATGCTCTCAGGGCCGTGGTCGAGGACGGCGTGGCGGTGCTGTACGCCGAGCGCTTCCAGCCGGCTGAGCTGCTGCGGGTGGCGTTCCTGTCGCCGTTCATGGCTCAGGCGTTGGTGCTGCCCAGCGAGGGCGACTTCATGCTCGTCGGCTCGGAGGCCGAGATGCAGCGCGCGCTGGCCGCCGCCCCAGAGCTGATCGAGGATGGCTTGAGCGTCCTCGACCTCGAGCTGCCGACCGATGTCGGCGGCATCGACCTCCTGGCCAAGGACCGCGAAGGGCGGGTCGTCGTCGTCGAGCTCAAGCGCGGCAAGGCCAATCACGAGGCCGTGCACCAGCTCAGCCGCTACGTTCAGAGCGTCAGGCGCCTCGCTGGCGGCGAGGTGAGAGGCATACTCGCCGCGCCCTCGATAACCGCGCCGGCTCTCAACCGGCTCGGCGAGATGGGGCTCGAGTTCAAGGCGTTGGCGGCGTTGGATCATGAGCGCGGCCGCCCCGTCGACCAGCCGGGACTGTTCTAGCCCGACCCCTGCCTACGACTAGGCGCGGATGAAGTTCTCTACCTGGCGCTTGAGAGCGCCGTTCTAGACTGGCTTTAGGATGTCGCTGTTCCGCAAAGACCCGTTCGGCAGGGGCTGGGTGCTGCTGTCGCCGGAGCGCGGCTTGGTACCGTCTGACTTCGGCAGCGTGCCGTTGCCCCCACCCGTCTCGCCGCTGTCGCCCGGCAACGAGGCGCGTCTCGGCGCCGAGCTGGCTGCCGTGCGGCCGAGCAACACGCCGGTCGGAGGGTCGGACTGGCGCATGCGCGTCGTCGCCCATCCAGCCAGGCTGCTCGGGACCGAGGCGCTCGTCCTGGATGGAGATGGTCCGTTCCAGCAGGCCTCCGCCGGCGGCTACCACGAGCTCATCGTCGAGCACCCCGACGCTCGCGCCACCCTCGACCTGATGCCGAGACAGCACCTCGTCGACCTGCTGCGCCTCTACCGCGAGCGCCTGGCGCTGCACGGCTCGAAGCCCGGCATCAGGCACGTGCAGATCACCAGGAACGTCGGCCGCGCGGCCGGGGCGCTCTACGAGCACCCGCACGCTCAGCTTCTCGCCGTACCGGTCAACAACCGCTGGGTGGAGGAGGAGCTCGAGGCTGGCGAGGCGCACGTCGCCGCGACGGGTCGCTGCGTCTTCTGCGACGTGGTCGCCCACGAGCTCAGAGCCAAGGAGCGGCTGATAAGCCACAACGACGAGTTCGTCGCCCTGGCGCCCTTCGCCTCGAAGACCCCGTTCGAGACCTGGATACTGCCCCGCAGGCACGCCAGCGACTACGCCTCGGTGCCTTCGAACATCTTGCCGGCTCTGGCCGACCTGCTCCAGGCGGTGGTGCGGAGCCTCAACGACGCCCTCGACAGCCCGCCTTACAACCTCGCGCTGCACACCTCGCCCAGGTCGGACCTGACGGGCTTCCACTGGCACATCGAGCTGCTGCCGCGGCTCACCAACCAGTCCGGCTTCGACTGGGGTGCGGGCTTCTACGTCAACCCGACGCCGCCGGAGGACGCCGCGCGCTTCCTGCGCGAGGCGCTGGCGCTGCAGCAGGTGGCGGGGTGAGCGAGCTGACGCAGCGTCGTGGTCCTCACCCTCTGCTCGTGCTGCTCGCGTTGGTCGGGTGTCTGCACGCCTTCTTCCTGCTGGCCGTGGAGCTCGACAGGACGCTGGTTCACAAGCGCGAGATCGCGCGGCTGTCGGCCGACGTCGCGGCCCTGGAGCGCGAGGCGAGCGAGCTGCGGCAGATCGCTGCCCACGCCGCCGACCCGACCTACCGCGAGGCGCTGGCGCGCGCGCTCGGGTTCGTCTACCCTCACGAGCGGCTGATCGTCACCGAGCGGCGCTGAGCCAACACCTCCTCAGTCGATCTCAGTCGATCTCCCTCAGGTCCTCCATCAGCTGCCAGCCGACCCCGGCCGGCGTTGCGTCGAGCAGCGGCCCGAGCTTGTCGGC
The DNA here is from genome assembly GCA_964473205.1 of uncultured bacterium. Taxonomy (GTDB): domain Bacteria; phylum Deinococcota; class Deinococci; order Deinococcales; family Trueperaceae; genus CAYMRL01. The sequence continues at coordinate 21,321 of CAYYOK010000034.1, read as the reverse complement.
GGCCAGCGGCAGCATCTTGGCGGGGTCCTTGTCGCCTTCGACGATGGCGAGGACCGTCACCTGGTAGACCTGCTGGGTGGCGCTCAGCGTGCCGTCCTCGAAGAACGCGAACGGCGCCTGCGGCATGGGGTCGATGAGCAGGTGCACGCCCTCGTCAAGGCTGCTCGGCAAGATCTCGCGCAGGTCGAGGCCGGCGTCGCGGGGATGCCATGCGTAGCCTTGCAGCAGCCTCACGGCGCGCGGGCCGTCTTGGAGCCCACGCCAGAGGGCGCGGTCGTCGCGCAGGTCGTCCTGATCCTGGGCGCTCACCTCAGCCGGCGGCGTCCTCGAAGCTCGCCGGCAAGGGCAGCTCCGGCAGCGCGGCGCGCCAGCGCGCCGCGAAGGCGCGCGGCTCATCGAGCAGCAGGCCGGTGAAGCCGAGGGCCTCGCAAGCCGCGATGTTGTCGGCGTTGTCGTCGATGAACACGGTACGCTCCGGCGGCACGCCCAGCGCCTGCGTCAGCGCCGCGAACGCCTCGGGCGCGGGCTTCCTCACGCCGATCTCGTTGGAGAAGACGAAGACATCGAAGCGCGCGTTGCGCGGGTCGTCCCTCACCAGGTCGCAGAGCTCGGGCGAGTTGTTCGACAGCATCCCGACCTCGTAGCCGTCCGGGATGCCGGCGAGGAGCTCGAAGGTCGCCGCACGCTCGCGCACCGAGCCGAGGAAGACGCGCCGGAACTCCTCGAACGGCAGGTCCGCACCTGTCGCCTCGCAGAAGCGCTGATGGAAGCCGGGCATGCGGAACGCGCCGACCTCGAAGTCGGCCATGAGCCGCAGGTAGACGGGCTCGACGAGCCGAAGCTCGATCCCCACTGCCCTGCTCAGGTTGGCGGCGGCGGCGCTATCGAAGGTGCCGACGGTGAAGATGCCGCCCCAGTCGAAGGCGATGGCGTCGAAGCTGCGCTTCATCTACCGGTCACGCCCTGCTCAGGCCCGGGGCGAGGCCGGACGGCCTCCGAGCTCGAAGCCCTGGCCCGGCGTGCGCTCGCTGCGGTACCAGCTGAAGAACACGCCGATGAAGCGGGTGCCGAACGCGATCATCCCGCCGATCTTCATGATCGCTCCGGCGAGCGCCTGGTCCTCCATGACGCCCAGGCCGAACGCGCGCGTCGGCATGTGGTGGTAGAGGTACAGCGGGTGGTCGGAGAAGGTGATGCCGGCGAAGATCGGCGTCTGCGCCACCGGCAGAAGGAACAGGTAGGCGAGGCGCGTCAGGTACGCCGGCCGCGGCAGCTCCTCCAGCGGGCTGACCAGCGGCCACCAGACCATCAGCGACGCCAGCAGCAGCACGAAGTGCACCGAGTGGTGGAACGAGGTGTTGCCGAGGGCCAGGTTGTACACGCTGGGCAGGTGATAGAACGACATCACCAGGGTGAAGGTGAAGAAGGTGACGAGCGGGTTGAGCAACACCTTCGCGACCCGGCGCAGGCGCGACCCGACGAGGATCGAGCGCAGCAGCCATGCGGGCATGCCGGCGAGCAGCAGCGGCGCGATCAGGTACGAGAGCAGGAGGTGCTGGAACATGTGCGCCGACAGCAGGTAACGCTCGGCGAGGTCGTGGAGCGGGGAGCCCTCGTTGACGAAAAGGATCACCAGGCCGATGCCGAAGACGATGGCCTGCTTGCGAGGGTACCTCTCGCCCGGAGCCAGCCTGGAGCGCAGCGGCCCCACCGCCAGGTAGTAGGCGACAGCCATGGCGAAGAGGCCGCCGAGCAGCACCGGTTCGAGTTGCCAGCTCAGGTAGAGCATCTTCGGCTACAGCTCCTAACGGCTCCTAAGGCAGGCTCAGCGCTCCGCGGGCCTCGTAGACGGCGACGGCGTTGAGGCCGGCGGTGCGTTCGGCGGCCACGTCGGCGGCCTGATAAGGGACGAACCCGGCCGGAGCCGGACCGAGCTTGACCACGATGTGGTTGAGCACGCTCGCCAGCTGCTCGTCGGAGAGCTGAGGCCAGGCCGGCATGAAGCCGTTGTAGTTCATGCCCTGAACCGAGATCTGCCCCTGCACGCCGAACAGCAGGACGTGAGACAGGTACTCGCCGCCGTCGGCGGCGTACAGGTCGGCGGCGTGCTGCGCCAGCGGCGGGAACGCGCCGGGGATGCCCTGACCGTTGGCCTGGTGGCAGGCCATGCAGTTGCTCAGGTAGACCTGCTGGCCCAGCTCCTCGTTCCAGGCGACCGCTTCCGGCTCCTGGGCGGCCGGCTCCTGCGCGGCCGGCTCCTCGGCGGGGCTCTCCGGCGCCTGGGCCGAGACCTCGGGCGCTTCGGCAGTCGCGGGCGTCTCCGTCTGCGCCTCCGTGGGCGCCGTTTCCGGGGCTGGCGCCGGGGTGGCGGCGACGGCGGCGGTGATGCCGGCGGCCTCGCCGACCTCGTAGGTTGAAGCGTCGTTGGTGGCCGAGGGCGCGACGATAGCGACGGTACGGTCGACGACCCTGGGCGTGTCGGCGGCGTCGGCCGCGCTGCGGGAGCGGCCGTCGGAGGCGATCAGGTCGACGAGCTCGTGCGGCAGCTCGGCGCTGCCGTGCCCTCCGCCGTTGCTGCTGGCGTGCACCGCGCCGCTGTCAGCGGGCGGGCGCGTCACCGCGACGGCACGGGGCAGCACGAACATCGCGGCCATCGCGATGAAGGTCCCGAGCGCGATGAACATCCCGCTGCCGAAGAAGCCGGTGTAGGTCTTGTCGTCCTCTTTGAGGTGCATGAAGAACATGATCACCATGATGAACTTGGCGATGGACAGCGCGATGAGCAGTACAAGCGTCCAGGTCGAACCGAGCCATGCCTGCGGGTACTCGACCATCGCGAACTCGAGGTAGGTGATGACCCCGAGGATCAGGGCCACCATGATGTAGCCCGTGACGGGGTTGTGTTTGGAGTGATTGGCCATCAGTCTCTAGACTCCACGCTCACACGAACTCGACGAGGTAGATGACCGTGAAGATCACGATCCAGACGATGTCGACGAAGTGCCAATACAGGCCGGCGATCTCCAGGTAGACGGCGTCCTTGCTCGAGGTCGGCCGGCGGTAGGAAGCTATCACCAGGCTCAGCAGCCACAGGACCCCGACGGTCACGTGGATGCCGTGCGTGCCGGTGAGGATGAAGAACGTCGTGCCGAACAGGCTGCTGTGGATCGACAGGCCGGCGTTGACGAAGTGCACGAACTCGTAGACCTGGAACCCGAGGAAGATCGAGCCGAAAGCTGCGACGCCCAGCGTCCACAGCCGGAACTTCGGGATGTCGTTGACGCGCAGCGCATGCAGCGCCAGCACCATCAGGAAGCTCGACATCAGCAGCACGAAGGTGCTGACCGTCGTGAGCGGGATGTCGAGGATGTCGACGGGGAAGGGTCCGGCGAGGCTGCGGCCGTGATAGGCGAGGTAGGTGCCGATCAGCGAACCGAAGAACATGCAGTCGGAGGCGAGGAACACCCACATCAGCAGCTTCACGTCGGGCAGCTTGGTGCTGCGCCAGCCGTGCGCCTGGCTGCCTTCGGCTGCGTGGTCCAAAGCGTGGGCGCTCATGCTCTGCCTCCCGAGCGGTCGACCTTCACGTAGCTACCGCCCACTCCCTCGAAAGCCCAGCCGTAGACGGTGAGGATCAGGCCGAACCCGAGGATCGCGGCCAGCACGAAGTTGTCGTACATCAGCGCGTAGCAGCCGAGGAAGATCGCGGTCGCGGCCAGGATCGGGTACCACGACTGCCCTGGCATGTGGATGCCGTGCGGATCGTACTTGAGGCCCTCGGCCGGGTCCACGGGCTCGACGTGCAGCGACTCGGGGTGCTTCTGCGCCCAGAAGGCGTCGAGCGAGTTGACGACCGGCTGGACGTCGAAGTCGTGGGCGGGCGGCGGCGAGGTGGTGGTCCACTCGAGCGTGCGGCCGTCCCACGGGTCGTTGCCGGCCACGCGACCGCGCCTGAACGCGTAGAACACGCTGCCCGTGATCAGGATCAGGCCGACGAGCATCACGAAGGTGCCGGTGGTCGACATCGCGTTCCACAGCTCGAGGCCGATGCCGGCCGGGTAGGTCTGGATGCGCCGCGGCATGCCGAGCAGGCCGGCGATGTGCTGCGGGAAGAAGATCATGTGGAAGCCGATGGCGATGAAGAAGAAGGAGATCTTGCCGATCCTCTCGTTCAACATCCGGCCCGTCATCTTCGGGAACCAGTAGTAGAGGCCGCCGAGGAACGACAGCAGCGCGCCGCCGCCCATCACGTAGTGGAAGTGCGCGACGATGAAGTAGGTGTCGTGCACCTGCGCGTCGAAGGTCGGCATCGCGACCATGATCCCGGTGATGCCGCCGAGCGTGAACGTGATCAGGAACGCCACGCAGTAGAGCATCGAGGTGGTGAAGCGTATGTTCCCGCCCCACATCGTCCCCAGCCAGTTGAAGACCTTCACCCCCGTCGGGATGCCGATCACGAAGCTGGTCAGCGAGAACGCCGTGTTGACGACGGGGCCCAGGCCGGTGGTGAACATGTGGTGCGTCCAGACCGCGAAGCCCATGAACGCGATGATGATGGCCGAGAGGATCATCACCGGGTAACCGAACAGCGGCTTGCGGGAGAACGTCGGGATCATCTCGCTGATCACGCCGAACGCCGGCAGGATGATGATGTAGACCTCCGGGTGACCGAAGATCCAGAAGAGGTGCTGCCACAGGATCGGCAACGCGCCCATCTCAGGCACGTAGAACAGCGTGCCGAAGGTGCGGTCGGTGATCACCTGCAAGAACGCCACGGTGAGCGGCGGGAACGCGAAGATGATCATGAACGAGGTGATGAACATCATCCAGGTGAACACCGGCATGCGCATGAAGGTCATGCCTGGCGCCCGCATGTTGACGATCGTCACGATCAGGTTCATGGCCGTAGCGGTGGTGCCGATCCCGCTGATGAACAGCGAGAACATGTAGAAGTCGGTGCCGAGGCCGGGGTTGGCCGAGAGCGTGGTGAGCGGGGCGTAACCGACCCAGCCGATGTCGGGGGCGCCACCCAGGAAGAAGCTTGTGTAGAGCATCAGGCCGCCGAGCGCGTACAGCCAGTAGCCGAAGGCGTTCAGGCGCGGGAAGGCGAGGTCCCTCGCGCCGATCTGCAGCGGCACGAAGTAGTTGGCGAGGCCGATGCCGAGCGGCATGATCGCGAGGAACACCATCGTGACGCCGTGCATCGTGAAGAGCTGGTTGAAGAAGTCGGGGCTGACGAGCTGCTGCTCCGGCCGCATGAGCTGCAGGCGCATCAGGAAGGCCTCTACGCTGGCGACCGCCATGAACAGGAAAGCCGACATGATGTAGAGCAGTCCGAGGCGCTTGTGGTCGACGGTCGTGAACCAGCTCAGCACGCCCTTGGTCCAGGTGGGCCTGACCAGGAGCTTGCCGGCGGCGCTACCAGCGGCGTGGGTGGGGGCCGCCATCAGTTACCTCCAGCGGCCAGCGCCTGCGCGTCCGAGCCGGTGCCGAGGCTCAGCAGGTAGGCGGCGATGGCTCGCGCTTCGCTCTCACGGTTGGGGTCGTTCTCGGCCCACAGCGTCGGCATGTAGTTGCCGGGCTTGACCGACTGCGGGTCGGCGATCCACCTGGCGACATTGTCGAGAGTGGCGTCGAGGACGCCGGCGCCGACGGTGTAGCGCAGGCCGAAGTTCGTCAGGTCGGGGAAGCCCCGCTGGCCGACGCTCACGCCCTCGGCGTAGTTGTCGACCGCATGGCAGCCGATGCAGCCCTTCTGTGCCAGGAGCGCGCGCCCCTGGCTGACGAGGGGGTCGGCGGAGACCGTGAGGACCTCCGGCTGCTGGAAGGCGCTGACCCAGGCGTCGTAGTCGTCCTGCTCGTGGACGATCACGCGGAAGCGCATGTAGGCGTGAGCGCCGAGGCACAGCTCGGCGCACTGCCCGTGGTAGACGCCAGGCTCGTCGGCCTGGAACCACAGCTGGTTGTTCTGGTTGGGGATCAGGTCGACCTTGCCGGCGATGCGAGGCACCCAGAACGCGTGCAGCACGTCGGCGGAGTTGAGCTGCAGGACGATCCGCTTGCCCACGGGGATGTGCAGCTCGTTGGCGGTGGTTACGTCGTGCTGCGGGTAGTCGAAGCGCCACCACCACTGGTAGCCGGTGACGTTGACGACGACGTCGGACTCGCCCGCGTCGACGAAGGCCTGAGTTCTGAAGATCGACCGCACCGTAGGCACTGCGACGAGGATGATGATGATGACAGGGATGATCGTCCAGCCGACCTCGAGGGCCGCGCTGCCGTGCGTCTGCTTGGGTATCGAGTCGTCGTTGCCGCGGCGGCGGAACCGCACGATCACGTAGACCAGCACGCCCGTGACGATGATGATCACCGGCCAGCTCAGCCAATAGGTCCACATGAAAAGGTCGAGCTGATCCTGAGCGATCGGCCCGGCTGGTTGCATCGTCGACATCGGTCCGTCGAGCGAGCAGGCAGCGAGTAACGGCGCGAGCAATGCGGCGGGCAGAACCCGCCACAACCACCGCATTGGCACGGTTTCCTCCTAGCGATATCCGACAGGGCGTGGTTCGCGGCGCCCTTGAGTACGCGCCAATCTATCACAGTACGGACGCGCTTCACCGATGACTTTGCGCACGTTTTAGCGCCTCTGTCGCAAGTGTCGCCTCTGCCTTCCCGGGAGCCGCGCGGTTGGCGTGCCGGGTCGCGGCGGTCCTCGGCCGAGAACCGCGACCGCTGACCCGGCCACCTCCTTGAGGGTCCCGCCGCCTCAGCGGTAGCTGGCGGCCTCGGCTATGTGGGCTGCCGTGAGGCCAGCGGTGCCGTCTAGGTCGGCGATCGTGCGCGCTAGGCGCAGCAGGCGCGCGAAGCCGCGCCCGCTCAGCGCGAGCTTGAGGGCCAGGCGGCGCAGCAGCGCGCGGCCGCTGGCGTCGATGGAGCCGTGCTGGTCGAGGGCGTTGGCCGGCAGGGCGGCGTTGCAGCAGCCCTGCCTGTCGAGCATCGCCCGCCTCGCCGAGGCCACGCGCGCCGCCACGGCGCTCGAGGCTTCGGAACGCCGCTCGGTCATCAGCTCGTCCGCGCTGAGGCGCGGCATCGTGACGCGCAGGTCGATCCTGTCGAGAAGAGGGCCTGAGACCCGCTGCGAGTAGCGCTGGACGTCTGTGGTGGTGCAGGTGCACACGGCGAGAGCGTCGTCGCGCCAGCCGCAGGCGCACGGGTTGCGGGCGGCTACGAGCTGGAAGTCGGCCGGCAAGCGCAGCGAGCCGTGCGCGCGCGCCAGGTTGACGAGGCCCTCCTCCAGCGGCTGGCGCAGCGCCTCGAGCACGTGGCGCGAGAACTCCGGCAGCTCGTCGAGGAACAGGACGCCGCGGTGAGCGAGGCTCGCCTCGCCCGGCCGGGGCACCGCGCCGCCTCCGATCACGCCGGCCAGCGAAGCGCTGTGATGCGGCTGTCGGAAGGGCGGTCTGAGGCTGGGCGCGCGGCCGGTGAGGAGCCCGGCGCTCGAGTGCACGCGGGCCACCTCCACCGCCTCGGCTGGCGTCAACGGCGGCAGGATGCCGACCAGCCTCGCGGCCAGCAGCGACTTGCCCGCCCCAGGTGGGCCGGTCAGCAGCAGGTTGTGGCGTCCGGCCGCCGCGATCTCGAGCGCGCGCCTGGCCACCTGCTGGCCGCGGACGTCGGCCAGGTCGGGCGCCGCCTGCTCCGCGGCACTGGGCGGCGCGGCGCAGCGGCTCAGCCGGCGGCGGCCCGTGATGTGGGCGACGGCTTCCGCGAGGCTCTGCGGCGCGTACGCCTCCACGCCGGGGGCGAAGGCGGCCTCGGCGCCGTTACCGGGAGGCGCCAGCAGCTCGAGGCCGTTGTCGCTGGCCAGCAGGCCGACGCTGACCGCGCCGCGCACCGGCCGCAGGCGCCCATCCAGCGCCAGCTCGCCCACCGCCAGCACGCGCTCGAGGGCCGCCAGAGGCAGGCGCCGGTCCGCCGCCAGCACCGCCAAGGCTATCGGCAGGTCGAACGCCGGGCCCTCCTTGCGCGCGTCCGCCGGCGCCAGGTTGACGACTATGCGGCTCGGCGGCAGGCTGACGCCGAGGTGCTTGAGCGCCGCCCTCACCCTCTCGCGCGACTCCTGCACCGCCGCGCCGGGCAGCCCGACGAGCGTGAAGCTGGGCAGCCCGCCGGAGACGAAAGCCTCGACTCGGACCAGGGTGGCATCGACCCCGACGACGCTGGCCGCTTGGACCGCGGCGTACACGCGAGCACCCTAAGCGCCCGGCGACCGGCGCCGCGCGCCCGACCCGGCTACTGCCGGGACGCCCTAAGCAGAAGTCCCGGGACGACCGCTCAGCCGTTGAGCAGCCGGTGCCCGTCGCTGGGCTCTGACGCCGCGCCTAGCTTGGTGTGATCAGCCGACCGCCCTATGGGCGTAGAGCCCGAAGGTGGCGGGTCCGACGTGGCTGCCGATGACGGCGCCGATCTCGTGGACGCCGGCGAGCTGGAACTCGCCGCCCGCCTCGATGAGCGCCTGTCGCAGGCCGATCGCGGCGCTCTCGTCCTGGATGTGGATGAAGTTGACCACCGCAGGACCGCCGAGACCGGCGGCGTACGCCTTGAAGCGCTCGACCATCTCCTGCTGCGCCTTGCGCAGCCCCCGCGCGCGGCTCAGCGGGGCGATCTTGCCGTCCTCCAGCGTCAGGATCGGCTTGATGTTGAGCAGGCTGCCGAGGAACGCGCTGGCGCGGCCGATGCGGCCGCCCTTCTGCAGGTACTCCATGGTGCCGACCGTGAACAGGACGAAGTTCGTGTCCCTGATCACTTTGATCGCTGCGAGGATCTCGTCGATGCCGGCGCCGGCGTCGCGCAGGCGCGCGGCGGTGCGCGCCATCTCGCCGTGGCCGAGGCTGGCCGCGCGGCTGTCGAACACGTGCACGGCGGCCTTCGCCCTCTCCTTGGCGATGTTGGCCGACTGGAAGGTCCCCGACAGCTCGGAGGTGATGGTTATGACGAGGATCGTGTCGGCGCCGGCGGCCTCGGCCGCGGCGTAGGCGCGGGCGAAATCCTCCGGGCTCGGCTGGCTGGTGGTGGGCAGGTCGGCGCCCGCTCCCACGCCCTTGATGATGTCGGCCGGCGTGATGTCGAGCCAGTCGCGGTGCATCTTGCCCTGGAAGTTGACGTACAGGGGCACCGACTCGACCTTGAGGCTCTTCAGCTCGTCGGCTCCCAGGTCGCAGGTCGAGTCGATGATTATCGCCAGGTTCATGGGGCTCCCTAAGGGGCAGAGGCCGTTGGAGACGGCCTAAGCGCGACTTGGTACCGCAGGTTGCCGAAGTATACGACCCCTCAGGCGAGCGCGTGAGCCAAGTAGCCGTTCGCCACGAGACTTTCCGCCACCTGCACGGCGTTGAGCGCCGCGCCCTTGCGGATCTGGTCGCCCGCCACGAACAGGGCCAGGGCGCCAGGCAGGCTGGCGTCCTCCCTCAACCTGCCGACGAGCACGTCGTCTTGACCGGAGGCGGTCAGCGGCATGGGGAAGGTGTTGCCCTCGCGGTCGTCTACGAGGCCGACGCCGGGAGCGCCGCGCAGCACTTCGGTGGCCTCGGCAGCGGTGACAGGCCGCGAGAACTCGGCGTGGATCGCCTCGCTGTGCGCGCGGTAGACCGGCACCCTCACGCAGGTAGCGCTGAGCCTGAGGTCAGGGTGGGCGAGGATCTTGCGCGCTTCCTCGCGCATCTTGCTCTCCTCGCCGTTGTACCCGTCCGGGCCGATGGCGCTGTCGTGGCTGAACAGGTTGAACGCGATCTGGTGCCGGAACTTCTCGGTCACGACCGGCGCGCCTTCGAGCACCGCGGCGCTCTGGCTGCGCAGCTCGTCGATGCCGGCCGCGCCCGCCCCCGACACGGCCTGGTAGGTCGCGATCGTCGCGCGCGTCAGGCCGAACGCGCGGTGCAGCGGCGCCAACGCCATCAGCGCGACGATTATCGAGCAGTTCGGGTTGGCGACGATCCCCTGGTGGTGCGCCGCCGCCTCGGCGTTGATCTCGGGCACGACCAGAGGGACGCGTGGATCCATGCGCCAGGCGCTGGTGTTGTCCACCACCACGGCTCCGTGCCCGGCCCAGCGCCAGGCGTGATCCCGCGAGAGCCGGGTGCCGGCAGACGAGAACACCACGTCGGCGCCGAGGTCGCCGTTCTCGGGCAGCGCCGCGACGGTGTGCGGCCTGCCGCCTACCTCCAGCGTCGTCCCGGCCGAGCGCGGCGAGGCGAACAGCCGCAGCGACGTCGTCGGGAAAGCGCGCTCTTCCAGCAGCCTGAGGAGCTCACGCCCCACCGCCCCCGTCGCTCCGACGATCGCTACCCGCATACGGCACCTCGTCTCAAGGCAGAACGCGCGGCGCCGCAGCCGTCGTCTTCCGCTACCCGCATGCGGCACCTCGTCCCGTCCCCGACCGCCCGACGCCGCTCGAACGGCGTCCTGCGGCGGTCTGAGCCGGGAGTCTAGCATCGGAGCGCCGCGGCGGTCGCGGTGATACGATCAGCGACTCATGAGCCCGCGCCCCGGCCCAGGCATCCCCGAAGGCACGCGCTTCGTAGGTCCGGAGGCGGTCGGCCTCAGGCGAGCGGCCCTCGCCGCGCTCCGCGCTCTGTACGGCTCCTGGGGTTACCTGCCCGTCGAGGTGCCGGCGCTCGAGCGCTTCGACCCCGACCACCCGCGCTCGGCTCAGTCGTTCAAGCTCACCGACCGCGACGGGAGCGTCCTCGCGCTCCGCTCCGACTTCACCCCCGCCCTGGCGCAGTGGGTGGCTGTCGAGCACCCGGCAGCGGCGGCCGGCGAGGGCGAGACGCTGCGCCTCAGCTACGACGGGCCGGCCTGGCACTTCATAGATCCCGAGCTGGCGCGGGTCCGCGAGTTCACGCAGGTCGGCATCGAGCTCGTCGGCGCCAGCAACCCTCGCGCCGACGCCGAGCTGATCCACCTGGCGCGCGAGTCCCTGCGGGCAGTCGGTCTCACGCCGCGCGTCGAGGTAGGCAACCCCGCCTACGTGCGGGCGCTGATCGAGGCGGCCGGCGTGCCTGCCGAGAGAGAAGCCGCCGTCGCCGACGCGATCGATCGCAAGGACCGCAGCGAGCTGCTGGCGCTCGTCGACGAGCTGGGCATCAGAGGGCCTGCTGCCGACGCCCTGGTGGCGGCGCCCGACCTCTACGGCGACGCCGGCGTCCTCGAGGCGGCGAAGGCCGGCGCTCCCAGCCCGGCGGCCAGGGCGGCTCTGCGGCGGCTGCAGGGCGTGATGGACGAGTTCGAGGACTCCAGCGAGCTGCTGCTCGATCTCGGCATGGCCAGGCGCCTCAGCTACTACACCGGCGTCACCTTCAGGGCCTACACGTTCGACTTCGGCCAGCCGCTGCTCGGCGGCGGTCGTTACGACGGCTCGCTGCTGCCCTACGCCGCGGGCTTCTCGCTCGGGCTGGAGCGCCTGCTGGCGGCCGCTTCGCAGGCGAACGGCCGTGCCGCCGAGGGCGCCAAGGCGCGCGGGCCCGCCGTCCACGGCGTCTACTCGCTCGACGATGTCGTGGCGCGGCGCCTGCGGGCAGCGGGCATCGAGGTGGTGAGGTCGCTCGCGCCCGACCGCGCCTCGGCCGAGCGCGAGGCGCGCGCCGCCGGAGGCAGGTTCCTGGTGCTCGACGCTGCCGAGGTCGTGCCGCTGGACGACGACCCGTCTGGGCTCGATGAGCTGACCGAGCTGCTCGACGCAGGGGCCCGCGGTGGCTGAGGCCGCCGGCAGCGGGCCGCTGGTGCTCGCCCTGCCGAAGGGGAGGGTCCTGACCCTGGCTCGGGGCGCTCTCGAGGCGGCCGGTTACAGGCTGGCCGTGCCCCAGGACGCGCGAGCCCTGCGGCACGAGGGTGGAGACCTCACCGTGCTGGTCATGCGCGGCGCCGACGTGACGACCTACGTCGACCTCGGCGTGGCGGACGCTGGCATGGTCGGCCGCGACGTGCTCCTCGAGCAGCGCAGCCGCCTCTACGCCCCCGTCGACCTGGGCTTCGGCATCTGCCGGCTGTCGTTGATAAGGCTGCGCGATGCCTCGGGGCCGGTGCGGGTGGTGGCTAGCAAGTACCCCAACGTGGCCGCCGACTACCTGCGCAGGGCCGGTATCGCCGCCGAGGTCGTCGAGCTGACCGGCAACGTCGAGCTGGCCTGCGTTACCGGGCTGGCCGACGCGGTCGTCGACGTCGTCGAGACCGGCGCCACGCTCAGGGCCAACGGCCTCGTCGAGGTCGAGGTGATCGCTCACAGCAGCGTAAGGCTGGTCGTCAACCGCGCCGCTCTGAAGCTCAAGGGCGAGAGCCTGAGAGCGCTGATCGCCTCGCTGCGCGCTCGTGCCGGCGCCTGAGCGGCGCCGTCAGGCCTAAGACCCGGCGCACCGCCGCGGCCGACGCGCCGCCGCTCGAGGCGATCGAGCTGCTCGAGCGCGTGCTGGGGATAGAGCCCTATGCCGAGGACGCGCTGGGCGAGACGCTCAGGCTGCTGACCTCGCTCGGCCGTGAGCGCGAGGCGCACCGGCGCTACGAGGAGTTCGCACTCAGGCTCCGGCGGGAGCTGGGTCAGGACCCGCTGCCGGCCACCGGCGCCTGGAAGAGGGCCTGAGCGGGACGCAGATCACCCACCTCAAGGCGACCCGAAGATTAGAGCCCGGCGGACTCGGTGATGTGCATGAGGACCCCTGGTCGGCGTCGGGGAGCGTCGCGGCCAGTGGTCGCCGGGCTCTGCTCTCATCCCCGCTCTCATCTCAGGGCGTCTCCCACATCGAACACGTGCCCCACCGTCAGAGGAGCCTCCTAGGCTGCCTTCAGGGGCGTGCCGCACTCAGGCGTGCCGCCCGCATGCGACCAAGTTCGATCTAGGAGGACGCACCATGAAACGTTCGATCGAGGAGACGATCTGTATGCCGACGCTGGGGCCGGACGCGCGGCGGAGCGAGCGCGCCCCCGGCAAAGCCGTGCTGGCGTGGCTTCTCGCCCTCGTCCTGGCGCTAGCCGGGCTGGCGCTGGCGCAGACTCAGGAGCCGGTGGAGCCGGTCGACCCGGTGGGTGAGGGGACCGCGATGGTTCGCTTCGTGAACCTCTCGCCGAACGCCGACCCGGCGCAGATAAGCCTGACCAACTCCGACGGCGCCGTCGTCTCGCTGATGGGGCTCGATGACCTGCCCTACGGCGAAGCATCGTCGTACCTGCCGGTTCCTGCCGGCAGCTACGACCTGACGGTGACCGTCGGCGCCGCCGACGGCGGCGACCTGCCCCTCGGCGTCGCCCAGCCGTTCGTCGGCAGCGCCCCGCAGGGAACGACCTTCAGCGACGATGGCCGCTACACGGTCGCTCTCATCGGGCTGATCGTGCCAGAGAGCTTCGACGACGACGGCAACGACACGGGCTTCTGGGGCTGGCTGCGCAACCTCTTCGGCAGCGATGCGGCCAACCGTGACGCGCTGGCGCTGAGGATCGAGGTGCTCACCGACGATGCCGCTACCGACTTCCCGGCCGAGGAGGCGCGCGTTCGCGTCGTGCACGCCGCGCCAGGCTTGGCGCCCATCGACCTCGTCGCCTCCGGCGACCGCGGAGTCGTGGTCGGCAACCTCGTGTTCGGCGAGACGAGCGGCTATCAGACGCTCGCGGCCAGCGAGACCTTGCTCGAGCTGAGGGCTTCCGACTCTCAGGTCGTGCTGCTCGACCTCTCGGATGACCCGGTCGACGTCGGCTCCGTGCATACCGTGTTCGTCATCGGCACGCCGGTCGAGGACATGCCGGTCGACGCCCTCGTGTTCGCCGACGGCAGGTGACGGCCGGCCGACGACCGCCGGCCCGTCGGGGTCATCGCCCCGCTCGCTCCAAGGCGTGCCGTGCAGCAGGTGTGTTTCTCACCCGCACGGGCCTTGAGGTTCATGTCTTTGCCGCATGGTGCGGCATCGACGGCGCATAGGGCGCCATCGCGCTTCGCGCTTTCCGGCACTCGGTGCAGGAAGGAGAACCACCATGTTGGTGACTATCGCAGTGATCTTGGGCATCTTGTGGCTGTTGGGCATGCTCACCTCGTACACGGTCGGCGGCCTGTTGCATCTCCTGTTGGTCGTCGCGGTGATCCTGTTCATCGTCAGGCTGTTCACCGGTAGACGGCCCATCTAGCCAAGGCGCCGGCCAAGATACGCCCGGCGCCAGCCCGACGCAGAGCGATGTCGCTTGGTGCCACGCGCTGAGACGACATAGCAATGAGCACGAGAAGCGGCGGCACCGCGGTAGGTGCCGCCGCTTAGAACTTCCCGCCGGTCCTGAACCCGCCGCCGCGGCTGCCGCCCCCACCACCGCGACCGCCGCCGCCGGACCGCGAGCCGCCCGACGACCTGGAGAAGCCGCCCGACCTAGAACCGCCCGAGCTCGAACGCGCGCGCGAGGTCCCACCGAAGCTGCCGCTGCCTGAGCCGCCCGAGCGCGCCAGCCCGCCGAGCAGGCCGCCGAGACCCTCCAACACCTCGCCGAGTATCTCGCCGCCTACCTCAGCCCCGACCCTGCCGGCACCGCCCCACACGGTTCCTCGGCCGAAGCCGCCGGAGCCGAAGCTGGGATCGGTCTGCTGAGGCGTGTAGCGGCGCTGCTGCTGCAGGACGCGCCAGAAGGCGTCGACGGAAAGAGCGCCAACGACGAGCTGACCGATGACGGAAGAGATCATCGCCCCGTTGGCGAACGAAGTGCCGGGAGCGTCGTAGTGGCGTTTCGTGAACTCCTGCCGCACCCGCTCCAGCTCGCTGACGCGCTTGCGGTTGGCCTCGACCACCTGTCTGAGGTCAGCCAGCGACTGAGCCTGGCGCGCCCTGGCGTTCTCGAGATCCAAGAGCTTGGCGACGATCATGTCGTCGTCGGGGAAGGGAGTGGCGAGGGCCTCGCGGCGCAGCTTGGCTACGTCCTCACGGCCGAACTCGGAGCTTAGGAAGGAGATGGCCTGCTGGAACTCGGGGTCCTCGCCGACCGCGTACTTCTCGGCCTCGGCGAGCTTGGCTTGGTACGCCTCGGCGGCCTTCGCGATCTCGTCGTCGGTCTTGGCGACCTTGGCCTCGGCCTCGGCCAGCTCTCCCTCGAGCCGCTGCACCCCGGCCGCGATGCGAGCCTGCGTGTCGAGCTCCTTGAGCTTGGCGAACTGCTCGTCGGCCTGAGCCCCGACGAACTCGGCGTGCTCGCGGAGCCTCACGGGGATCTCGAGGAGTCGCGCGTAGTTGGGGCGCGCGTCGTGATAGCCGATGAGCCGCGCCACCCGGCCATCGAGCCAGCGGACCAGGCCGCGGCCGCGGTACTCGGTGGTGCCGAAGCCGCGCTCGTACAGGTAGACGAACAGAGCATCGGCGCGGTAAGAGGCGCCCTTGGCCTCCTGCTCCTGCTCGCTCTGCGTGGCTTTCTCGTCGGCGTGAACGGCCACGCGCTCGGCCTCGTGCGCGCGCTTGGCCTGCGCCTGGTACTCCTCGTCGGTCTTGAGGCGCTCCTGCACAGCCGCCTCGACGCTGTCGATCTCGGCTACGAGCCGCTCCACCTCGTCGGCCTGGCCGGCCCGTTTCGCCTCGAGCGCGTCGCGCGCCTTGTCGGCCTCGTCTAGTTGTCGTCTCAGCTCGTCGAGAGACTGGGCGCGACGGCGCAGCAGCGCGAGCACCTGTCTGTCGGTGTCGTCGATCCGCTGCAGGATGTCGCTGCCCGAGAGGAACCTGATGCGCAGCTTGGCGAGCTCGCGGTGCTCGTTGTTGCGGGCCGCGTCGAGCTTCACGATCTCGTCGTTGACCCGAGCCATGTCGGCGTCGAGCTGCCGCGCCCTCGTTTGCTCGTCCTTGATCGCCTTGTGGAGGGCGTCGAGCGCGGAGCGTCCGGTCATCACCATGACGTGATCGCCGCTCCCGTCGTCGGGAAGAGGTAGTCGGGCTCGAGGTAGCCGGCGCGCTTGTGCCCGAAGGTGTTGTTCTGGATGATGCCGTCGTCCTCTTTGTCGCCTGCGACGCCGAAGAAGGTCTCCTCTGGCACGCGCAGCCCCCAGGTCCTGACCGTCTGGGTGCTGCCGGTCTCCTCGTTGAGGATCGGCACGCCGACCTGCCTGCCGTTGGCGTCGATCGCCTCGACGATCAGGTAGTAGTTCCGCGCGCCGGTGTTGATGTCAGGGATGCGCCACACGCCCGATTCCGGGCCGGCGACGATCCGCAGCGTGTAGCTGCTGCGCAGCTGCGTCAGCAGCGTCTCGAGCGACTGGAGGTTGACCCTCGCCTCGCCGAAGTCGCCGCGTTCGAACGCCGTCACCCCCTGCTGGTAGAGCCGGGCAGCCTGCGAGCTGGCGGCGTCCACCTCGGCCACCGCGACGACCTGCGCGCGCGTCGTCTGCAAGTCGGAGAGGAGCGCGCGGCGCGGCGCCCTGACGTTGGCGTCGTAGGCGAAGGCTCCCGCTCCCAGGAGCACGGCGAGCACCAGGAACAGCGTTGCCCAACGGCGGCGCTGCACGTAGAGCATCGCCCAGCGCCGCGCGCCGGGCGAGCCCTTGGGCGTGTAGACGAAGCGGTTCTCGCGCAGGGCTACGACGCCTTCGCGCAGGATCCGCTCAGGCACGTCGATGCCCTGGGCGGCGTAGACCTGCCGCAGGCGCGCGTACATGTCCTCCTCGCGCTCGGCGGACGCCAGCTCCTTGGCGACGAGTTGCTCGCGGTGACGCAGCGTGTCGACCACGTCCATCGCCAGCATCACCTCGTCCAGAGGCGCAGGTGGAGCCGTCGGGACCGTGGGAGCCGCGGTCAGGTCGTTGGTGCCGGGGTCAGACATCACCGGCTGTCAGCGCGGCGCCCTCCTTGGCGAGCTCGGCCAGGCGCCGCTTGCCGTCCTCGACTGCCTCGCGGATCTCCTCGGCGTTCTGCGTGCTGAGCTTGCGCATCTCGGCGATGATCTGCTTCGAGCGCTCCTGGTAGTTGACGACCGAATCGACGAGCTGCTTGACGGCGTCGGCGCGGATGGTGGGGCCGTAGCCGGCCTTGAGGGCCTCTTCCTGCACCTTGCCGCCGATCTCGGAGAGCGTCTCGAGCGAGCGGCTGACGCCCTCCTTCATCGCCTCGACGGTGCGGGTCGACTCGTGCAGGCCGAACAGGCCGGTGAACGAGGCCGTCAGGGCGGTCAGCACCGTCTCGTTGGTGCCGAAGAAGCTGACGGCCTGGGCGCGCACGCGCTCCTTGGCGGTGTTGGTCTGCATCAGGCGCGCCATCACGACCTCGGAGGTGTTGTACGAGACCGTGAGGTTGTCCGATAAGTCCTTGGCGATCTGGTAGCGCTTGTCGCGGCGCTGCAGCTCGCGCACCGACTCGTCGCGGGCGAGCTCGAGGCGCGCGCGCTCGGCCAGGTCGTCGCCCTCGTGGGCGGCGACGAGCTCGTTGGCGTCCACGACCGCCAGGCGAGCCGTCTCGAGCTCCGCCTCGGCCTTCTTGAGCACCTCGAAGGCGAGGACCTCGGACTCCTTGAGGGCGCCGCGGAAGTCGCGGTACGACTCGAGGATCATGTGCTCGCGCTGGATCTGGTCCTGAGCGCTGGCGGTGACGTCGAGGTAGGTCTTCTTGATGCGGTCGAAGCGCGTGGCGATGTCGCCGCGCGTCACCTTCATCCACACGTTCGACAGGCGCTCGAAGGTCGAGAGCTTGCCGTCCTCGATCTGGTCGACCATCATCTTGGCGTCGTCGCGGATCGAGTTGAAGGAGTTGGTGATCTCCTCGTAGCGCGTGCCGATCTCCATCTGCGCCACCTGCTGCCTGACGACGTCGTTGAAGAGCGACGCCTGCGCCAGCGTGCGCGTGATCGCCACGACGCGGTCCTGGTCCAGGTCGGAGATCTCGTTGAGCAGCGCCACGATCGGCGCCTCGTTGCTGGTGGCGCCAGAAGGGATCAGGTTGAGGTCGCGAAGCGCGCCCATCGCGCGGTCGAGGTAACGCAGCGGCGAGGGTGCCGGCGCTTTGGTCGTGGCGGCGGTTATCGCCTGGCTGCTGTCGGCTTCTTCAGTCATCTTCAACCTCTCCCCGGTTGGGTGAAAGCTGCTCATCGGCTCAGGGCGGCGGTCGCCCGGCGCTCGGCCTGGGGTGCGCCTGGCCGGCGCTGCCCAGGACACATCATCCGGCCTGGCTGGGCGGGCGCGCAACCGACGAAAGTATGAGTGGAGCTCTCAGCTGACGACGGCGTTGCGCTCCAGGACGCCGTAGATGCCCTTGACGGCGTTGGGCCAGCGCTCGTCGGCGAGCGGCAGGCTCGCCAAGGCGGCCGGCACCGGGGTGGAAGCCGCTGCGTCGAGGCTCATGCCGCTCGTGTAGAGGCCCTTGACCGCCTCCCTGGCCTCGCTCAGCACCGCGGTCTGACGTTCGAGCAGCTCGGGGCCGCCGACCTCGCCGTGACCGGGCACGACGTGCTCGGGCGCGAAGGAGGCGGCCAGCTCGAGCCCTGCGAACCAGTTGTCCAGGTCGTCGCGGACCAGCGGGAAGCAGTCGTTGAACACGATGTCGGCCGCCACCAGCAGGCGCTCCTCCTCGACCCACACGATGCTGTCGGCGACCGAGTGAGCCGGCCCCACGTAGTGGAGCTGCGCGCTCAGCGCTCCCAGGCGGACCGTAAGCTCGCGCTCGAACTCGATGTCGGGCTCCTTCAGCCTCAGCGCGGCCAATACGTCCCGGCGCTCCTCGCCCTCGGCCTGGCCCTGAAGCATCTGCTGGTAGCGCTCCCTGACCTCGGGGCGGGCCAGCACCTCGGTCACCCGCGCCTGCGCCACGACCAGCGCACCTTCGAACAGGGCGTTGCCGAGCAGGTGGTCAGGGTCGCCGTGGGTGTTGATCACATAAGCCACGCCGCGACCGCCACCCAACTCGGCGGCCGCGTCCCTGACCGGGAGCGCCATGGCGGGCGAGATCATCGTGTCGATGACGGCCGTGGCCTTGTCGCCCGCGATGATGGTGGCGTTGGCGAGGGCCCGTCCGGAACGCAACGGGCCGAGCGCCACTGCGACGCGCTGCGAGAGACGTACTGTCTTCACTCCTCGGTCGGCCATGGCCAAGGGTAAACGAGCCGGGGCGCCGCGCACGTACCTCGCGACGCCCCGTCAGGTGGCTGGAGACGTCCGTCAGTCGGCCAGGCCCTCGCACTGGTCCTCGGCGTTGCCGTGGACGACGTTGCCGCCGCCGGTCGGCGCCGGCTGGTTGCCCTTGCACTGCAGGTTGCCGCCGATGACGTTGTCGGTGATGGTCACGCCGCCGCGGTTGTCGAACGGCTGCACGTCGCCGTTCACGTCCACGCCGTCGACGAGGACGCTGCCGCCGTCATCGGGCTGGATGTTGCCGTTGACGAAGCCGCCGATCACGAAGGTCGCGGCCGTGCGCTCGGACTGCACGCTGCCGCCGATGCTGGTGCCCTCTAAGCTCACCGAGCTGGCCCTCTCCGACTGGACGTTGCCGCCCACCGAGCTGCCGTCGGCCGCGAAGCTGGCGTTGGGGTAGACCAGCACGTTGCCGTCGACGTGCCCGCCGGCATAGGTGACGCTCGCGCCGTTGGCCACGATGAGGTTGCCCTCGATGGTCACGTCGGTGAAGGCGCAGACGGCACCCTTGGGCACCCTCACGTCGTCGTCGAAGCTGCGCCCGACGATCTCGCAGGGCCCCGTCGAGCCGTCGTTGGGGTCGATGCCCGCTGGGATGGTGCCGGGCAGCAGGTTCATCGGACCGCCGGGGTCGTCGGGACCTGACTGTGCGCCGCTCGCGCAGGCTCCCAGGGCGAGGCTGACGCAGACGACGAGTATGGCGCCGAGGTGGCGGTTGCGGTTGCTCATACACTCTCCTCCTACCGCGATGCTGACCTGCCTACCTGAGGCGAACCTTAAGCGCCCGCGCCGCCGGCTCGCGCATGGCGCCTGACACCGCCGGCCGATCGTAGGCAGGGTGATAGATACCGCCGGATTCTCATCACTCGTTAAGTAAGCTGGGCCAAGTGAACACCATGCCCAAGAGCTCGGCCGGCCACGGCTCTGCCAGTGCCTTCTTGTCGGTCGGCGAGTTCTACGTCAGGAGCGATATGCGCCTCGCGTCCCTCCTCCGCATCGCCTGGCGCCTCGGGCGCGACCTGTTCGGCAGCGAGGGCCGCGACGCTTCCGAGCGCAGGCCCACGGCTGGGGGGCTCGTGCCGATGGCGAAGCGCGCTTACCGGACCGCGCGCTACGCGCTGCGCTACCTGGCGCGTTCGGGTGAGACCGTGACCCTCCCCGTCGACGGCCAGCTCGCGATCAAGCGCAGCTCGGGCGCCTTCAAGGTCATCGACGTGGAACGCAACTCCGTCTACACGGTCGTGACCGGCGCGCAGGCGCCGGCGATGATCGCCGAGCGCGCCTCGCTGGCGCGCAGCGCCTCGAGGTTCCCGTTCGCTCCGAAGGTGGGAGAGGTCGCGCCCGAGGAGGGTTGGCTGGCCGAGGAGCTCATCGCCGGCGAGCACCCGGTGGCGTTCCTCGGCTGCTCGAAGGGCTTCGACGTCGTCTACCTCCCGCTGCTGCTGGCGTTCTTGCGGGCCGAGCCGGTGAGCACCGTGGGGCTGCACGACTACGCCCGAGGGCTAGTCGCGTCCATCACCGAGCCAGGCGGGTTGCGTGAGCGCCTGGCGGACGAGGGCCGCGCCGCGGTCGACACGCTCGTGACGAGGGCTTTGGATAAGGTGCTGCTGGCCGCCGACGTCCCGCTGCCGCTGGCCCTCTCGCACGGAGACTTCTTCTCCGGCAACATCTTCATCGGCCGAGGCGGCGAGCACAAGGCGATCGACTGGGGGAACATGGGCCGGCGCTCGCCGCTGCACGACCTGTACTACCTGCTGCTCAACCACTGCAAGCGCGTGCTGAGCCCGGAGGAGCTCGCGCGGCTGTTCTCCGCGCGCCTCACCGAGCTGCGGGCCGGACTGGCCGCCACCGACCCCGCGCGCCTGGCCGAGCTCGACGGCGGCCTCGTCGACGACGAGGCGCTGCGCTGGCTCTTCTACCTCGAGTGCATCCAGGTGCCTTTGGAGCGCTGCAAGGATCCCGAAGACCGCTACATAAGGTCGATGCTGCAGCGCGTCGACTGGTACGAGACGCACGAGCGCGAGCTAGGCAACTGGTCCGATGAGCCGGTCCCTGCCCCCGAGCGGAAGAACCCGACCGTATGGGCATGAGAGTCGAGCGAGCCGGCGGCGGAGCAGCCAGGCCGGCGCCGCGCCGCCGTGTGGCTTGGCGGCGGCTGCAGGCGGCCCTGGCTCTGCTGGTGCTCATCGTGGCCGCCTGCGGGG
>CAYYOK010000033.1:8920-27098 GCA_964473205.1 uncultured bacterium | reverse complement strand
GGCCATCATGCGCCAATGGAGCGGTAACCACTAGACCGCGAAGCCTGTGGAGCTCGCGGACGAGAGGACGGCAAGCTAGATGAAGCTACGAGCCGTAATGACGCTTGCGCTGGCCGCCATGCTTATGGTCCCAGCCTTCGCTCAGGACTACGAGAACGTCGACCCCAGCGGCCAGACGGTCACCTTCTGGCACCAGCACACCCGCGACCGCGAGACCGCCCTGCTGAGGCTCATCGACCAGTTCAACCAGAGCAACGAGTACGGCATCACCGTCGTCGCCGAGTACCAGGGCGGCTACGGCGACATCTTCCAGAAGATGCTCGCCCTGCTCGGCACCAACGACACGCCGAACATCGTGGTGGCGTACCAGAACCAGATGGCCACCTATCAGCTCGTGGACGGCCTGCTCGACATGCGCCCGCTCGTCGACTCACCGCGCTGGGGCCTCTCGGCCGAGGACCAGGCCGACTTCTTCCCCGGCTTCTGGAGCTCCGACGTGCTGTCGATGTTCGACGACGCGCGCCTCGGTATCGCCCCGAACCGCTCGATGGAGATGATGTACTACAACATCGAGTGGCTCGCCGAGCTGCGCCAGGCCGGCCTCATCGACTTCGACGGCCCGCCCTCCAACCCCGAGCAGTTCAAGGCCGCCGCCTGCGCCGCCGTTCAGCAGCCGTTCTCCAAGGCGACGGCCAGCGGCAGCATCGGCTACGAGCTGGCCGCCGAAGCCAGCCGCCTCGCCTCCTGGACCTTCGCGTTCGGCGGCGACATCTTCGACTACGAGACCAACCAGTTCACCTTCGACTCCGACGCCTCCGTCGCCGCGATGACCTTCCTGCAGGACCTCTTCAACGAGGGCTGCGCCGCCCTGACGACCGAGGCCTTCGGCGACCAGTCGAACTTCGGCGCCGGCCGCACGCTGTTCACCGTCGGCTCCTCCTCTGGCATCCCCTTCTACCAGAGCGCCATCGACGCCGGCGCGCAGTTCGAGTGGAACGTCGCGGCCGTGCCGCACACGACGCCCGAGCCCGTCATGAACATCTACGGCGCCAGCGTCAGCCTCCCGGCCGGCCATAGCCCCGAGTCGGTCGTCGCCTCGTGGCTGTTCTTGAAGTACTACACCGACACGGAAGCTCAGGCCGACTGGGCGATCTCCAGCCAGTACTTCCCGGTGCGCCAGAGCGTCGCCGCCGGTCTCGAGCCGATGTTCGACCAGATGCCCGCCTTCGAATCGGCGTTCAACCTGCTGCCGTACGGCATCGCCGAGCCGCCCGTCCCCGGCTACGACTTCGTGCGCGACATGATCGAGGCAGAGATGGTCGCGATCGTCACCGGTGCGCCGGTCGAGTCGACGCTGGCCG
Source organism: uncultured bacterium (assembly GCA_964473205.1). Classification (GTDB taxonomy): domain Bacteria; phylum Deinococcota; class Deinococci; order Deinococcales; family Trueperaceae; genus CAYMRL01. Next base: position 25,737 of record CAYYOK010000033.1, on the reverse strand, counting down.
ACGCCACCGTCGAGGCCAACGACATCCTCGCCGACCAGATGGAGTCGCTCGAGTAAGAGCCTGAAGACCCTGCTTCGCTAGCGGCCGCGCCAGCCTTCGGGTTGGCGCGGCCGCTTCGCGTCGGCCCGATGACCTAGGCTTTGGCTAGTGGTGCGCCACCTCTACCTCCACGTGCCCTTCTGTCCGAGCATCTGTCCCTACTGCGACTTCCACAAGATGCTGCGGCACGAGGGCCTCGTCGCCCGCTACCTCGAGCGCATCGAGAAGGAGGCCGAGGCGCTGGCGGCGAGCTACGGCGGCTCGCCCCTCGACACGGTCTACCTCGGCGGCGGCACGCCCTCCCACCTGACGGACGCCGAGCTGGGGCGCCTGTTCGCGCTGCTGCGGCGGCACTGGGGAGGCGCGGGCAGCGTCGAGACCACGCTCGAGGCCGACCCGCTGACCTTCGATGCCCGACGGCTGCAACGCTGGCGCGATCTCGGCATCGACAGGCTGTCGATAGGCCTGCAGTCGACGGACGACGCCGTGCTGTCCTTCCTCGGGCGCCTGCACGACGGCCGGCAAGGGCTCGAAGCGGTGGCCGCGGCGCTCGACGCCGGCTTCAGGGTCAACGTCGACGTGATCGCCGCGGTGCCAGGGCAAGACCTGAGAACCGACCTGCTGCGCGTCGTCGCGACGGGGACCGAGCACGTCAGCGTCTACAGCCTGACCATCGAGCCGCACACGCCGTTCGCCCTCAGGGGCGTGCGCGTGGACCCGGACGAGGACGCCGACGCCTTCGAGCTCACCGGCGAGCTGCTGGCCACGGCAGGGCTGGCGCGCTACGAGGTGAGCAACTTCGCCGTCCCGGGCGAGGAGTCGCGGCACAACCTCGCCTACTGGCGGGGCGCGCACTACCTCGCGCTCGGACCCTCGGCCTCGGCCTACCTGCCAGAGGGAGGCCGCTTCGGCACGCGCACCAAGAGCCAGCCCATCAAGACCTGGCTGCTCGGCGCAGAGCCAGAGCGCGACGTCCTGGACACCGACGGCTACGTCCTCGAACGCTTGCTGACGGGCCTGAGGACGGCGGCAGGCGTCGATCTCGCCGAGCTCGAGAGAGCCGCCGGCGTCGGCCTCGCCGAGCTAGCGCCCGGCTGGCTCGCGGCGATGACCGAAGGCGGGATGCTTACCGCTGCGGCCGAAGACCCGGCCGCGGGCACGACCTTGCGCGCCACCCCCGCCGGGCTCGCGCGCCTCGACGGGGTGATGCGGGCCTTCGTAAGGTCCCAGCGTCGAGCCGCGGTCGAGCAGCAGTCGGGCTAGGCCCGCGCGCTGCCGACGTTGGCGTGCGATAGCATGCGGGTGAGCACCGAGCCGGCGGCGAGGTTCAGAGCGCCCGGCAGCTTCATCGCCCTGAGGGCGTCCTGGTAGCGCTCGGCTCCGCTCAGCGCAGCGACGAACGCCTCGACGCTCAGCTCGCCCCGCTCGGCTCGAGCCTTGAGGTAGGCGTCGGTGAGGCGCGCCTGCGCCTCGCGCAGGTCCACCACCAGGCCGACGGTCGCGACCGTGTCCCACTCGCCGGCCGTCGGCAGCTGCAGCAGCGAGTCCCTGAGCCAGCCGAGCGACAGCTGCTCACCGAGCTCGAAGAACGCTCGCGCAGCCTCTGCCAGCTCGACCCCGTTCGCGGCAGCGACGTCGATCGTGCCGCTGGCGGCCGGCAGGTAGGCGAGCCCGGCGATCTCGCCGGCCAGAGCGTCGTCCAGGCCGTGGCGCGCGAGCCCTTTCACCGCCGTGCGCAGCCTGCGCCTCTCGGCGGCGGGTAGCACGTCCTCCAAGGTCTGCCTCAGGCTCGCCAGCGGCGGCCCGTAGCGCGAGACCACCTGGTCGACGTCGAGCTGGTCGCGTTCGCCGTTGAGCAGCCAGCCGACGACGCCCGCCACCGCCGACGACAGCGCCTCGAGCGCCGCGTAGCTCCCCTCGGTGCCGCCGGCTGCGCCCTCTCCTTCCGAGCCGCCGCGCCGCGCCAAGCCCAGCGACTCGACCCTGGCTGCCAGCTCGCGCGCGCCGAGCAGCTCGAGGGCCAGCAGCGCCGCGCGCACCACGCGCACGGAGCCCACGGCGTTCTCGCGCATCACGCGGTGCACGAACGCCATGCCGAGCACGTCGACGAGCGTGTTGGTCATCTGCGTGGCGGCGATCTCGCGCCTCAGCCGGTGCCCGGCGACGGCGTCCGGCAGGCCGACCTGCAGCTCGGCCGGGAAGTAGTCGCGGAGGTAGTGCGCGAGGCGCGGCTCGTCGGGTATGTCGGTCTCGAGCAGCCGGCGGTAGAGGCCCATCTTGACGTAGGCGAGCATCACGGCCAGCTCGGGGCGCGTGAAGCTGCCGCCGTCGCGGCGGCGCTCCTCGAGCTGGCGGGTGCTGGGCAGGAACTCGACAGTGCGGTTGAGGCCGCCCGATTCGGCCAGGTAGTCGAGCAGCGACGCGTAGAGCCCGAGATCGGCCCGCGCGCCTCTCTCGGCCAGGCTCAGCGCGAGCGTCTGGCGGGCGTTGTCGCGCAGCACCAGCTCGCCTACCTCGCTCTCCATCCCCTTGAGCAGCTCGTTGCGCTGCTTGCCTTCCAGCCTGCCCGCCGCGACCAGTGGCTGCAGGGCGATCTTGATGTTCACCTCGTGGTCCGAGGTGTCGACGCCGGCGGAGTTGTGGATCGCGTCGGTGTCGATGCGCCCACCGGCCAGCGCGTACTCGATGCGGCCGAGCTGCGTCAGGCCGAGGTTGCCGCCCTCGCCGACCATCTTGCAGCGCAGGTCCTTGCCGTCGACCCGCACCGCGTCGTTGGCGGCGTCGCCGACCTCGGCGTGGCGCTCCCCCGACGCCTTGACGTAGGTGCCGATGCCGCCGTTGTAGAGCAGGTCGACCGGCAGGGTCAGCAGGGCCTTGATCAGCTCGGGGCCGGTCAGCGTGGCGGCCTTGGTGCCGAGCAGCGCGCGCATCTCGTCGGAGAGCGGGATGCTCTTGGAGTTGCGCTCGAACACGCCGCCGCCGGCGCTGATCAGCGCGCGGTCGTAGTCGAGCCAGGTCGAGCCGCGCGTCTCGAACAGCCGCTTGCGCTCGACGAAGCTGCTCGCCGGGTCGGGCTGGGGGTCGACGAACACGTGCAGGTGGTTGAAGGCCGCCACCAGCCGTATCTGGTCGGTGTAGAGCATGCCGTTGCCGAACACGTCGCCCGACATGTCGCCGATGCCGACGACGGTGAACGGCTGGCTGTGGAGGTCGAGCCCGAGCTCGGCGAAGTGCCGCTCCAGGCAGCGCCAGGTGCCCCTGGCCGTGATGCCCATGCCCTTGTGGTCGTAGCCGACCGAGCCGCCAGAGGCGAAGGCGTCCCCTAGCCAGAAGCCGTACTCGGCGGCGGTGGCGTTGGCCAGGTCGGAGAAGGCAGCCGTGCCCTTGTCCGCGGCGACCACCAGATACGTGTCGTCCGGGTCGTAGCGCAGCACGCGCTCCGGCGGCACGACGGCGCCGTCGACGATGTTGTCGGTCACGTCGAGCAGGCCCCTCAGGTAGTTCCGGTACTGCTCCCGGACGTAGGCGCGCAGAGCCTCGCGGTCGGTCGGCGCGCCCTTGAGCACGAAGCTGCCCTTGGAGCCGACCGGCACGATCACCGCGTTCTTGGTCATCTGGGTCTTCATCAGGCCGAGTACTTCCGTGCGGAAGTCGTCGGGCCTGTCGGACCAGCGCAGTCCGCCTCTGGCCACCATGCCGCCGCGCAGGTGGGCGCCTTCGACACCGCGGCTCGACACCGCGATCTCGAACAGCGGCCGCGGCTCCGGCATGCTGCCGACGCTGGCGGAGCGCAGCTTGAAGCTGATGCGTTCAAAGCCAAGGAAGTAGTTGGTGCGCACGGTCGCGGCCATCAGGTCGAGGAGGCCCCTGAGCACCTGGTCCTCGGCCAGCGAGGAGACGGCGGTCAGCGCGTCGACGACGGCCTCCTGCGCGCGCGCGACCGCGGAGGTGCGGGCCGCGTCCGCCACGCCTGCGCCACCGGCCGCGTTGGGGTCGAAGCGGGCCTCGAAGTAGTCGTAGAGCAGCCCCGCCACGCCCGGGTTGGCGAGCAGGCTGGAGGTGACGAACGCGCGGCTCGTGGCCGAGTTGAGTTGCGCGTAGTACATCTGGTAGGCCCGCAGCAGAGCCACCTGGCGGTGCGTCAGCCCGGCGTAGAGCACCAGCTGGTTGAGCGAGTCGTCCTCGGCCTCGAGCGCGAACACCGCCGACAGGGCGGACAGCAGCCTCTCGCGGTCGCGCTCGAGGTCGAGCTGGCCGTGCGAATGGGTCTGCACCAGGAACAGGTCGACGCCGGCGTGCTCGCCCTCGACGTCGAGGTTGTAGGGGTACTGCTCGAAGATCCTGAGGCCCAGGTTCTCGAGCGTCGGCAGCACGTCGGAGAGGGCCAGCGTGTGGTCGCGGTGGTAGATGTTCAGCAGCGTGAGGTCTGGCCGGTCCGGCCGGTTGGACAGGTCGAAGACCGGCCGGTCCTCGACGATCCGCTCGAGGTTGGCGACGTCCTTCACGGCCTGCGTCGGCGTTATGTCGGCGCGGTAGCTGTCGTCGAAGGCGGGGCCGTACTTGCTCGCCAGCTCGCGGCCGACGCGCTCGCCGCGCGCCTGGATCAGGCGCTCGCGGAACTCGTCCTGCCAGCTGCGAGCCAGCTCGCGGATCGTGCGCTCCAGCTCCTTGACGTCGAGCTCGCCCGGGTCCAGGTCGGTGACGAAGTAGAAGTGGAAGCGCGCGTGCGTCTGCTCGTCCGACATCGCCAGGCGGTAGTCGACGCGCTTGGCCTGCAGCCGCTCGCGCAAGAACGCCTGGATCGAACGCCTGACGTCGGCGTTGAAGCTCTCGCGCGGCATCATCACCATCGCGCTGATGCCGCGTTTGAGCGGATCGGGGCGCAGCCGCAGGCGCGCGCTGCGCTCCTGCTCGAGGCTGATGATCGTCCTGATGTCGGAGTGGAGCTGCTCGGCCTCGCTGGAGAAGAGCTCCTCGCGCGGCATCGAGTTGAAGACCGCGACGATCTCCTTGTAGTCGTGCGTGCCGGGGATCGCGTCGTCGAGCTCAAGGACCTGCTTGAGCTTGCGCCTGAGGATGGGGATGTCGCTGACGGCCGCCGCCTGGGCCTTGGTGGTGAGCAGGCCGACGAAGCGCCTCTCGCCCAGCACCTCTCCCTCGGGCGAGAGAGACTTGATGCCGACGTAGTCCATGCGCCTCGCGCGGTGCACGGACGACTCTGCGTTGGTCTTGGTGACGATGAACAGCCGACCGCCGGTCACGCGCTCGAGCAGCTGCGGCGGAAGGTCCTTGAGCGGCACGGCATGACGGTAGGCGCTGGCGCCGAGCTTCCTGAGGATGCCGAGGCTGCTGTCCCGGCTCGCCTGCAGACCTCTTTCGCCGTTCACGTCGACGATGTGGTACTCGCGGTAGCCGAGGAAGATGAAGTTGTCGTCGTCGAGCCACTCCATGAACTCGGCCGCCTCGAGCAGGTCGCCTTCCGACACGCCTAGCGTGGGACCGAGCGCGCCGTCAGCGGCCTGCGAGGATGCGGACTCGCTCTGAGACGCCGAGCCTTCGGCGCGCGCCGCCAGCTCCCGCAGGTAGACGGCGGTCGCCTGCGAGCGCAGGCGGAGGGCGCGGTAGTCGGAGGTGGCGAGGATGACGTCGCGCAGCACGTCCGTGACGCCCTTCTCGATGCGCCTGAGGACGTCGGGATCGTCGACGCGCCCGATGAAGAACATCTCGAACGCCTCGAGGCGGCCCCCCTCGGCCCCCAGCGCCACGACCCGCCCGGCGGCGTCGCGGCTGACGCGGTAGAGGGGGTGTAGCTGGTAGACGAGGTCGAAGCCGCCCCTGATCAGCTCGGCCTGGACCGAATCGAAGATGAAGGGCCTGTCGACGAGAGCGAGGCGCACGACGGTCTGCGGCGACTCCCAGCCGTCCGCTTCGAACGTCGGGTTGTACGCCTGGACCTTCAGCTCGTCCGTTCCGAGCGCCTTGAGGAAGTTGAGGCTGTCGATGGCAATCGCGTGGAGAGCCTCTGGGCCGAATGCGTCGAAGAAGCCCTCGTCGACCTTGTCGAACAGGACCGAGGCGAACGCCAGCAGGTCGGCGTCCAGGTCCTCCGGCCCGCTGCGCGAGAGCCGCTGGCGTAGCAGTTCTAGGTTGGCTACCACTGTCGCACCCTTCGTGACGGCTTAGCTCATAGCGCCCGTCCGCGCTTTCACATCCACCATAGCCCTGCCCGACGCGCTAACGAAGTGAAAGCTCTAGCGTGCGCTAGACAGAGCGGCCGACCTGAGGCCACGCGCGCCATCGGTATACTGCTCGGGTGATGTTCGCCTTGGCCACCGCGCTCGTCGCACTCGACCAGCTGACGAAGCTGCTGGTGGTCCGCTCGCTGCCGCTGGGCGGGCAGGAGATCGCTCTGGCTCTCGGCTTCTCGCTCACGCACACGCGGAACAGCGGCGCCGCCTTCGGCATCCTGCGCAACTTCGACCTAGAGGTCCTCGGCGTGCACGTCGACGGCACCTTCATGCTCGGGCTGCTGTCGGGTGTCGTCGCTCTCGGGCTCGTGGTGTTCATGGCGCGCAACGGGGCCCGGCAGACGCGGCTCGTGAGAACGGCGCTGGCGCTGGTGCTGGCGGGAGCGATCGGCAACATGATCGACAGGCTCCGCCTCGGTTACGTAACCGACTTCATCCACTTCAGCAGCGGCAGCTTCTCGTTCCCGGTGTTCAACGTGGCGGACATGTGCGTCGTGATCGGAGCCGGCCTGCTCGTCATCGCCAGCTTCGTGCGACCCGCGGCTGCCGACGGCGCCCGCGGCTCTCCGGGAGTGCGCGCTCCGCATCCGACCGGCTTGGACGACTTCCCCGACCTGCCGCCGCTCGGCGGCCGCTCCTCGGCCGACTGACAGGTCAAGTCGACCGGCACGACTCGCCGGTCAGCGCCTCGCGATCACGAAACGCTCGCGCCCGGTCAGGTCGCTCTCGAGCCTCAGGCCGCTGAAGCCGCGCATGCTCGTTGCCAGCTGGGCGGCGTTGCGCTCGTCGAGCTCGAGGGCGAGCAGGGCGCGCGGCGCGAGCAGGTTGCGGGCTTGCCGCAACAGCTTCCTGGCGACGTCGAGACCGTCCGGTCCGGCGTAGAGGGCGACCTCCGGCTCGCTGCGCACCTCGATCGGGACCAGCTCGCGGTCGGAGTCGGGCAGGTAGGGAGGGTTCGACACCAATGCCACGCAGCCGGCCGCTACCCTGGCGATCTCGGCGTCGGCCAGCAGGTCGGAGCGGCGGAAGGTGACGTCGAGACCCAGCTTCTCGGCGTTAGCGCGCGCGACTGCCAGCGCCGGTCCCGACACGTCCGAAGCCCACACGTCCAGGTCGGGCCGCTCGGCCTTGAGCGCCAGCGCGATGGCGCCGCTGCCGCAGCCGACGTCGAGCACTGTCCCGCTGACACCGCGCAGCTCCTCGAGCACGATCTCGACCAGCCGCTCCGTCTCCGGCCGCGGCACGAGCACATCCTCGGACACCGAGAGCATCAGGCCGTAGAACGGCGCCTCGCCGAGCACGTGCTGCAGCGGCTCGCGCGTCACGCGGCGGCGCAGCAGCTCGGCGAGAGCGGCGCCCTCGCCCTCCAGCAACGGACGGTCTAGCTGTGACAGCAGGCTGCTGCGCTCGACGCCGACCGCCGCCTCGAGGAGCAGGAGCGCCTCGGCGCGCGGGCTGGCCACGCCGGCGGCGGCCAACCGCCTCTCGGCAGCGGCCAGGGCCTCCTTGAGCACGCTCAGGCGGGCTTGACGACTACCCGGCGGTCTGGTCCCTCGCCCGTGGACTCGGTGATCACGTCGGGCTCGTCGGCCAGGGCCATGTGGACAACGCGCCGCTCGCCGGCGCTCATCGGCTCCATCTCCACGGCGTGGCCACCCTTGCGCACGCGCGCGGCGGCCGAGAACGCGCTCTCGCGCAGGCGCTCGTCCCGGCGGCGCTTGTAGCCGCCTACGTCGACGTTGACGCGCACGCCGCTCGCCTCGTCGCGGTTGACGACGGCGTTGGTGATGTACTCCAGCGCGGCGAGCGTGCGGCCCCCTCGCCCGATGATCTTGCCGGGGTCGCCGCCGAACACCTCGGCGTGGATCTCGTTCTCCGAGATCTGATCGACCTCGACGGCATAGGTGGGGTCGAAGTTGAGGAGGAGGTTGACGAGAAACGACTCCGCGCGCTCGACAGGATCGCCCTGAGCGATCGGACCGACGCCGAAGTCGGCCTCGCCGAACTCCTCGGCGTCTTCGTTGGGGAGCATGCCGTCGGCGTTCTCCTCGTCGACGTTGATGCCTATGCCCTCTAGGTACTTGTCGAGATCAGAGCCTTCCACTCACACCCGCCTCACTTGCCACGCTTGCCGGCCGTGGCTGGGACCAACGGAGCCACCTTCGGCTGCTTGCGGCTGATCAGCCAGTACTGCAGCACCTGGACCGCCATGGATACCACATAGTAGAGCAGCACGCCGGCCGGGAACGCGAAGATGATGAAACCGAAGACCAGGTTCATGATCATCGACTGGCGCAGCATCGTCGGGTTGTTGCGCGCCGAGAACCACGACATCGCCACCATCACGGCGATGTAGAGGATCGGCAGGATGAAGATCGGGTCGGACTGCCCGAGGTCGGGCAGCCACAGGAAGCCCTCGGCGAACTCGAAGTTGACGAACACGCGCCACAGGATGATGAACAGCGGCATCTGGACCAGGATGGGCAAGCAGCCGCCGGCTGGGTTGACGCCCGCCTCGCGGTAGAGCTTCATCGTCTCCTGGGTCAGCTTCTCGCGGTCGTCCTTGTACTTGCGCTGGATCTCCTGGATCTTCGGCTGCAGCGCCTGCATGCCGAACATCGACCTGGTCTGCGTCGTGATCAGCGGCCAGACGAGCGCCCTGAACAGCAGGGTCAGCACGATGATCGACAGGCCCCAGCTCGGCACGTACTGATGGATGAACTGCAGCACCTGCACGATGGCTAGCGACAGGCGGCCGAGGATGTTGGGCCTGAACAGGCCGGGCAGGTCGAGGAAGCCCTCCTGCGTGTAGCGCACCAGCTCGTTGTTGCCGGCGTAGAGCCTGATGCCGAGGCTGGTCGGGGCGGAGCCGGGGTTGAGCGCGGTCTGCATCGCGATCAGGTTCGGCCGCATGAACGTGGCGGAGACGTCGTCCCCGCTCGCGTGTCTCAGCGCGACTCCGTTGGTGGCAAGCGTCGACTCGGCCGGATCGAGCGGCAGCATCACGAAGGCCTGATCGCGGTTGTTGTCGTTCTTCTGCAAGGCGGCGTACGTCGGCGCCTGGTAGGCGCGCTCGGCCGGGTTGGTCACGAACGTGGTCTCGAAGCCGATCTTGACGACGGGGCTGGCGATGTTGGCTATCCCGGGCACGGCGAACTGCACCAGCGTCGCTGTCGAGGCGTCAGCGGGCTCGCCCTCGTCGCCTTCGGCGCTCTCGACCCCGGCGCCGGCCGCGATCGGCGTGAGGGTCAGGTAGTGCTCGGCCGACTCGCTGACGGCGCTGACCATCACGCGGCGCTCGACGCGGTAGCCGGGGATCAGGTACTCGAACTCCCCGATCAGGGTGTTCTCGTCGAGCTTGACGAAGCCGCCGCTGACGTCTCGAGGCGTGTGATACCTGCCGTCGAGCAGGATGCCGCCGGCCGGAACCTCCGAGGCGTACGGCACGAGGTTGACGCGGTCGTTGAGGTTGTAGTTGTTGATGGTCTGGCCGCGCTGGAACTTGGTGAACGCCGCCGCCAGCTCTCCCGCCGGGGTGAAGAAGAAGTCGGCGCCCTTGGTCGGGACGCGCACGAGGTAGCCGTCTTCGTAGGCGCACAGGAACGACTCCTGCGCGCTGCCGCAGCTAGCGAGGCTCTCGTTGACGTTGCGGAACTGCGAGACCGCGAACTCAGACACCTCGAACACGACTCTGGCGCTGGCCGTAGTGGCAAGGGCGGCGACCAGTAGCGCCGCCAGGAACGTCTTTAGACCGAAGCGTTTCAAGTGGCCTCCGAGCTCACTTCCTGACCGTATTCGTGACCATGTGGTTCGTGAGCGTGCCTGTGCGCGGCCCTTCGGCCGGCAGGCGGCACGGGATCGTAGCCGCCCGGGTTGAACGGGTGGCAGCGCAGGACTCTCCACACGGCCAGCCAGGCGCCCTTGAGCGCGCCGTGGCGTTCGACGGCTTCGATCGCGTAGGCGCTGCAGGTCGGGTGGAACCGGCAACTCGGCGCCGGCTTGAGCGGCGAGATGAAGCGCCGGTAGAAACGCACCGGTGCGAGAACGACGCGGGCGGGCCAGCCGCTCATGCGAGCAACCCCCCGCGCTGCATGGCCGTCCTCAGCGAGCGCTTCAGCTCGGCGTAATCGGCCTGGGCGGCCGCCGGCCTGGTCATTATCAGCAGGTCGTAGCTGGCGGGCGGTGCGGCGGCCTCGTCCATCCGGGCGGTGACAGCCGGAAGCGGCCTGTCCGAGCGCGCACCGATCAGCTCGCGCAGAGCCTCGCGCAGCCGGCGCTTGACGCGGTTGCGTACCACGGCCTTGCCCACCTTGCGGCTTACGACGATGCCCACTCGCACCTCTCCCTGCCTGGTCGCGCGCCAGCGCAAGCTCAGGTGCTTGCTGCCGGCCGCCTGACCCTTGCTGAGCCGCCTGAAGGCTCTGTCGCCCTTGAGCGGCTTGAGGCTGGTGCGGTCGGGGCGCCCGGCCGCGCCAGAGACGACGCCGGACCCGACGAGCGCGACGCGATCAAGAGGGACGTCCTGCCGCGCCAGAGACGACGCCGGACCCGACGAGCATGACGCGGTCAAGAGGGACGTCCTGCCGCGCCACACCGGACCGGACCCTCTTAGCTGTCGGAGACCGACAGGCGCTTGCGGCCCTTGGCGCGACGCCGCTTGATGACGTTGCGACCGCCGGGCGTGGCCATACGCGCGCGGAAGCCGTGCGTCTTGGCACGCTTGCGGCGGTTAGGCTGGTACGTCCGTTTCATGCTTTCTCCTTCGAGAGTTCAGCCGGCTCGTGCTGCGCTAAGCGCACCGCCCGCCGCGTGCGCCGTGGTGGGCACAGTGGAGGGGCAGCGCGAACGGGTCGCAGGATCAGTAGAACTCAGGGCACGCCGCCGACCTTCTCGGGCCGAGCAGCCTGCCAAGCCGAAGAAGCATATCACAAGGCCTCGCGACCCGTCACCTGAGCGACGCGGCCAACGCTCCGGCGGCGGCCAGCAGCCTGCGGTCGTCACGCGCGGCGCCCATGAGCTGCACGCCGACCGGGAGGCCATCCGCATCGGTTCCCGCAGGCAGGCTGATGGCGGGCAGCCCCGCGAGGTTGGCGATGCACGTAGCGGTGTCCCCCAGATACATGGAGACCGGGTCGGACACCTTCTCGCCGAGCCGGTAGGCAGTCGTGGGGCTCGTCGGCGCCAGCAGTCCGTCGAGGCCGGCCAGCCCCGCGCCGATCTCCGCGCTCAGCTTCGAGCGCACCTTGAGAGCGCGGGCGTAGTAGGCGTCGACGTAGCCGGCGGAGAGGGCGAAAGAGCCGAGCAGCACGCGCCGCTTGACCTCGGCTCCGAACAGCGCCGCGCGCGTCCTGGTGATGACCGCCGCCTGGCCGTCGGCGTCGGCGCCGACGCGGCCGCCGTAGAGCATGCCGTCGTAGCGGGCCAGGTTGCTCGAGGCCTCGGCCGTGGCGATCAGGTAGTACGCCGGCACCGCGTAGCTCACGCTCGGCAGTGAGACGGGCACGACCTCGGCGCCGAGGGAGCGCAGCTGCTCGCTGGCGGCGCGCAGCCCCGCCTGGACCCCGCCGCTGATGCCCGCGCCCGCGAGGTCCACGACGTAGCCGAAGCGCTGGCCGGCCAGGCTGGCGGCCGCCTGCCGCGCTCCACGGCTCTCGGCGTCCGCCGCGGCTGCGCCAGGCCGACCGGCGCCGCCGGCGTCGACGTCCGGCATGGGCAGGTCGAAGGTCGTCTGATCGAGGGGGTCCGCCCCGAGCAGCACCTCGAACACGGTCTCGACGTCCGCCACCGAGGTGGCCAAGATGCCGATCTGGTCGAGCGAGCTGGCGTAGGCGATCAGCCCGTAGCGCGACAGCGCACCGTAGGTCGGCTTGAAGCCGATCACCCCGCAGAACGCCGCCGGCAGCCTGACGGAGCCGCCGGTGTCGGAGCCGAGGGCCACCGGCGCGACGGCGGCGGCGACCGCGGCCGCCGAGCCGCCCGACGAGCCGCCCGCGACCCGCGCCTTGTCGTGCGGGTTCAGCACCGGCCCGTAGGCGGAGTTCTCGTTGGTGGAGCCCATGCCGAACTCGTCGAGGTTGGCCTTGGCCACGACGACGGCGCCGGCCGCCTCGAGCCTGGACACCACGGTGGCGTCGTAGGGCGGCACGAAGTCGTCGAGCAGGCGCGAGCCGGCCGTGGTCCTGATACCCGCGGTGCAGATGTTGTCCTTGACCACGACGGGCAGGCCCGCCAACGGAAGCGCTGCCAGCCCGTCTCGCCCCAGCGCGTCGAGGGAGCGCGCGCGCCTCAGCGCGGCGTCAGCGGGCACGGTGATGAACGCGTTGAGGTCGGCCTGGGCCTCCTCCGCCCGCGCGAGGGCGGCGGCCGTCGCCTGCTCGGCGCTGATCCTGCCGGCTCTGATCTCTGCGACCAACTCGAGAGCGCCCTGCGACACGCCGCGAAGCATAACAGCACGCCCGAGCCGTTCCGGGCGCCTCGGCAGCGCGCTTGCTGCGTTCCAGACGGCGATACCTGTGGTATCCGCCACCCCGGTCCGCGGCGGCCGCGCGGATATCATGACCGTGTGGCCGTGGGCTTGCTAAAGCCTAATCCCGGCGCGAGGACCAGCGAGACGCGCGTAGTCAGCGCCGGCGCCAGCGACGCCGGCAGGGTGCGCAGCGTCAACCAGGACTACTTCTTCGCCGGCAACATCTCCCCGTTCGGGGAGCTGGCCGTCGTCGCCGACGGCATGGGCGGCCACATCTCGGGCGAGGTCGCGAGCCGGCGCGCCATCGAGGTGCTGACCGAGTCGCTGAGGCGCAGCCGCAGCCACGCCCCGGTCGCGCTCGCCAGGGCCGCGCAGGCGGCCAACGTCGAGGTCTACAACCACGCGATCGAGCATCCCGAGCACACCGGCATGGGCACGACGCTCACCGCCGTGCTCATCGACGATCAGGTCGGCCTCGTGGCGCACGTCGGCGACTCGCGCGCCTACCTGGTCAGAGACGGCGAGATCAGGCGCCTCACCTACGACCACAGCTGGGTCGCCGAGCGGGTCCGCCTCGGACTGCTCAGCGAGGACGAGGCGAACAAGCACCGCTACCGCAACGTCATCACCAACGCCATCGGCGCGATGCCGTCGTTCAAGCTCGACGTGCTGCACTTCGAGGTGAGGCCCAACGACGCCGTCCTCGTCGTCTCCGACGGCGTCAGCATGCTGCTGAGCGAGCCGCTGATGGCGCAGCTCGTCAGCGGCATGGAGCCAGACGCCGCGGCCGCCAGGCTGATCCGCGAGGCCAACGACCGCGGCAGCCCCGACAACGTCACCGCCGTCGTGCTGCAGGTCAGGGACGTCGCGCGCCGGCCCAAGCGCTACGACCTCGGCGAGAACGCGCTCGAGCCGTCCACCGTCGACATCGGCGACACCCTCTCCGGCATCAGGCGCGTCGAGGACGAGTACCCCGCCAACGGCCCGCTCAGCCGGCTCAGGAAGCACCCCCTCTACCCGTACCGGGCCTGGCTCGTGGGCTCCGCGCTGATGCTGGCGGTGGCCGTGTTCTTCGCGATCCGCTACTGACCCTTCCGCTTGCCTGTAGCCTGAGGCATGAAGAAGATCATCGCCACCGCTGACGCTCCGGCTGCCGTCGGACCTTACTCGCAGGCCGTCAGGTCGGGAGACCTGCTCTTCACCGCCGGGCAGGTGGCTCTCGAGCCGGGAACCGGCGTGCTCGTCGGCGGCGACGTCAAGGCTCAGACGCGGCGCGTGATGGAGAACCTGGCCGCCGTTCTCGCCGCGGCCGGCTGCGGCTTCGACGACGTCGTCAAGGCGACCTGCTTCCTGATCGACATGAACGACTTCGCCGACTTCAACGAGGTCTACGCCTCCTACTTCGGCTCGGAGCCGCCCGCGCGCAGCACGGTGCAGGTCGCGCGCCTGCCCAAGGACTCGCGGGTCGAGGTCGAGCTGATCGCGCGCCTTCCGTAAGACCTGGGGACGATCAGGGCCGTCCGCGGCCGCCCGTAGGCCGACCGTAGGCCGACCGCGGCGCCGGACCGGGCTCCAGCGAGACAGTTGTCCGTGGCGCCGCTCGCCGCGACGCGGGAGCATGGACTCGAGGGCTCGCGTCCCGACCGCGCTCAGGCACTAGGCAGCCTTCCCCGGCTCGGCAGCCTCGCGAGACCCAGCGAGGAGTCCGGTATGACCCAGCGCAAGGTGATGATCCCACTCGACGGCTCGGATTTCAGCCGCACGGCGTTCAGGACGCTGGGCCGGCTGTTCGAGCCCCAGACCACTGCGGTCACGCTGGTGCAGGTCGGCGAGGTCCCGGAAGGCGCCTACGTGGCGCCGGCGCAGCCGGTCGTGGTCGGCACCGAGGTCTCGTGGCCGGTGGAGGTCAAGGGGCGCTCCATCTACTCGACGCAGGCCTGGCAGTCGGCGAGAGCCGAGGTCGAAGCCGCGCTAGAGGACGACGCCGAGCGCCTGCGCGAGGCCGGCTTCACGGTCTACGTCAAGGCTCTGTTCGGCGACCCGGCGCAGGAGATCGCGGACGCCGCCGACGCGGGAGGCTTCGACGCGATAGTCATGGCCACTCACGGCCGCAGCGGCATCGGCCGCGCGTTCCTCGGCAGCGTGGCCGAGAAGGTGCTGCGCATGGTGCTGGTGCCGGTCATCATGACGCGTCCCAGGAGCGAGAGCGCGGAGCACGGCCCGATAGTCACGCTGAACTGAGCCGCCGGCGCGCCACGCCTCGGGAGCGGGCGCCGTCCAACGAACGGGCGCCGTTCTACGAACGGCGGTAGAGCAGCTCGCGCTTGACCTCTTCGATCGCCTGGGTCACGGGGATGTCGCGCGGACAGGCCTCGGTGCAGTTGTACGCGGTGCGGCAGCGCCACAGGCCGTTGATGCCGTTGAGCGCCTGCAGCCGCGCGGTCGCGCCCTGATCGCGCGAGTCGAAGATGAAGCGGTGCGCGTTGACTATCGCCGCCGGGCCGACGTAGCGGCCGTTGGTCCAGAAGACCGGGCAGCTCGTCGTACAGGCCGCGCACAGGATGCACTTGGTGGTGGCGTCGAAGATCTCGCGGTCCTCGGGGCTCTGCAGGCGCTCGGTCGTCGGGGCCGGGTCGTCGTTGATGAAGTACGGCAACACCGAACGGTAGGAGTCGAAGAACGGCTCCATGTCGACGATGAGGTCCTTGAGCACGGGCAGGCCGCGGATCGGCTCGACCGTGATCGTGCTCCCCAGGTCCTGCACGAGGACCTTGCAGGCCAGGCGGTTGGTGCCGTTGATCAGCATCGCGTCGGAGCCGCAGATGCCGTGAGCGCAGCTGCGCCGGAAAGCCAGGCTGCCCTCCTGCTCCCACTTGATCTCGTGCAGCACGTCCAGAACCCGGTCGGTCGGCCGCGCCTCGAGCTTGAACTCCTGCCACCTGGGCCGCTTGTCGACCTCGGGATCGAAACGCTTGACGCGCACTGTGATGTTCATGCCGCTCCTCTAATACACCCGCGGCTTGGGCTCGTAGCGGCCAAGCGTCACGGGCTTGTAGTCGATGCGAACGCCAGATGCAGAGGCGCCGTCCTGATAGACGAGGGTGTGCTTGAGCCAGTTCTCGTCGTCGCGCTCCTTGAAGTCCTCGCGCGAGTGTGCCCCGCGCGATTCGGTCCTGTTGAGCGCCGCGTTGACGAGCATCACCGCGTTGTCGAGCAGGAAGCCCAGCTCGATCGCCTCGGTCAGCTCGGTGTTGAAGCGCTTGCCCTTGTCCTCGACGCCGATGTTCTCGAAGCGCGCCACCAGCTCGCCTAGCTTCGCCAGCTGCGCCCTGAGGGTCTCCTCGGTGCGGAAGACCGACGCGTTGTCCATCATCGAGGCCTGCAGCTCGGTGCGCACGTGCGACACGCGCTCGGTGCGGGGGCCGTTCATGGTCTTGTCGATCAGCGCGCGGGTGCGCGCCTGTGGGTCCGCCGGCAGGTCGCGGTGACTGGCGCCGGCCGCGTAGGCCGAGGCGTTGCGGCCCGCCCTGCGGCCGAACACGATCAGGTCGCCGAGAGAGTTGGTCCCGAGCCGGTTGGCGCCGTGCAGGCTGGCGCAGGCGACCTCGCCGGCGGCGTAGAGGCCGGGCACGACGGTGTTGGCGCCGTCGGAGATCACGTTGGTGTCGATGGTCGTCGGCACGCCGCCCATCGCGTAGTGCGCCGTCGGCTGGATCGGCACCAGCTCCTTGACCGGGTCGACGCCGAGGTAGATGCGCGCGAACTCGGTGATGTCGGGCAGGCGCTCCTCGATGATGTGAGCGTCGATGTGCGTCAGGTCGAGGTGGATGTAGTCCTTGTCGGGACCGCAGCCGCGGCCGTCGCGGATCTCGAGGTACATCGCGCGGCTGACCATGTCGCGCGGCGCCAGGTCCTTGATGGTGGGGGCGTAGCGCTCCATGAAGCGCTCGCCGTCGGCGTTGCGGAGGATGCCGCCCTCGCCGCGCGCACCCTCTGTCAGCAGCACGCCGAGCTTGTAGAGCCCCGTCGGGTGGAACTGGTAGAACTCCGGGTCCTCGATCGGC
>CAYYOK010000033.1:0-8910 GCA_964473205.1 uncultured bacterium | reverse complement strand
ATCGGCAGGCCGCGCCGGTAGACGATGCTCATCAGGTCGCCGGTGAGCGCGTGCGCGTTCGAGGTGACGCGGAACATGCGGCCGTTGCCGCCGGTGGCGAGGATCGTAGCCTTGGCGTGGAAGGTGTGCAGCGCGCCGGTGGACAGCTCCAACGCCACGACCCCGAGGCACTCGCCGCCGTCCATGATCAGGTCGAGGACGTAGAACTCGTTGAAGAAGGTGACAGCGTCCTTGATCGACTGCTGGTAGAGCGTCTGCAAGATCATGTGGCCGGTGCGGTCGGCGGCGTAGCAGGCGCGCTCGACGGCCGCCTTGCCGTGCTCGCGGGTGTGGCCGCCGAACTTGCGCTGCGCGATCTTGCCGTTGGGCAGGCGGCTGAACGGCAGGCCCATGTGCTCGAGCTCGTAGACGGCCTCGATGACCTCGTGCGAGAAGACCTCGGCGACGTCCTGGTCGGTCAGGTAGTCGCCACCTTTGACCGTGTCGTAGGCGTGCCACTCGGCGTGGTCCTCGGTGACGTTGCCAAGCGCCGCGCCGACGCCGCCCTGCGCCGCGCCGGTGTGAGACCGCGTCGGGTAGAGCTTGGTGATGACCGCAACGGACACCCCGGGGTGCTGCGCCGCGTAGCGCGCCGCCATCAGGCCGGCTCCGCCGGCGCCGACGACGATCACGTCGAACCTATGCAGGTTGCTCATCTGGTCTGCTCGTCTTCCCTTCTGCTGTCTCGCCTTGTGGCACCGCTCGCGTCTTCGGGTAGAGCGCAGCCTCGACCCATCAGTTCGGGGCCAGGTTGCGGATGGCGTCGCCCATCTCGCTGAAGGTGAAGGTCCACAACGTCATCACACCGACGACGAAGATGGCTCCCGACACCGTGTAGAGCACCGTCTTGGCCCAGAAGCGGCCGCGCGGGCCCTTGACGTAGTCCTCGACGCTGTAGCGCAGGCCGTTGACGCTGTGCAGCAGCGCGAAGCCGAGCAGGAACGAGTCGAAGACCCTGACCGCGGGCTGCCGCAAGCGGTTCGCGACGTAGTCGTAGTCGATGGTGCCGGCGTCCACCAGGATGTTGTTGATGAACACGTGAGCGAACACCAGGAACACCAGCAGGAACCCGCTGATGCGCATGAACACCCACCAGGCGAGCTCCGAGTTGCTGGAGTAGACCTCTCGCGCCTGCTGCAGGGTCTTGGGGCGAGTGGCCATCAGGCGTGGCCCAGGATCTCTGGCACGATCTTGAAGAGGACGGGGATGCCGATAGCCGCGGTCACGGCGAGCACGCCGTACCACATCGCGCGCTGGTACCTGATGGCCCAGCCGGTGAAGTCGAGGAGGATGATCCGCAGTCCGTTGAGGCCGTGGTAGACGACCGCCGCGATGATCAGCACCAGCCCGACCCTGAACGGCCACTGGTGGTAGAAGAACAGGAACGCGTTGAACGGTCCGTCGGGACCATACATGACCAGGCTTATGTCGAAGACGTGCAACATCAGGTAGAGCGCCAGCGCCACACCTGAGATGCGGTGTAAGTAGAAGGCCCACTGGCCCTCTCGGCCTCGGTACATCGACGAACCTCCTGGAGCGCTTACGGCGCCCAGCAATCGCTGCTGCGGATTGTAACATCGCGCCCTGGACGCTCGTCCTCGTCTGCCACGCCGATGTACAAGCCTTCGCGTCGCACCATCTGGGCATGAGCGGCTCATCACCGGCTAGACGCGCGATTAGGGTTAACCTGCTGGCGTGCTGTTGGCTTTCGACCTCGACAAGACGCTACTCACCGATACCTATGAGCTTCCGGCCGACATTGAGCGGGCGGTCAAGGCGGCGCGCAGCGCCGGACACCTCGTCACCGTGCTGACGGGTAGGCCCCTGGCGGCAGCCCAGCCGTACCTGAGCGCGCTCCAGATCGACCTCCCGCACAGCGTCAACCACGGCTCGATGATCCGCGGGCCCGGCGGCGAGGTGATCAGGCGCCTGCAGCTTCGCGGCGACGAGGTCAGCGGTCTGCTCGACCGCCACTACCAAGACCTCGAGGTCGAGTTCACCTGCGTCATCGGCGAGACCCTCTACGTCCGCGACCCCGAGCACGAGCGCTGGGAGTGGGTGCACACGGCCAACCGTGCCATCGACAGGTACCTGCCGGGCGGCAGTCGCGACGCCGACAAGGTCGTGTTCCACGCCAACGGCCTCAGCGAGCGCCTCGACGCCCTGGTGGCGGCCGACTACCCGTACCTGCTGCGCTACCTGTGGGGCGACGGCTACCTCGAGATCGTCCCGGAGGGCGGGGACAAGGGAACTGCGCTCGAGCGGATAGCTGGGCTTCTCAACGTCCGCCGCGAGGACGTCGTCGCCTTCGGCGACGGCCTCAACGACGTGACCATGCTCGAGTGGGCCGGCCGCGCCGTCGCCGTGGGGCCGGACGTCGACCACCGCGCCCTGGCCGCCGCCGACGAGCACATCGCCGCGCCAGAGGACGGCGGCGTCGCAGACTGGATCGCCAGGTTCGCGCTGCGCTGATCCAGCTAGCCGCTAACGAAGCGCCTCGAGGAACTCCTGGCGGGTGCGGGCGTCGCTCATGAACGTCCCGCGCATCGCGCTGGTGCGGGTCGTGGAGCCCTGCTTCTCGACGCCGCGCATCATCATGCACAGGTGGCTCGCCTCGGTCACGACCGCCAGGCCGCGTGGCCTCAGGATCTCTACCAGCGCGTCGGCAATCTGCGAGGTCATGCGCTCTTGCACCTGCATGCGCCGCGCGAAGACGTCGACGACCCTGGCGAACTTGGACAGCCCGAGGATCTTGTCGCCCGGCACGTAGCCGATGTGCGCCTTGCCGAAGAACGGCAGCATGTGGTGCTCGCACATCGAGTAGAACTCGATGTCCTTCACGACGACCATCTCGGAGCCTTCGGCCGCGAACAGCGCGCCGTTGATGGCCTCCTCGACGCTGAGCCGGTAGCCGCTCGTCAGGAAGCGCAGCGAGCGCTCGACGCGCGCCGGGGTCTCGACCAGGCCCTCGCGAGCCACGTCCTCGCCCAGGCTGGTGATCAACTCGGCCACCAGGTGGCTGAAGTGAGTCTCGCCCTCTTCGTCGAACTCAGCGCCCCAGGCGCGTGAAGCTGTCGCCATGCGTTGCAAGGTGAGGAGCATGCTAGCCGATTGCCGCGGCTTGCGCTGCAGCCCGCGAACGCTGCGCGCCGGAGTATCGCCCGGATGGCTTGGCGCGCTCGGCCACGCCCGCCTTCGCCACCTCCGCCAGCCGCAGACGCCGTCCCCCGGCTGTACACTCCGGCGTGCGCCTAGACCGGCTCGATCCTTACCTCGTGCGCTTCGGCTCCAGAGCCGTGGCGGTCGGCACCGGCGTCGGCGACGCCGGGCTGGGTGGCGCCGGGCAAACCGGCGTCTGGCTGCGTCTCGAGCGCAGCGCGTTCTACCCGACCGCCGGCGGCCAGCCTCACGATACGGGCACCATCGGGCCCTGGCGCGTCGAGGACGTCGCGGAGGTGGCGGGCGAGATCTGGCAGAAGCTGGCGCCGTCGGCTGAGGGCGAGCCGGCGGCGGAAGACCGCCTGCTCGCCGAGGCGGAGGCGGCGGTGGCGGAGGGGCGGCAGCTCGACTGCCGTCTCGACTGGCCGCGGCGCTTCAGGCACATGCAGCGGCACACGGCGGAGCACCTGCTGGCACAGACGTTCACGCGCGTCGGCCCCGGTTACCACACGCAGGCAGTGAGCATGCGCGGGCCCGACTGCACGATCGACCTGAGCGGGTCGCCGGACGGCGCCGCCCTCGCCGAGGCCGAGGCTGAGGCCAACCGCGTCGCCAGGGAGTCGCTGCCGGTGGTGGCGTTCGAGGTCGAGGAGGCGCGGCTGGGCGACTACGCGCTGAGACGGCCGACCAAGCGCACCGGCTCGATCCGTCTGGTGGCCATCGGCGACTACGACGTCATCGCCTGCGGCGGCACGCACCTCAGGAGCACGGCCGAGGCGCTCCCCATCAGGATCGTTGACAGCGACCGGATCAAGGGCGACCTGACCCGCGTCACCTTCAGGGCGGGCGAGGAGGCGATCGAGGACCTCGCTGCGCGCGCCGGGGTGACGCAGGAGCTCACGCGCCTGCTGAGCGCGCCGCTCGAGCGCCAGATCGAGCGCGTGACCCGCCTCCTGGCCGACGCCGATGAGCTGCGCCGCGTGCTCGCGGCGCGCAGCGGCTCGGTCGCCGCCTCGCTGACGGCGCGCCTGGTCGCAGAGGCGGCCGAGCTCGGCTCCGGGCGCGTCGTGACCCACGTGCTAGACGGTGGCGAGACCGCGCTGTTCGAACCGCTGATCGAGGAGCTGCAGCGAGCCGAGGGCGTCGTCTCGCTGCTGGCTGCCACCGAGGATGGGCGCGTCAGGCTGGCCTTCCTCGCAGGTCCGGGCTTGAGCGTGGACGTGAGGCCAGCGCTGCAGGCGTCGCTGGCGTTGGTGGGGGGACGCGGAGGCGGGCGGCCGGACCGCGCGCAGGGTGCGGGCAGCGGCGAGCCGGCTGCCGTCGCCGAGGCTTTGGCCGCTGCGCTGCCGCTGCTGAGCTCCGCCGGGTAGACGCCGGCGTGTCAGAGGGTCGGCGCGGCCGTGCCGATCATGCCTCGGCGCCGCCCGACGAGCCGAACTCGTCGCGCAGAGCGTTCTCGTCGAGGACGTGCTCGGCCACGAAGATCGGCGCCTTCGTGCGGGCGGCGATGGCGAGGGCGTCGGACGGCCGGGCGTCGACCTCGAACTGCACCCCCGAGCGCTCCAAGACCAGCATCGCGAAGAACGTGCCGTCGACGAGGTCGGTGACCTCGACGCGCGCGACCTCGGCGCCGAGCATCTCGAGCACCGAGACGAGCAGGTCGTGCGTAAGGGGTCTCTCCGGCTTCTCGGCGGAGCGTCCGGCGGCGATGGAGATGGCCTGCATCGCATCGATCTGGATCGGCAACAGCTCGCCCTGCTGACCCCTGAGCAGCACGAGGAACTGGTTCTCGTCGGCCGAGACGGCGATGTCCTCCAGCTCGACTCGTACCATCGCCCGAATGATAGCGTCTCGCCGCTGATACACTCGTCCGCATGCTCGAAGCGGCCATCGGCCTCGAGGTTCACCTGGCCCTAGCCACGGACAGCAAGCTCTTCTGCGGCTGCTCGACGGGCGGGTTCGGGCTCGAGCCGAACCTCAACACCTGCCCGGTCTGCCTCGGACTGCCGGGCAGCCTACCCGTGGTCAACGAGCGCGCCGTCGACCTCGCGACCGCGTTCGCGCTCTCGCTGGGCTGCCGCCTGGCCGATCGCGGCGGCTTCCACCGCAAGCACTACTTCTATCCGGACGCCCCGAAGAACTACCAGATCAGCCAGTTCGACGCACCCATCGGCCTAGGCGGCGCGGTCGAGCTGCCCAGCGGCGAGCGCGTGCGCATCGCGCGCTGCCACCTGGAGGAGGACGCCGGACGCCTGGTGCACCCCGCCTACGCCGATCACTCCCTCGTCGACCTCAACCGCGCCGGCGCGCCGCTGATCGAGCTGGTGACCGAGCCGGACCTGCGGACGCCGGAGCAGACCCGCGACTTCCTCGTCGAGGTGCAGGCGATCGCGCGCGCGCTTCTCGTCTCCGAGGCCTCCCCCGAGGAGGGCAAGATGCGCGCCGACGTCAACGTCTCGCTGCGCGAGCCGGGCGCGCCTCTCGGGGTCAAGGTCGAGGTCAAGAACCTCAACTCGTTCCGCAACGTCACGGCGGCTCTCGCGTTCGAGATCAGGCGTCAGACGCTGCTGATCGAAGCGGGCCGGCCCGTGGCGCGCGAGACCCGCGGCTTCAACGAGGGCGGCCAGCGCACGTTCAGCCTCAGGGGCAAGGAGGAGTCGGCCGACTACCGCTACCTCCCCGACCCCGACCTGCCGCCCGTGGCAGGCCCGGCCGCCAGGGCCAAGGGGATCGCCGCCGGCCTGGGCGAGCTGCCGCGCGAACGCGCCCGGCGCTACCAGGAGCGAGGCGTCGGGCTGCGCGAGGCTGACGCCCTGCAGATCGCCTACGACCCCGGCGCCGCCGCGCTCTTCGACGCGGTCAGCGCAAGGTTCCAAGGCCCGGCGCAGGTGGTGTCGAACTGGCTGACCGGCGACGTGGCTGCGGCCCTCAAAGAGCCGGGGACCGCGCTCAGCTGGAGATCCGTCGACCCGGGGGCCTTGGCCGAGCTGCTGACCCTGGTCGCGAAGGGCTCGATAACCGGCCCTGTCGCCAAGGAGCTGCTGCCCGAGGTGCTGGCCGGCGCCGCTCCGGAGGCGCTGGTCGCCGACCGCGGGTTGGGCAGCGTCGCGGACGAGGGCGCTCTCGGCTCGTTGGTCGACGAGGTACTGGCGCGCGAGAGCGAGCTTCTCGCCCGGGTCAGAGCCAACCCGAACGCGGTGAACGCGCTCGTCGGCCAGGTCATGAAGGCCAGCGCGGGGCGTGCGACGCCGGCGATCGTCAGGCGCCTCATCGACGAGCGGCTGCGCGAGGACGCGTAAGCCTAGCTGGTGGCGGCCTAGGCCGCCGCCGAGCGCGTCAGGCGATCTAGGTGTACGCGACCGGCAACACCTGTCACCTAAGGCGCCGCCCTCTGCGTGTAACCTGTGAGCCCTGAGAGAGGGGCTCTGAAGATGCGGAACTCGCGGGGCCACGGACCGCCAGGCGGGCTACACGCCTCCCATGTCGCGCAGCGCCAGCGCCGCGCCCAGGCGGCGCCGCGTTGGGCCCTCCTTGCGCTGGTCGCATCGGTCGTCGCGGCGGTGTTGGCCGCCTGCGCCGGCGGCGGCGTTCCGGCCGCGCCCTCCGAGGTGAGCGTCACCCCGGTGGCCGGTGGGCTGCGCGTGGATTGGACCTCGGACGGCACCGGCGTGACCGGCTTCAAGATCTACCGCGAGACCGCCGAGACCGAAGCTGCGAGAGCCGGCGGCGGGCTCGCGCCTCAGACGCTCGCCGAGATCGCCACGGCTCCCGGCGACGCGCGGCGTTACTACGACTTCTCCGTCGAGCAGACCGAGAGCTACACCTACGCCGTCTCCGCCTTGGGCGCCGGCGGCGAGTCCGCGGTCACCAGGCAGTCGGACCCCGAGCCGGTGACCCCGCTGCCCGGGGTCGAGGTCAGCATCGAGATGGTGGGAACGGGAACCGTGACCGCCAGCGGCGGCGGCGAGGTGTTCGAATGCGCCCAGGCCTGCGTCGCGGCCTTCGCGCACGGCACCGAGGTCAGGCTCGAGGCCGCCGGGTCGGGTGGGCAGTCCTTCGCCACCTGGCTCGAGGACTGCAGCGGCGCCGGCGCCTGCACCTTCACGCTCGACGAGCCTCGCGCCGTCGTCGCCGCCTTCTCCAGCAACGTCCTGCGCCTGGTCCTGGATGGCGACTCGCCGGTGGACGTGGCCGTCTCGCCGGGGCACGGCGGACAGGGCAGCGCCGTCTGCGAGCTGGGGCCGGGCGGCAGCTGCGGCTTCGGCTATCCCGCGCCGGTCGGCGTCAGCGTCAACGTCACCCTGCTCGAAGCCGAAGGTCGGTTCACCGGCTTCGGCTCCGTCTGCACCGCGCCGCAGGGTCGCTACTGCGTGGTCAACAGCTCCGGCGGCCTCACGGAGCTCAGCATCGGCGCGGTCCGCCCCCCAGTCGCCGGCGCCGAGAGCTACGACCTCTTCGAGGACCGGCCGCTCGATGTCGACGCTGAAGACGGCGTCCTGGCCAACGACGTCGACAGCCCCTGGGACACGCTCACCGCGGTGCTGGTGACCGACGTCGAGCACGGTCAGCTGATCCTAGAGGCGGACGGCGGCTTCAGCTACTCGCCCGCCCCCGACTTCAACGGCAGCGACGGCTTCGAGTACCGCGCCCGCGACGCCTACGGCAACGAGTCGGACGTCGTGCTGGTGGGCCTGAGCGTCGCGGCCGTGAACGACCCGCCTTCGTTCCAGATCGCCGCCGACCCCCCGCCCTACGGCGACGGCATCAGGCTGCCGGTCGAGATCCCCGGCTTCGCCTCGGGCATCTCGCGCGGCGGCGGTCCCGACGAGGCCGGTCAGGCGGTCGCGTTCACGGTGACGCGCATCGGCCTCGAAGGTCCCGTCTTCCTGCAGGCTCCCGCCATCGACCCCAGCGGCACGCTGACCTTCCAGCACCAGCCCGGCACCACCGGCACGGCGACCTTCGAGGTCGTGCTGAAGGACGACGGCGGCGTGGCCAACGGCGGCAGCGACACCTCGCCGCCTCAGACCTTCACGATCACGGCCAACCCGACCCCGCGGCGCAGCCTGAGCGTGGCGCTGGCCGGGTCCGGCCTGGCCACGGTGACGTCGACCCCCGTCGGCGTCGGCTGCGGCGGACAGTTCACGGCCGTTCCTCGCACCTGCGCCGGTATTAGCGACATCTTCGACGGCGCCGTCTTCACGCTGACGGCGGTAGAAGGGGTCGGACCCTTCATGGGGTGGTCGGGTGCGTGCACGGGCACCGCGCTCACCTGCGTCGTCACTATGGACGACAACAAGAGCGTGGTCGCCCACTTCACGACCTCCCCCTAGCGGTAGCGAGACCGGCTACCTGACGAGACGCCGTGACTAGCCGGAGCTGCCGGGCGGGCCCTGGGGGCCCTGCGGTCCCATTGGACCTTCGGGACCCTGTGGACCTGGCGGTCCGGGCGGTCCCTGCTCGCCCGGCTGTCCGGCGGGGCCGGTCGGTCCAGGTGGGCCGACTGGTCCCGCCGGGCCCGTCTCGCCCTGCGGGCCGGGGATCCCGCGGCAGTCGGCCAGATCGACCACGCCGTCGCCGTTGAGGTCCTCGTCCGTGTCAGGCGTGCCGCTCTGGTCGAGGTCCCAACAGGCGAGGCCGTCGGCGCCATCGGCGCCTGCCGGGCCCGTCTCGCCGGCCGGACCGGTGGCTCCTGCCGGGCCGGCAGGCCCG
>CAYYOK010000032.1:0-27531 GCA_964473205.1 uncultured bacterium | reverse complement strand
TGGTCCTGGTGATACCCGACTCGGGCGAGCGCTACCTGACCACCTACCTGTTCAAGCACACCTTGGACTAGACGCTCGCTCACGCGCGAGGGCGCTGCTCAGGATCGAGAGGCACGCTCGGCCTCGCCCAACACCCCGCCTCAGCCGAACAGGTCAGAGCTGAGGTACCGATCCCCGCGATCGCAGACGATGAATACGACCACACCCTCGTCTAGCTCCCGCGCCAGGCGCAGCGCCGCCACCAACGCGCCGCCGCTGCTCATGCCGGCGAGGATGCCCTCCTCGCGGGCCAGACGCCTGGTCATGTGGGTGGCCTCATCCTGGCTGACCTCTTCCATCCGGTCCACCAGCTCCGGCCGGTAGATGGTCGGCAGGTACTCCGGCGACCAGCGCCGGATGCCGGGGATCCGCGAGCCGTCGGCAGGCTGGGTGCCGACCACCGTCACCGCCGGGTTGCGGCCCTTCAGGTAGGTGGCGACGCCCGTGATCGTGCCGGTGGTGCCCATGGCAGACACGAAGTGCGTGACCCGCCCCTGGGTGTCGCGCCAGATCTCCGGCCCGGTGCCGCGCACGTGGGCGGCGACGTTGTCCGGGTTGGCGAACTGGTCGAGCATCTTGCCTTCGCCGGCCGCGACCATCGCCTCGGCCAGCTCGCGCGAGTGCTCGATGCTGCGCTCGGCCGGGGTGAGGATGAGCTCGGCGCCGTAGGCCCTGAGGGCCCTCACCCTCTCGTCGGTGGAGTCGTCCGGCATCAGCAGGGTCATCCGCAACCCGAGCAGCCGCGCGATCATCGCCAGGGCGATGCCGGTGTTCCCGCTAGTGGCCTCGATGAGCCTGTCGCCAGGGCGCACCTCGCCGCGGTCGAGAGCGCCGCGGATCATCGCGTAGGCGGGCCGGTCCTTGACGCTGCCGCCGGGGTTCTGTCCTTCGAGCTTGGCGTACACCGCCACCCGCTGGCTCTCCAGTATCTGCCGCAGCCGCACCAGGGGCGTGTTGCCGATCAGCCCCTCAAGGCTCCGTGCCGCGGCGCCTCCCGCCGGGCCGCTCATAGGAGCCGCGTGACGGCAGCGTCGCCAAGCTCTCGCATCACGGGATCTCCCGCTGGTGGACCAAGATCAGGTCGGTGCCGGAGGCATCCCCCAGCTGCATGCGCCCCTGGTAGACGACGCGGCTGTGCGGAGGCACGCTGCGGGTCAGCCAGACGTTGCCGCCGATCACGCTGCCTTCGCCGATCACCGTGTCGCCGCCGAGAACGGTCGCGCCGGAGTAAAGCACCACGCCGTCCTCGACGGTGGGATGCCTCTTGACGCTGGCGTCCTCCTTGCGCACGCTCAAGCCTCCCAGCGTGACGCCTTGGTAGATCTTCACGTGATCGCCGACCACGGCGGTCTCGCCGATGACGATACCGGTGCCGTGGTCGATGCACAGGTGCCGGCCGATCCTCGCCGCCGGATGGATGTCGATACCGGTGCGGGCGTGCGCGTGCTCGCTCAGCATCCGCGGCAGGACCTCCACGCCCAGGCGCTGCAGGGCGTGAGCGATGCGGTAGGCGGCGATGGCGATGAAACCCGGGTAGCTCCTGATCACTTCCTCGGCGTCGACAGCGGCCGGGTCGCCTTGGTAGGTGGCCTCGGCGTCCAGCTCCAGGTCGGCGTGGATGCTCGGGAGCTGCTCGAAGAGGAGCTCAGTCAACGCAGCCGCCTCTGCCAGGCGTCGCGGCTTGGCGGCGGCTATCAGCTCGGTGAGCGAGGTCCGCTGAAGCTCCACCTGCCGCCGGAAAGCCTCGACGGAGGCCAGATCCTTGTCTGCCAGTGCGGGGAACAGCAGCGCCATCATCCCCTCGAACCAACGCTCCACCGCCTTGGGCGACGGGCAGGGGCAGCGTTCGGCGTGTGCCTGTCGCAAACGGTCGAGGAAGTCTGAGAGCGAGGGGTGATCGCGGGCCATAGGTTCGGTTCCTTCCGGAGCTATCGTCGCCCACATTCGGCGGAAGGCGTGTGCCACGGGCTCTGCTCCGCTCACTCGCCCTTGCCAAAGCCTAACCGGAGACCGAGGAACACCCCGAGGAAGCAGCTGGCGAAGAAGACCCAGCCCGACAGCGCGCCGGCCATAATGCCGGAGAGCAGCACCCCCACGGTGCACCCGAGGGCGAGCATCGCGCCCCAGCCCATCAGCACGCCGCCCAGCAATGCGGTGCTTGAGTTGCCCAAGGTCAGCCGGCTGGGACGGAAGCGCCCAGAGGGCAGGGCCATCGCCAGCGACCCGAGCACCAGGCCCATGATCAGCCAGCCGTTGTCGAGCACGGCCTGGCTCACGACCGTGATGCAGCCGGCCAAGGTGTCCAGCCCCGGCAGGCGATCTGCCAGCCAGCCGGCGCGGTCCATGACCGTGCGGCTCAGGCTGCCGAGCTGAGCCGTGACGCCCAGCGGCTCGACGCGGAAGTAGGCGACCACCGCCAACAGCCCGACCAGGCTGCCTGACAGCAGCGGCGGCCAACGGCGACCGAACACGGCGCGCGCCAACCGAGCCGGCGTGAGGCTGCCGCCCTCCTCGGGCCGCAGCCGGTCGCGGCTCCACCACCAGAGGAGGCCGGCCAGCCCCAGCAGCACCGCCAGTTGCAGCAGCAGCGCACCTGCGTGACCGAAGGTGGCAGGCAGCCACACGGCCGGAGCGCGCCAAATGACCTCGACGTACGCGGTGCGCCAGGTGAGGAAGCCCAGCCCGAACCCCACCAGCGCGCCGGCCAGGGCCACAGGAGCGCGCGCGTAGCCCTCGCCCAGCCGGTAGAGATGCCCGCTGATGCAGCCGCCGGACAGGGCCATGCCCAGGCCGAACGCCACGCCGGCCACCGCCAGCACCCAGGAGACCGGCCCCACGTGGGCGTCGGGCGGCAGGCGCCCGGCCGCGGGGTTCGGCACCCAGACGTCGAGGATCAGCGTGTAGCCGACCAGCCCGACGGCCAGAGCGGTCAGCACCGAGACCATCCCACCGACCCTGCGCCGCTCGATCACGTCGCGGAAGATACAGAGGAAGCAGAAGCGGCCGCGCTGGAAGACCACACCCAGGCCGGCGCCGACGAGCCAGGAGAGCATCGCGCCGTCGCCGGGGCCGCGGCCGCCGGACAGCCGCCAGGCTACGAAGGCGATGACGGCGAGGGTAAAGACCGCTGCCACCAAGGCTCCGACCCCAGCGCGCTTGGCGCCGGGGTCGGGTCTTACAGCAGCGGCTGTCGCCGCGGAGATGTTGTCGCCCGACACGTCCCTCAGTTGGCTCCCCACACGGTGCCAGCCGGGTTGGAGATCGGCACGCCGACGGTGTTGCCCCACTCGGTCCAGGAGCCGTCGTACTGCCTGACGTTCTCGTAGCCGAGCAGGTGCGTGAGCACGAACCAGGTGTGGCTCGAGCGCTCGCCGATGCGGCAGTAGACGATGATCGGCCTGCTTCCGTCGATGCCGACCGCGGCGTAGATCGCTCGCAGCTCGTCGACGCTCTTGAAGGTGCCGTCGGCGTTGACGGCCTGAGCCCACGGCACGTTGACGGCACCGGGGATGTGGCCGGCTCTGATCGCCAGCTCCTGGAAGCCTTCAGGCGCGAAGATGCGGCCCTCGTACTCGGCCGGCGAGCGGATGTCGAGGATCGCCACGTCCTCCTCGCCTTCGACCACTCGCAGGACGTCGGTCAGGCGGGCGCGGAGCTCGAAGTTGGTCGACGGGATGCTGAAGTTCCCGCTAGCGCGCGCCACCGGGCGGTTGGACAGCGGGCGCTGCTGCGCCTCCCACAGCGCACGGCCGCCGTCGAGGATGCGCACGTCGCCCACCCCGTAGATGTCGAACACCCAGGCGGCCCAAGCCGCGAACCAGTTGTTGTTGTCGCCGTAGAGCACCACGGTGCTGTCCTGATCGACGCCGGCCGCGCGCAGCAGCGCCGTGAAGCGCTCGGGGTCGACGATGTCGCGGATGACGGGGTCGACGAGATCGGTGTGCCAGACGAGGTTGTAGGCACCGGGGATGTGGCCGCGCTCGAACACGCCGGGTATCACGCTGACCTCGATGACGCGCACCTGAGGGTCTTCCAGGCGCTCCTCGAGCCAGTCGGCGTCCACCACGGAGTTCGCGTAGACCTGAGCCAGGGCGGTCATGGCCATGGCACACATCGCGGCGATGAGGAGCTCGATCGTGCGTCGCGTGGGCTTGGATGTGGCCATGACTGTCCTTCCTCGACCGGCTCTTGCCGGTCAGACGAGAGCGGGCGCTCGGGTCCCGCGTTCGGGGTGGCTGCCTCGGCCCGCCGGGTCTCGGCGGCGAGGTTCGGGCAGGCTACGCATTATTGACCATTGTTGTCAACAGTTGGCTGCCTTCGCTCCTGCCGACCCTGACCTAGACTGAGCCATGCGTCTCTCGATCACCGATGTCCACGCCTTCCGGGCGCTGGGGTATCTCGGCACCAGGCCGCTCGACGACCTGACCGGCAGCGACGAGATCAGCGAGGCCACCGGCGTGGCCCGCCCCTACCTCGTGCGGGTGTTGGCCACGCTGGTGGCCAGCGGCATCGTTCGTTCGCGCAAGGGCGTCAACGGCGGCTACGCCCTGGCCAGGCCGGCGGAAGAGATCAACCTACGCGAGGTGATGCGCGCCATCGACGGGCCGATCGCGCCGCTCTCCTGCGTCAGCCTCAACTGGTTCAACCCCTGCCCGGAAGCAGATCGCTGCCACGCCCGCACCGCCGTCTACCAACGGCTCAGGGACGTCATGCTCGACGCCCTCTCGCAGATAACCGTGGCCGAGCTGGCGGTCGACGTCGCCGCCGGCGTCGACTACCGCCAGTGCGCGCTGCACGTGCTCTCGCCCAACTGACCGCATAGCGCGCGTGGACACGACGCCCGTTCCGTTTCGGTTAGCAGAGCCGTCACCCGATGGCGGAACCTCCGCTCATCGTGTGACGAAGGTTAAGGCTTCTTTGCCCTGCAATCAGAATTCCGTAAGGGCGCGCCTGACATGGTTGGCGCGTGACTCTGAAGCCCAAAGCCGATCTCGTGGCTCCTGCCGTGAGACCGGTCAGGCTCCCTGAGCGCGCCCGCTCCCGCGGGAAGCGCCCTGTCGTGCCCAGGGGCTCTCAGCACTCGACCGGCGCCTCGCAGGGCGAGCTGATAGCGGCGTTGAGCCACGCCTTCGACGTCTCGGAAGGCTACCCTCACCAGCATTCGCTGCGCACCGCTGTCATCGGCATGCGGCTGGGCCGAGCCCTCGACCTGGACGACCAGGAGCTCTCCGATCTCTACTACGCGCTGCTGCTCAAGGACCTAGGGTCGTCGAGCATCTCGGCGCAGGTGCATCACCTGTTCGGCGGCGACGAGCGCCAGGTCAAGCACGCGATCCGCAAGGTCGACTTCGGACTCTTCCGTGAAGGCGCCAAGTTCCTCATGGGTCAGCCCGCCATGCGCGTCTCGATCGGCCGCCGCCTCCAGTACCTGTTCGACTTGAGCCGCGGAACCTTCGGGGCCGCGGCCACGCTGAGCCGCACGCGCGGCGAGCGCGGCGCCAAGCTGGCGCGCGAGATGGGCATGACCGAGGCCGTTGCCGAGGCGATCGCTGCGATGGACGAGCGCTTCGACGGTCGCGGGAAGCCGCGCGGGCTCGCCGCTGAGGAGCTGCCGTACATCGGCCGCATCGCGGTCGTGGCGCAGGCAGCCGAGCTGTCGTTCACGATGGACGGTCCTCAGTCCGCACGCCGCGCGATCCGCTCGCGCACCGGCAGCTGGTTCGATCCCTGCGTAGTGGAGGCGTTCGATACCGCGCAAGCCGACGGCCGGCTCTGGCACGACCTCGATCAGTCCTCCATCTGGCAGTCTCTGTCGGAGGTCGCTCCAGACGAGCCGCTGCTCGACATCGACGACGTGCGGCTCGACAGGATCGCCGCCGGCATAGGCAAGTTCGTCGACTCCAAGTCGCCTTGGACCTATAGGCATTCCGAGCGCGTGCGCTCGTTGGCGCTGGGGGCCGCCGCCCATCTGCCTCCCGGCGAGCGGTTGGAAGGCTCGGACCTCCGCGCGCTCTCTCGCGGCGCGCTGCTTCACGACGTCGGCACCCTGGCTCTCTCGAACGCCGTGCTCGACAAGGCGGCGGCGCTGGATCCGCGCGAGACCCAGTCCGTGCGGCGCCACACGGTCTACGGCGAGCATATCCTCGCCTGGGCGACGCCGTTCATGGAGGCGGTGCCGCTGGCGGCCGGCCACCACGAGCGCGTCGACGGCACCGGCTACCACAGCGCCGTGCCGGCGACCAGGCTCGGGATGAACGTGAGGCTGCTGAACGTCGCCGAGCAGTTCGAGGCCCTGACGGCCCCGAGGCCTTACCGCGAGCCCAACCCGCCCGACCGCGCGCTGGCCATCTTGCGTGACCAGACCGGGAGCGGCGTCGACGAGACCGCCGCCAACGCCCTCGAATGCTTCCTCGGCTCGCCGGGCGCCTCGACGCTGTTGGCTCCGCGCGGCTTCGACCCCGAGCAGCTCGTGGTCGTCGGGAGCTGACCCGAGAGCGCCAGCCGAGCAAAGCCCATTAAGAGACGCCCGCATGCCGCGGGCGTCTTCTCGTCGTGCTTCAGTGTCGGCTCGGGGCCGACAGGGCCGAGCTCAGTCCTTGCTGCTGCCTTCGGAGCGCGCGGCGCGAGCGGCGGCGCGGTCGTCTTCCTGGCGGCCGACATCGGTCTTGAGGCGAGCGGCCTTGCCGCGCAGGTTGCGCAGGTAGTAGAGCTTCGAGCGCCGGGTGCGACCGCGGCGGACGACGGTGATCGCGCTGATCATCGGCGAGTTCACGGGGAACACGCGCTCGACGCCCTCGCCGAAGGAGACCTTGCGGACCATCACGGTGCTGCGTGCGCCCTTGCCGTTCTTGCGGGCGATGACGACGCCCTCGAACGCCTGGATACGGCTGCGGTTGCCTTCGACGACCTTGTAATCGACGCGGATCGTGTCACCGGTGTCGAAATCGGGGATGTCGGTGCGCAGGTAGGGCTGCTCGATCGCGCGCAAGATGGCGCCTTTGTTGTACTTCATCGTCGTCTCGTTTCCCGGTGGCTCGACCGTTCGGTGGCTCACTAGTGGTCGCCGTCCTCGGATCGGCGCCAGCAGAGCACCGGCCTCCGTCTAGACAGCCTTGGCATGCTACAACAGCGGGCCCGACTAATTCAAGGAGAGTCGCCAGTCCGGGTCGGCGGCGCAGGCCGCGTCAGCTCACAGGTTCGCCGCCTCGCGACGCGCGCCGAGGAACTCGATCACCATCGCCGCGGTCCAGGTGAAGCGGCCTCCGCCGCAGGGCTCGGCGGTGACGGGATCGTAGTACTCGGCGAAGCCCGAGCGGCCGATCAGCGCGAGGCTCGAGCCGACGATCCTCTCCGCGACCGCGGTCTCCCCCGCCGCCATCAGGCCGTCGGCGAGCAGGTAGTTCGTCACCAGCCACACCGGCCCGCGCCAGTAGCGCTTCGCCTCGAAGCGGGCGTCGGCGGGATCGTGCGACGGCACGATGAACTCGACCGCCTCCGACCAACGCTCGATGGTGCGCGCGATCTGCCTCGCGCGCGCCTCCGGCACCGCGGCGAACACGGGCAGCAGGCCGCCGAGCGAGGCGCTGCCTACGAGCGCGCCGGTCGTGCGGTCTCGGCAGAGGTACTGCCCGTGCTCATCGCTCCACAGGCCTTCGAGGGCCGCCAGACCTGCGGCCGCGCGAGCACGGTTGTCGGCCGCGATGCTCGCCTCACCCAAGGTCTCGGCCAGCTCCGCCAGATCGGCGCAGGACCGTATCAGGATGGCGTTGAAACCCGGATCGACGACCTGGAAGGGCGAGGCGTCGTGCAGTCTGGAAGGGTCCCAGCCGAGGGAGCGGAACCGCTCGACCAGCCAGAGGTAGCGGTCGTACTGCTCCTTGGTGGGCCTGTGCGCCGGATCGGCATGCTGCGTGTCGCGGCGGGTGTAGGGCGCGATGCCTTCGGTCGGCACCCGCTGGAACGCCTCGTCCCAGTCGACCGAGTTGTCGCGTCCGGCCTCCCAGGGGTGGAGCAGCGCCACGAGCCCCTCGCCACGCGGGTCGCGGTACTCGTAGAACCAGCGGTGCCAGGCGTCGATCTTCGGCAGGAGAGCGCGCGCCCGCTCGGCCGCGAGCGCCTCGTCCCTGGCCCTCTCGAACAGGCGCCTGACGACGAAGCCGGCGACAGGAGGCTGGGTTATGCCCGAGGTCGGCGTCGGGCGGTTCGTGCCCCAGACGGCCGGCCCGGGAAAGTAGCCGTCCGAGTACACGTGGAAGACGATGTGAGGCACCATCCCGTCCGGCCACTGATGAGCGAACAGGGTGTCGATCTCGGTCCAGGCGCGCTCCTCGTCGTGATGGCTCTGCCCCAGAGCGGTGAGGCAGGAGTCCCAGTTCCACTGGAAGGGATAGAGGCCCTTGGTGGGGACCGTGTACCGTCCTTGGTCGTTCTCCCTCAGCACCTCGAGCGCGTCGCTCAGCAGCTTGTCGCGGTCTGGGCCGGTCATGAGCTCGCCGCGGTCCGGCGCCGTCATGCGGCCAGTCCCGTGTCGGGATCGAACCAGCGCACGCGGTCCGGCCTGGGTACGAGGCTGATGTCGTCGCCGGGCGACAGCGGCAGATCCGGATCGAGCACCGCCCGGAACGGTCTTCCGTCCACCTCGGCCGTCACCAACGTATGCGCGCCGAGCGGCTCGACGACCCGCACCGTGGCCATGAGCCCGTCGGGGCCTACGGTCAGGTCCTCCGGCCGAATGGCGAACTCGAGCCTGCCTGCGGCGGCGGGACCGGGCAGGGTCAGACCGGCGACCTGCCACCTGCCGTCAGCCACCTTGGCAGCGGGGATGAAGTTCATCGGCGGGTTGCCGATGAAGCCGCCGACGAACCGTGCCGCGGGGTTGCGGTAGACCTCGACGGGGCTGGCGGCCTGGACGATCCGCCCCTCGTTCATGACCGAGATGCGGTCTGCCAGCGACATCGCCTCCACCTGATCGTGAGTGACGTAGATCGTCGTCGTACGGCTCGCGGCCAGTACGCCCTTCAGCTCGGCGCGCATCTCCAGGCGCAGCAGCGCGTCGAGGTTGGAGAGCGGCTCGTCCATCAGGATCACGTCGGGCTCCATGGCGAGGGCCCGCGCGACGGCGACGCGCTGCCGCTGTCCGCCCGACAGCTGGCCGGAGTAGCGCTTCAGGAGCTGCTCGATGTGCATCAACTCGGCCGTGCGGTTGACGCGGCTCTCGATCTCCTGCCGCGGCAGCTTCTTCATGCGCAGGCCGAAGGCGATGTTCTCGAACACGGTCAGGTGGGGAAAGACCGCGTAGTTCTGGAAGACCATGGCGATCCCGCGCTCGCGCGGCGCCAGCTTGTCGACGCGGCGGCCACCGATCCAGACCTCGCCCTGGCTCGGCGTCTCCAGCCCGGCGACGATGCGCAGGAGCGTCGTCTTGCCGCAGCCGGAGGCGCCCAGCAGCACCATGAACTCCTGATCGGCGACGGTCAGGTCGATCGAGCTGAGCGCCTGGAAGGCGCCGAAGCTCTTGGCGACGTTCTTGATGACGATCTCGGCCACCTTGAGTCCTTAGCGGTTCGCGATGCCCCACATCGCGAACAGGTATCTGCGAACGGCGAAGATGAAGATCAGGGCCGGCACCACCAGGGCCGCGCCGCCGGCGAACTTCAGGTGCAACGGCGAGACGTTGAGGTTCTGGATCAGGAAGGCCGGCAGGGTGCGGTTCTCGAGCGTCAGCACGGCCGCGGCGAACACCTCGTTCCAGGAGATGATGAACGCGAACACCGCCGACGCGGCAATGCCGGGCAGCACCAGTGGCAGCACCACCTTGCGCACGGCCTGCCAGCGGTCGCAGCCCAGCGTCCAGGCGGCCTCCTCGAGCTCCAACGGGATGCCGGAGAACAGCGAGTAGGTGATCAGCGTCGCGAAGGGCACGGCGAGGACCGTGTGCACGATCGCGAGGCCGATCGCGGTGTCGTCGAGCCCGGTGCGGATGAACAGTATCGCCAACGGCAGCGCCAGGAGCGGCAGCGGGAAGGCGCGGGTCATCACCACCAGGACGCGGAACGCCTCCTTGCCGGGGAACTCGAACCGCGACAGCGCGTAACCCGCGGGCGCGCCGAGGCCTATCGACAGCACCATCGTCAGGGCCGCGACGGTGATCGAGTTCCACAGCGCCTGCGCGACCCCGGCGAACGACATGAAGAACCGGACCGAGCCGAAGTCGAAGGAGGGGACGCCCGTCTTCGGGAAGCCGGATACCTCGGCGGGCGAGGAGAGCGCGTTGACCATCAGCAGGTAGATGGGCACCAGCACCCAGGCGCAGATCAGCACCACCGCCGCCCAGAACAGGAAGCGGCCGGCCGCGCGGGCGCCCTCGACGGGGCGTGGGGCGTCGTCGTCGGCTCGATCGGGGCGACGTACCCGGTCGGCATGGTCGAGGTCTCGGACGCCGGCGCCTTGGACGCTCACAACGTGGCTCCCTTGGGCACCCGCAGCACGCGCATGTAGAACAGGGTGGCGACGATCGAGATCCCCAGTATCACCAGCGCGTACGCCGAGGCGACGTTGCGGTTCTGCAGCATGAACTGCCAGTGGAAGGTCTCGCCCATCAGCACCGGCAGGGTCGTGCCGCCGAGGGCCGTGACGACGGCGAAGACCTCGACGGCGGCCAGCGTGCGCAAGATCAGCGCCGACTGCAGGCTAGGGCGCAGCATCGGCAAGGTGATCTTGACGAAGCGCTGCCAGGCGGAGGCGCCGAACACCTGACCGGCCTCGTAGTACTCCTTGGGTATCAGCCCCATGCCCGACACGAGGATCACCATGACGATGGCGGTGGCCCGCCAGATCTCGGCCAGGACGACGGCCAGGAAGATGATCCAGATGTTCTGGTAGCCGAGGAAGAGAACCGGCCTGTCTATCACCCCGAGCGAGAACAGCAGCGAGTTGAGGAAGCCGGACTGCTCGAAGATCGCCAGCCACACGATGCCGGCCGCGAGGTCGGACAGGCCGAGCGGGATCGAGAAGATGTACAGCACGGTGTTGCGCCCGGCCTTGAGCCTGCTCACGATCGACGCCATCGACAGCGCGAGGGCCAGCTGGACGGGCACGACCACCGCGGCCAGCAGGACGGTCCAGCCCAAGGCCGAGTTGAACTTCCAGTGGCTCGTCATCGTCTGGACGTGCCGCAGGGTGAACCCTTCGGGACCGGACACGGCGAGCACCGCGATCTGAACGAAGGGGTACACGAAGAACACCAGCAGGAACAGAGCCGCCGGCAGTAGCAGAAGATATGGCAATGCCTTGGTAGGCATCGTCGCCGATCCAATCCGAGCGAGCAGGACTCCGAGGGAGAAGGCTTAGCGGGAAGCTCGCTGCCCGACGCGGCTCACGGCGTCGGGCAGCGAGGGTGTCCTGAGGCTCAGTCGACCGGACAGGCGCCTTCCGAGGGCGCGTCAGGCAGCCAGCACGCCGCGTTGGCCTGCACCATCAGGCCGCGAAGGGTGGCCGCCTGCTGGTCCAGCACGGTGCGGATGGGCTGGTTGTGCAAGACGATGCGCTCGAAGGTGTCGATGTAGACCTGGTTGAACTGGCCGCCCAGGTCGCCGAGGCCGACCGGCAGCAGCGCCGGCAGGGCGTCGGGAGCGGAGGTCATCGCCGTGATGGCCGGTCCGAGGGCCCGAGCGGAGGCCGGCAGCTCCGCCGGCAGTGCCGCGTCGGTGGTCGGGTAGAAGCTCGTCGCGAGCAGCGTGGCCACCTGCGTCTCGGGCTGCATCATGAACTCGACGAGCCGCAGCGAAGCCTCGATGTCAGGCGCGGTGACGGGGATGGCGATCCCGGCCAGCACCGGCATGAAGCCCCGGCCCATCGGGCCGGCCGGCGCCGGGAACGCGACGAAGGTGTCGGGCTGCTGGTTGAAGGCGTCGGCCAGCCTGGCGATGTGGTCGAAGGCCACCCACACCTCGCCCGTCAGCAGCGGCTCCTGCATGAAGGAGTAGTTGGTCGAGGCGGGGTTCGTGTGCTGCCACAGCTCCCTGAACATCGTCCAGCCCGCCTCAGCCTCGGCCGAGGCGAACTTGGTCACCGTCGACGCGGCGTAGGAGGGCAGCAGGAAGCCTTGGAAGAAGCGGTGCCTCAGGCCCTGCGGGCCTGCCGGGAAGCCGAACTTGGGCGAGCCGGTGCCTTCGTTGAGCGCCGCGGCCCAAGCGACGAGCTCGTCGTAGGTCAGCGCGTTCAGGTCGGCGCCGGCCGGCAGGTAGTCGAGCGCCTGCCTGTTGGCGGCCATGACGTAGTTGGCCTGCATCCAAGGCAGGTACTTCAGCTCGTTGGTGCCGAGCCTGCCCAGCTCCAGGAAGGCCTCGCTCACCGCGATGCCGCTGAGGTCGATGCCGGAGAGGTCCACCCAGCTCTCCGTGTACACGGAGAGGTCGCCGTGCAGGGCGCCGACGACGCCGATCTGTCCCGAGCCGGACCGCAGCTCGGCCTCGAGGCGGGTGATGAACGGGCCGGTCTCCTGGGGCTGGAAGTTGACCCCGCCGGGGAAGCCGGCGAGCACCTGCTCGCGCATCCTCTGGGTCTCTTCGATCGGAGCGGCCTGGGTCGACCAGAACAGGACCTGGGCGTTGACGGCTTGCGCCGCCAGGGTCAGCGCGATGGCTGTGCCGGCTAGGAGTCGGAGCGTCTTCTTCATCTGATCATCCTCCCTTGAGCCATTGACCGAAGCTGCTGGTTCTCATCGCCCCGGCCCTCATCGTCAGAGCTGGGCGATGGCCGCCACGCCCTCATTCTGCGTCCTGTGTGCGGCGCCATCGTTCCGATCGATGTAGACGAGTACAAAGGCGCAAACGAGACAGATCGCCTCGCGAACGCTCGCCCTGATTCGGCTGTTGCAGGGAGGCTAGCAACGGCCATCCGAGGAGTCAAGCGCTGGCCATGCGCTCGGGACATCGAGACCAGCGGCGAGACGGGAAGTGAGAAGCGCGCGTTCGGGCGGGTGGCCGCACCTGTAGCATGAGCGTCAGGCTGCCGGAGTGCTGCCGGAGTGCTGCCGAAGCGCTGCTGGAGCAGTGCCGGAATAGCGTCGGTGCGATGCCGGAGCTGCGCCAGAGCCGTGCCTGACACGACGAGATCATGAGCGACGAGACCGCCCCTTTCATCACGCCCGGCATCCACCACGTCACTGCCATAGCCGGCAAGCCGCAGGCCGCCATAGAGTTCCACGCGCGCACGCTCGGGATGCGCCTCGTCAAGCGCACCGTCAACCTCGACGACCCGCAGACCTACCACCTCTACTTCGGGGACCCCGCTGGCCGCCCCGGCTCGATACTGTCGCTGTTCACATGGCCCGGAGCCGGCCGCGGCGAGCGCGGTGACGGCGAGGCGCAGCGCATCGCGCTGCGCGTGCCGGAAGGCTCTCTCGACTACTGGCGCGCGCGCCTGAGCGCCGCGGGCCTCGAGACGACCTCTGCCAGCAGGTTCGGCGAGGACTCGCTGCGCTTCGAGGACCCCGACGGCATCCCCCTCGAGCTGACGGCGAGCGGCCCGGCTGGCGCAGGCTCGTGGAGCGGCTCGGAGATCCCCGGCGAGGTCGCCGTCGTAGGTATTCACGGCGTGACGTCGAGCGCGCCGAGGCCGCCAGAGAGCGTCGCCGTGCTGACAACCGCCTGCGGCATGGCGGTAGTGGGCGTCGAGTCGACGGCCTCCGGGAGCGTCACTCGCCTCAGGTCCGGAAGGGGCGGAGAGGGAGGTTACGTCGACCTCGTCGAAGCGCCCTCGGCGCGTCGCGGCCGCTGGGGAGCCGGGAGCATCCACCACGTCGCGCTCAGGGCCGCGGACGAGGCCGACCAGGACCGAGCCGGCGCCGCGCTGCGCGAGAGCGGCCTTCAGCTCGGCGAGTACAAGGACCGCTGCTACTTCCGCTCGCTCTACTTCTCCGAGCCGTCCGGCTCGATCCTCGAGATCGCGACCGACGGACCGGGCTTCACCGTCGACGAGCCCCTGGACGAGCTGGGGCTCGCGTTCCGCCTCCCTCACTGGCTCGAGAGCGACCGCGCCTTCCTCAGGGCGCGCCTGGCCGTCACTGCCAGCCCTGAGTACGCCGATCGCTTCGGGAGCCCAGGTGTGAGCGCCGGTCGGGCATAATGACCGGAACTCCGAAGCAGGAGGTAGCGGGCTAGATGCCCTCAGAACCGAGCACCCCGGCGCAGAACTACGCGCAAAGCTACGACGCCAAGGCCCGCCTCGACGAGCTGCTGGCTCAGGCTGTCGGGTACCGCGGCAAGGACGCCGACCGGCAGCTCGACGTCGCGAAGGCCGCCGTGGACCTGGCCCGCGAGCCCGAGCAGAGCGAGGCCAGGCTCAGGGCTCTGGCGCTGGCGGCCGAGGCCGCCGGCCAGCTGATGCGGCTCGAGGACGTCGTCCCACTGGGGCATGAGACGCTCAGAGCGGCCGGGCTCGACGCCTCCAGCGAGCCGCACCGCTGGGACCAGGTGCTCGAGGGCATGCGGCGCGAGACGGTGGCGCTGGTGCTCAGCGGGGTGACGGCCCTCGCCATCGCCAGCTTCCGGATGAGCGACTACGTCGAGTCGTTGCGCTTCGCTCAGCTCGAGGCGCACATCGCCCGCTTCATGGCAGACGAGGTGCGCGAGGCGCAGGCGCTCATCGGCCTCGGCTGGGGCTACGATAAGATGGGGCTCTACACCCAGGCGCTGGAGCACCACTTCCGGGCTCTGCGCGCGCTCGAGCGGCTGCGCCCTGATCTGGTCGCTGGACCCCTCAACGGGATCGCCGCCGCCTACCTCGACATCGGCCGGCCCGACAAGGCGATCGAGTACGGGCGCCTCGCCCTCCCCGCCGCGCCGAACCAGGGCGAGACGGCTCGCGACCACAACACGGCACTGAGGCTCATCGGGCTCGGCCACCAGGCGCTGGGCGAGATCCCCGAGGCCAGGGCTCACTTCGAGGCGGCGCTGGTCACGTCGGACGCTTACAGCCGGAGCCTGATGCTGCTGAGCCTCGGGGACCTCAGCCTCGAGCTCGGCGACAACGACGCCGCCCTCGAGCACTTCCGTGAAGCCCTGACCATCCACCGCCAGGGCGCCAGACGCAGAGCTGCGGCGGCTGCGCTGGTCGGCGTCGGCAAGGCCTACCTCGCCAAGGGCGAGCCGGAGCAGGCCGCCGCCCATCTCGAAGAGGCCGTCGCCAGAGGCGAAGCGAGCCACGCGCCGCTCGAGACCGCCACCGCTCACCGCTCGATGTCGCTCGCGCTCAGGCAGTTGGGGCGGCACGAGGAGGCTCTGGAGCACTTCGAGGCGTACCACGCGCAGCACGAGAAGCTGCTGCGGGAGACCTCCGACCTGCGCAGCCAGGTCCTCACCATCCAGTTCGACGTCGAGCGCATCCAGAAGGACCGCGAGATCGACAGGCTCCGCAACGTCGAGCTGGCGCGCGCCTACGCCGACCTGCGCGAGCTGCACGAGCAGCTCGGGCGGCAGGCCGCCAAGCTCGAGCGCCTGTCGCGCACCGACGAGCTCACCGGGCTCGCCAACCGCAGGGCGTTCGAGGAGCAGCTCGAGAACGAGGTCACGCGCGCCAGGCGCAACTCGCGGCCG
Source organism: uncultured bacterium (assembly GCA_964473205.1). Taxonomy (GTDB): domain Bacteria; phylum Deinococcota; class Deinococci; order Deinococcales; family Trueperaceae; genus CAYMRL01. Next base: position 11,896 of record CAYYOK010000032.1, on the reverse strand, counting down.
GTGTGCCTGCTGATGCTCGACCTTGACGACTTCAAGCGCGTCAACGACGAGCGCTCCCACGCCGCCGGCGACGAGGTGCTGCGCTCCAGCGCGAAAGCGCTCCTAGACGGCATCCGCGACGTCGACACCTGCGCGCGCATCGGCGGCGAGGAGTTCGTCGTCGTGCTGCCGGAGACCGACCTGGCCGGAGCCGAGCTGGTCGCAGAGAAGCTGCTGCAGCGCATCCACGAGCGGGTGCTGTTCGAGCTCGGCATCGACGTCACCGCCAGCGCCGGGCTGGCGTGCCTGCGCAGCGACGAGTCTCCGGCCGCGCTCCTGGCCCGCGCCGACGGCCTTCTCTACCGCGCCAAGCGCGAAGGCAAGAACCGCGTGCGGTCGTAGCTTCGGATGCTCAGGGCGGCGCTTCTTGCCATCGCGTTCGGGGTCGCGGGGATCTTCGCGACCCTGTGGCTGCTGGGCGAGAGCGTCTCGACCCTGGCGCGCATCCCGCTGCCCGCGTTCGCCCTCGGCGGGCTGCTCGTCGTCGCTAACTACCTCGCCGGCGCCCACCGCCTCTGGCTCCTGATGCGCTACGCCGGCGCCCCGGTCACGTTCGTCCAGTCGCTCAGGGCCTACGCCGTCGGCCTGTTCACCGCCGCCGCCTCGCCCGGCAGCGCCGGCCAGGCGCCCGCCGTGGTCTTGTCCCTGACGCGCGACGGAGTGCCGGCCTCGCGCGCGTGGTCGGCCAACGTGCACGTCTGGGCCCTCGACCTGGCGTTCCTGGCGTGGTCTCTGCCGGTCAGCCTCATCGCCATCGGGCGCAGCACGAGGATCCTCAGGGTCGACCACATCGAGGTCATCGCCGTGCTCTTCGCTCTCGGAGCGGCCGCGCTCATCTGGGTGCTGCAGTTCCGCCTCGGCTGGCTGACCGTGGCGCTCAACGCCGTCTTCAGGCTGAGGCCCCTGCGGCGCTGGCAGGCGAGCGTCAAGGCGTTCGGGCAGCGCGTGCACGAGGCCAGCGGCATGATCAGGGCCATCGACCTGCCCGGCCGGGTGTGGCTGCACCTGCTGACCGTGACCGTCTACCTCAGCACGCTCGTGACGTTCTACGTGCTGGTGCGCGCCTTCGACCCGGGCGCCTCGCTGCTCGTGACGATGGCGGCCGCTCAGGTGCCGATGGTCCTCGCCACCTTCTTCCCCACCCCGGGCGGCGCCGGCCTGCTCGAGGTGCTGACGGCCTCGATCCTGAGGGCCGGCACGGTGAGGTTCGTCGGCAGCTACTCCGGCGACCTCGAGTTCGCTCCGGGCGAGGAGGTCATCAGCAAGAGCGGCACGGTCGCCGCTGCCATCCTGGGCTGGAGGCTGCTGACGTTCTACTCGCGCTACGTCATCGGCCCGGTGCTCGGCGGCACCTGGTTCACGCGCAAGCGCGACGCAGACGGCGTGGGACGAATGTCCGAGCAGCCGTCGGACGCGGGCGGCTATCATCGCTAACCGCATGCCGAGGACGCCCACGTGACGCCGACTCTGCCGCTGGCGTTCGTCGCCGGCGTGTTGTCGTTCCTGTCGCCGTGCGTGCTGCCGCTCGTCCCCAGCTACCTCGCGTTCGTCGGCGGCAGCGCCGACGCCAAACGCTCGGTGCTGATCCGCAACAGCCTGTTCTTCATCCTCGGCTTCTCGCTGGTGTTCATCGCCCTGGGCGCGTCAGCCAGCGCGCTCGGCGCGTTGCTGCGCTCGAACCTGCCGCTGCTGACGACGTTCGGAGGCCTGCTGGTGATCGCCATGGGCCTGGTGATGCTCGGCGTGATCAGGGTGCCGTGGGTCTACCGCGACACCAGGCCGCAGTATCGCGGCGAGAGCCGCACGCCGTGGGGCGCGATGCTGCTAGGCATGGCCTTCGCCGCCGGTTGGACGCCGTGCATCGGTCCGATCCTCGGCGCGATCCTGACGCTGGCCGGCGCCGGCGGGACGCTGGCGCACGGCGTCGGCCTGCTCGCCGTCTACGCGCTGGGTCTCGGCGTGCCGTTCCTGCTCGCCGCGCTGCTGCTCGAGCCGTTCATGCGCTTCTCGCAGCGCTTCCGGCGCTTCCTGCCCGTCGTGGAGCGGGGCGCCGGCGTGCTGCTCGTCGTCGCCGGCGTGCTGATGCTGACCGGCACCTTCACCCGGCTGAACTCGTACCTCATCCAGATCACGCCTAGCTGGCTGCTCGACAGGCTGTGAGCGCCGCTGTCAGCGACGCTGCCACCGCCGCGCTCGCGGGCGCGCGGTCTCCCGAGCTCGACGGCGTGCCGGCGATAGAGCTGCGCGGCATCAGCCGCAGGATGGGCCGCGACCTGGTGCTCGACGGCCTCAACCTGGAGATCGCGGCCGGCCGCGTCGTCGTGCTCAGAGGCGGGAACGGCGCCGGCAAGACCACGCTGCTCAGGCTGCTCGCCACCCGGCTGCGCCCGAACGCCGGCAGCGGAGCGGTCCACGGCTTCGACCTCGTCAGGCAGGCCGACGATGTGCGCGCTCGCATCGGCCTGCTCAGCGTTCACGGCGGCAACTACCCGGTGCTGACGGCGGCCGAGAACCTCAGGCTCGCGCTCGACCTGGCAGGACCGGGAGGCGGAGCGTCGGCCGACTCGCAGATCGCCGCGGCCTTGGAGCGAGTCGACCTGGCCAGCGCCGGCCGCAAGCTCGTCAGGAGCTACTCCAGCGGCATGAAGAAGCGTCTCGGAGTAGCCCGCCTGCTGCTGCTGGACCCGCAGCTCTGGCTGCTCGACGAGCCCTACTCGGCGCTCGACGAGGCGGGCAAGCATCTGATGGACGAGGTGATAACCGCCGCCAAGGCGCGCGGCCGCACGGTTCTTCTCGCCTCGCACGAGAACGACCGCGCCGAGCTGCCCGTCGACGCGGTGCTGACGCTAGCGGGCGGCGCGCTGAGGGCGGGCCCATGAACGACCTGACCGCGGTGCTCGCCATGGCTCGCAAGGACCTGCGCCAGGAGCTGCGCAGCCGGGCCGCGACGGTGGCGACCGTGTTCTTCTCCGGCATCACCCTGGTGCTGGTTGCGTTCGCGCTCGGGCGCGACGCGCGTCTGATGGCTCAGGCGGCGCCGGGCGTCCTCTGGGTCGCCGTCGTCTTCGCGGGCGTCATCTCGGCCGCGCAGAGCTTCCAATCCGACCGGGAGGAGGGCGCGCTCGAGCAGACCCTGAGCCTGCCCGTCTCGCGCGCCGCCGTGTACCTCGGCAAGCTGCTGGCCAACTGGCTCTACCTCAGCGTCCTCGGCCTCGTCATGACCCCGGTCGCGCTGGTCCTGTACGGCTCGAGCGGTCTCAGCGGCGCGTGGGCGCTGCCGCTGCTGGTGGCGAACGTCGTCCTCGGAGCCCTGGGCTTCTCGACGGTGGCCACCTTCTACGCCGCCCTTACGGCCAACCTGCAGGCGCGCGAGGCGCTGCTGCCGGTGCTGATGTTCCCCGTCGTGGTGCCCATCTTGCTCGCGGCGGTCAGAGCCACCGAATCGCTGACGGGCAGCGCCGACAGCGGCCCTGCCGCCGAGTGGCTGCTGCTGCTGGCGGGATTCGACCTCGTCTTCCTGGTCTTGTGCACGTCTCTGTTCCATCTGGTGGTCGAGGAGTGAGCGACGTGGTGCCGACCAGGCCGCTGACCGCGCCGCCGGCGCACCGCCGAACAGCCCGTCGGCGGCGGGTCGTAACAGCCGAGGGCCAATCGTACCTACGCTGGGGATTAGACTTCATATTGCATATGCGCAGCGGCGCATCCTGTTCGAGAGGCTGATCACATGACACGGACCTTGACCAAGAGACCCCTGTGGCTGAACGTCCTGGGAATCGTCTGCCTCGTCGGGTTCCTCGTCGGCGCTTACCTGGCGCTGGTATGGAGCCCGCCCGACGTCAACCAGCGCGAGCTGATCCGCATCATGTACGCCCACGTCCCCGTGGCGTGGATCGGCTTCGCGGCCGTGGCCCTGTCAGCGATCTTCGGGATGCTCTACCTGTGGCGCGGCCGCCCCATCGACGACCTGAGGGCCGTGGCCAACGCCGAGGCTGCCCTGGTGTTCTCGGTGCTGACGATCATCGGCGGCATGACCTACTCGAAGCCGACGCTCAACACCTTCTGGACCTGGGACGCCAAGCTGACCCTGACGGCCCTGATGGCCGCTCTCATCGTCGGCTACTTCATCGTCAGGGCGCTCAACGACGACCAGCAGCGCCGCGGCCGCATCAGCGCCGTCATCATGATCGTGGTTCTCGCCACCCTCCCCCTCAACTACCTGGCGGCCGAGTGGTTCCGCACGCTTCACCCCGCCAAGAGCATCAACTTGGATGGCAGCGGAGTCAGCATGGACAGGTCGATGCTGATGGTGCTGCTCTTCAACGTGGTCATCGCCGGTCTGATCTTCTTCTACTTCATCTCCGAGCGCATCCGCATCGGCAAGGTCTCCCTGGCGGCGGAGGACCGTCTGGCCGAAGAGCGCAGGCCCGCCATGCCTTCTACCGAGGTGGTTCGTGTTCGATAACCTGTCTCCCTGGGCCTGGATAGCGGCAGCGTGGCTGCAAGTCGTCGCCGCGTATGTCGGCTACCTGATCTACCTCGCTTGGCGCGCTCGCCAAGCCAAGGCGGGCAACGAAGGGCGTTGAGGTGAAGAAGAGAGTCGTGTACGTGCTTCTGGGGGTCGTGGTGCTGGCCGGGGCCGGCTTCATGATCTCGCAGGCGCTGAGAACCTCGCTCGTCTACTTCGTGCTGCCGAGCGAGTACGCCCGCGACGCCGAGTCCTTCGAGGGCAGGCGCATCCGCCTCGGCGGGATGGTCGAGCCTGGCAGCGTCGTCTACGACTCCGCACAGCTTCACCTCGCTTTCGCCGTCACCGACAGCCTGGCGAGCTATCCCGTCGTCTACGGCGGAGCACCGCCCGAGCTGTTCCAGGAGAACGGCGGCGTGGTCATCGAGGGCCGCTTCGACGAGCACGGCACCTTCGTCGGCGACAACCTGCTGGTCAAGCACTCCGAGAACTACCAAGCTCCCCCAGAGGGCCATCCCATCGACGTCGAGGCACTGAAGGAATCCTTGCGCTGAGATGGAGCTAGGTACGCTGGGCGGCGCGGCCGTCTTCATCGCGTTCGCCCTGGCCCTTTACGGCGTCGTGGCCGGAGCCGTCGGCGCCGCGCGGCGCGACCCGCGGCTGCAGACCTCCGCACGACTGTCGGCGATCGCGGGCTTCATCGTCGCGACGGTGGCCATCGTCGCGATGGAGGCCGCGCTGCTGACCGACGATTTCTCCGTCGCCTACGTGGCGGGGCACTCGCGCATCGCCTCGCCGGTGTGGGTGAAGGTCGTGACCTTGTGGGCCGCGCTGGAGGGCTCGATCCTGCTGTGGGCCTGGCTGCTCTCCGGCTACTCCGCTCTGCTCGCCGTCCTGGCTCCCCTCAGCCCCCTGAGGCCGTGGGCGCTGGTGGTCATGCAGAGCGTGCAGGTGTTCTTCTTCTTCGTCGTCGCGTTCCTCGCCAACCCGTTCGAGGTGCTGGCGGTGCCGCCGCTCGACGGTCCCGGTCCCAACGAGCTGCTCCAGAACCACTGGATGATGGCGGTCCACCCGCTGCTGATGTACCTGGGCTTCGTCGGGCTCACCGTGCCGTTCGCCTATGCGATCGCGGCGCTGATCACCCGGCGCCCCGGCAGCGAGTGGATGGCGGAGACGCGCCGGTGGACGCTCACCGGCTGGGGCTTCCTGTCGGCGGCGATCGTGGCCGGCGGCTGGTGGAGCTACGAGGTCCTCGGCTGGGGCGGCTACTGGGCGTGGGACCCCGTCGAGAACGTGAGCCTGATGCCGTGGCTCACCGCCACCGCGTTCATCCACAGCGTGCAGGTGCAGGAGCGCAGGCGGATGCTCAAGCCGTGGAACCTCGCCCTGATCATCCTGACGTTCTCGCTGTCGATACTCGGCACCTTCCTGACGCGCTCCGGGGTGGTCTCCTCCGTCCACGCCTTCGGCAGCGGGCCGGTCGGGCCGGCGTTCCTCACGTTCTTCCTGCTGGTGACGCTCCTGTCCTTCGGCCTGCTGGCCGCGCGCTTCGACGACGTCCGCGACCGCTCCGAGCTCGACTCCGTCGTCAGCCGCGAAGGCGGCTTCCTCGGCGTCAACCTGCTGTTCCTCGCGCTGACCTTCGCCGTCCTGCTCGGCACGCTGTTCCCGCTGATCGTCGAGGCGGTGTCGGGCGCCCGCGTCACCGTCGGCGCGCCGTTCTTCGACCAGGTGACGCTGCCGCTGTGGATGCTGGTGCTGGCGCTGATGGGCATCGGTCCGTTGCTGCCGTGGCGCAAGGCCGACGACCAGAAGCTCAGGCACAACCTGCTGTGGCTTCTCTCCGCCGCCGTCTTGGCGGGCGCTCTGGCGGTGCTATTGGGGGTGCGCAAGGTCTACCCCGCCCTTACCGTCGCTCTGGCCGGCTACAACGTGATGAGCGTGTTCCTGCTGCTGTCTGGCGCACTGGCGCCGCGCCTCAGGCTGGCGCAACGCGGCGCCGCGCAGGTGATGCGCAGCTACGTCTTCGAGAACCGGCGCCGGGTCGGCAGCATGGTCGTCCACCTCGGCGTCGTCGTCACGGCGCTCGGCGTCGCGTTCAGCGCGGGCTACCGGATCGACCAGCAGCTCAGGATCGACTTCGGGCAGTCGGTGATGTTCGAGGGCTACACCCTGCGAGCCGTCGACCGCTACGTCGAGCGCAGCGCCGCGCGCGTGACGGCCGGCGCCGTCATCGACGTGACCCGCGACGGGCGCCCGGTCGCCACCATGCGGCCGCGCATCCACGCCTACGGCGCCAACCGCAACGCCGTGCCGACACCGGCCGTGATCTACACCCCGTGGCACGACCTCTACCTGAACCTCAACAGCACGCTGGGGCCCGACAGCACCTTCGTCGTGCTGCGCGCCGTCAAGAGCCCGCTGGTCACCTGGATCTGGCTGGGCGGCGCGATCATCGTGCTCGGAACCGGCTTCTCGCTCGGCAGCCGCACGACGACCCGCATCCCGGCGGTTCAGCTCGCCGACGACGGCCGCGCGGTGAAGGCGTGAGACGCTTCCTCATCGTCGCCGGCGTCGTCGCGGCGCTGGGCGGGCTGTTCGCCTTCGGCCTGCTGCGCGGCGCCCCCGACCGCGACATACCGTCCAACCGGCTCGGCAAGGCGGCCCCCGACTTCGAGATGCCGCTCTACGAGCGCTACCAGCCCGACTACGGCGCGACCCTGCGCCTCTCGGACCTGCTCGGCTCGCCGCTGGTCGTCAACTTCTGGGCGTCGTGGTGCCTGCCCTGCTACGACGAGGCTCCCGTGCTGCAAGCCTTCTGGGAGGAGTACCAGGAGAGCGGCGTGCGCTTCATCGGCGTGCAGACCCAGGACCGCGACAGGCTGGACGAGGGGCGCGCGTTCCTGTCGCAGTTCTCGCTCAGCTTCCCGAACGGGATCGACAACTCCAGCGCGATCAGCGTCGACTGGGCGCTCTACGGCGTGCCCGAGACCTACTTCATCGGCAGAGACGGCGTCATCAGCTTCAGGCACATCGGTCCAGTGACCGCCGAGGTCATGACCGAGCAGCTCGAGGCGATCTTGCGGTGACGCGCTCGCTCAGGCACGGCCTCCTGCTCGCCGCCGCGCTGGCGCTGGCGACGCTGTCGGTCACGCCGGCGCGCGCGCAGCGAGTGGAGCTGGAGTCGCGCGTCTTCCAGATCGCCGCACAGCTGCGCTGCCCGGTGTGCGTGTCCGAGAGCGTCGCGGACTCCAACTCGCAGATCGCGGTGCAGATGCGCGAGCTGATCCAGCAGCAGCTGGTCGAGGGACGCAGCGAAAGCGAGATCTACGCCTACTTCCAGGCGCGCTACGGCGACTGGATCATGCTCGACCCGCCCAAGCGCGGGGTGCACCTGCTGGTGTGGCTGCTGCCCGTCGCCGCGCTCGGCACCGCGCTCGTCATCCTGGGCCTCGTGGCGAGGCGCTGGCTGAAGGCCGCCAGGACGCCCATCCCCGTCGATGCCGGCGAGCTCGAGCGCGTCAGGCGCGAGCTCGGCGCCTCCGAGAGCGAGGGCTGAGTGCTGACGATCGTCGCGATCGCGATCCTGGCGCTGCTGGCGTTCGCGTACGTCGCCGTGCCGCTGCTCGTACCGGGCACGGCCGACCCGCTGCCGGACGACCGCGACCCGCGGCTCCTGGAGCTGCAGGAGGAGCGCGACGCGCTGTTCCGCGCGATCCGCGAGCTCGACGCTAGGACCGGCATGTCGGCCGAGCGGCTCGACGCCCTGCGGCGCCGTTACGAGGCGAAGGCTGCCAAGACGCTCGGCGCCATCGACGCGAGAACCGCCGAGCTGGCCGGCCGGCGCGCCGAGGGTGCCGAGCGCAAGGCGCAGTCGGTGCGGCGCTCCGCGACTGTCCCGGCGCTGATCCTCGCCGTCTTCATCGCCATGGCGGCCGTGCTGCCCGGCTACGTGCTCCCGCGCGTGGGCAGGGACGCGACCGTGACCACGACCGACGTCGACGCCGCCAGGCGCCTGCAGGCGCTGCTCAGCTCGGCGGCGAACGATCCGACGCCCGCCAACCTCATCGCGCTCGGTGACTTCTACATCGAGGTAGGGCAGCTCGAGGACGCGCGCGCCGCGTACCTCGAGGTGGCCGGGCGCGGCAGCGAGGCCCCCAAGGGCGCGTTCCAGCGCCTGGCGATGATCGACCTGCAGTCGGACATCGCCTCCTCGCTCGAGTGGCTCAAGCGGGCCCGCGACGTCGATCCCCTCGACCCCGACACCCTCACCTGGCTGACCGAGGTCGCGTACGCGCTCGGCGACCTGCCGACGGCGCTCGACGCGGCGCGCTCCCTCGCCGAGGTGAGAGGCGACAGCGACCCGCAGGCGGCGGAGCGTCTCGCACTGCTCGAGGAGCTGGTGCCCCTCACGCAGGCCGTGGCGGACGATCCGAGCCACGCCAACCTGCTGGCGCTCGCCGATGCCTTCTGGCTCTTCGGCGAGCAGGAGCGCGCCGTCGACGTGTACTTCCAGGTGCTGAGCCGGCACGATCCGCTCGACGTGACCGCGTTGTCGCGCACCGGGCAGATGCTGCTGCGGGCCGGCCGGCCCGCCGATGCCGCGATGGTCATCGCGCGAGCGAGCGAGCAGGCCGGCTCCCTAGCTGCGCTCGATCCGGCGAGCCAGTTCGCGCTCGGCAGCGCCTACCTCGAGCTGGGCGAGCACGAGGCGGCCGTCGAGGCGCTGCGCACCTACCTCGCGGGCTCCCCCGCCGATCCGCTCGGCGCGGCGGTGCTGCTCGAGGCGGCCGAGGCGCGAGCGCGCGGCGAGGAGCCGAGCGGCTCCTCGGCCGAGCTGGCGCTGGGACAGCAGGTCTTCGCCGCCAACTGCGCTCTGTGCCACGGCGCCACCGGCACCGGCGGCGTCGGCGTCAGGCTGGCCGGCAGCCAGCGCGCCGCCAACCTCGCGAACGTCACCGACGCGGTGCGCTTCGGGCGCGGGCTGATGCCGGCGTTCCAGGCGACGCTGACGCCGAGCCAGATAGAGGGGGTCGTGGCGTACGTGACGCAGGTCCTCGCCCTAGCGGACACGCCGTGACCGACGCCGAGGAGAGGCCCGCGGCGGATGGGGTCGCCGAGGAAGGGCAAGCCGAGGCGAGGCCCGCCGGGGAAGCGCCCGACGCCGGCCGCCGCGAGCTGATCAAGTGGGCCTGGCGCCTGCCGGTGCTGGCAGTGGCCGGCGGTGCGGCCTACGGCATCTACGAAGCCGCGCGGGTCCACTTCCTCAAGCCGGCCGCCAGCGCGAACCCCGAGTTCGACGACAGGCCGGCCACCCGCGTCGCCGCGCTGTCCTCGTTCACCGGCGACTGGGACGCCGTGTACTTCGAGCTGGCCGGCGCGCCGAGCCTGCCTGCGGTCGCGATCCGCGTGCCGGAGCGGGTACCGGGCGGGCTGACGATAACCAGCCCCGTGGGCGTGGACGTCGCTCACCTGGCGGCGTTCAGCCGCATCTGCACTCACCAGTACTGCATCGTGTCGTTCAACTCCGACGTCGACGCCATCAACTTCGCCTTCAACTACCAGGGACGGCACCCCGCGCTGACCTGTCCCTGCCACCTGAGCGTGTTCGACCCGCTGAGGGCGGGCCGCGCGGTCAGCGGGCCGGCCGTCACGCCGCTGCCGCGCGTGCGCCTGAAGGTCGAAGGCGACGTGCTGGTCGCCGACGGCCTCGAGCACAGCTGAGGCCGGCAGTATCGCCGCGCTGCCTGGTGTCGGCCGCGGCCATCGGCGCGGCGGTCCCGAACGGGCTCGACGCGCCGCGCGCCTTATCATCTGGTGTCATGAACCCCCTCAAGCGCCTGACCGAGTTCGGCCAGTCCGTCTACCTCGACGAGATCCGCAGGTCGTGGTTGACGGACGGCACCCTGAAGCGGCTGATCGACGACGACGGCCTCAGGGGCGTCACCTCCAACCCCGCGATCTTCCACAAGGCGATCACGCAGTCCAGCGACTACGACGCCGCCGTCGCCAAGCTGGCGGCCGCCGGACTGGACGCGGCCGCGGCCTACGAGGAGCTGGTCGTCGCGGACATCAAGGGCGCCGCCGACCTCTTCCGCGCGCAGCACGACGCGTCCGGCGGCGTCGACGGCTACGTGTCGCTCGAGGTCTCGCCCGAGCTGGCCCACGATGCGGAGGGCACGCTCGCCGAGGCTCGCCACCTGTGGGGCCGCCTCGGCAGGCCGAACGTCTTCATCAAGGTGCCGGGCACCGATGCCGGGCTGGTCGCGATCGAGCAGCTGATCGCCGAGGGCATCAACGTCAACGTCACGCTGCTCTTCGGTATGAAGCGCTACCGCCAGGTCATCGAGGCGTACCTGGCCGGGCTGGAGCGGCGCCTGGCGAACGGCGAGGACGTCAGGGGCGTGCAGTCGGTCGCGAGCTTCTTCCTCAGCCGTATCGACGTGCTCATCGACCCGCGCCTGGACGCGATGGGCGGCGGCGCGCAGAGCCTCAGGGGCAAGGCGGCGATCGCGAGCGCGAAGCTCGCGTACCAGCTCTACCTCGAGGAGTTCGGGGCGCTCTCCGCGCGCTTCGCGCGGCTCAGCGCCGCCGGGGCGGCGACGCAGCGGCTGCTGTGGGCCTCGACCGGCACGAAGGACCCCAGCTACTCCGACGTCAAGTACGTCGAGCCGCTCGTCGGATCCGAGACGATCAACACCCTGCCGCTCGAGACGCTCGACGCTTACCGCGACCACGGCGACCCGGCCGACCGGATCTCTGACGGGGTCGAGGAGGCGCATGCGGACGTGAAGGCGCTCGCCGCCAGGGGCATCGACCTGGACGAGGTCAGCGATCAGCTCGAGGCGGAGGGCGTCGACAAGTTCGTGAAGCCGTTCAGGCAGCTCCTCGCGGGCCTCGAGGAGGCGTTGCGGAAGGCGGTCGTTTGACGCGGGTGACGCCTGGGTCACGCTCGGTCTCGGCACCGCCCGTGCCGCGAGTGACGCGGGTGACGGAGCGCAGCAGCAGCGCGTAGCCGACCACGCCGACGACCGCGAACGAGAACCACTGGATCGAGTAGCCGAGGTGCGAGCCTTCGGTGGGCTCGGGGGGCAGCACGACGATCGGGTACTGGCCATCCTGCGCGGGCGACTGAGCCCTCAGCTCGACGAACGCCGGCACCAGCTCGCCCGGCATCTGAGCGGCGAGCCTGCCTACGTCGACGTAGAAGCTCTGCACCAGAGCGCCAGCAGGCGGGTCGCGCGGGGCCAGCGCCGCCGCGGCGCCCTCGGGCGGCTGCGTCGGGGCGCGCAGGCGACCCTCGACGGTGACCGTCCCGGCGGGCGGCGCGGCCACGGCCACCGGCACCTCGTCGTGCTCGAACGGCACCCAGCCGCGATCCACCAGCAGCAG
>CAYYOK010000031.1:0-29053 GCA_964473205.1 uncultured bacterium | reverse complement strand
CGCGCGGTCGCCCGCTCTGCGGCCGTGTAGGCGCCGTCGATGAGCGGGTCGAGGAGAGCGGCCGCCGCGCGCAGGCTGGCGGCGGGATCCTCGCCCAGGCTGCTCTTGAGCAGCTCGAGCACGAAGTTGCCGCTGAAGCCGCGCCGGGCGAGGGCGCCGATCACCCGCGGCCAGTCGACGTCGCCATCACCCGGCAGCGTGTGGCGGCGCTGGGTGGCGAGGTCGAAGTCCGAGGCGTGCACGTGCGCGATGCTCGGCAGGCCCTCGAGGTACGGCCACGGCTCCTGGCCCATCTCGTAGGTGTGGGTCACGTCGAAGGTGTAGCCGAAGTTGCTCCTGCCGACCTGAGCGGCGAACGCCGTCATGCTCGCCACCGAGTCGCCCATCGGCGAGCTGGGGGTGTTCTCGAGCGCGATGGTCACCCCGTGGGGAGCGGCCGCGTCGCACATCAGGCGCAGGTTGGCGAGCGTTGCCTCGAGGAACGCGCCCTCGGCCATGTTGGCCCAGGGTCCGTGCACCACGATGGCGCGCGCGCCGATCACGCCGGCCAGCGCGGCGATGTCGGCCGAGAGCTCCTGACCGAACGCGAAGGCGGAGGGGTCGGGGTTGTAGAGGAACGGCGCCAGGATCTGCGGGAAGTGGATGCCGCAGAAGTCGAAGCGCCCCTCGCCCAGCTCGAGCAGCCGCTCGCCGTGGGCGGGGCGGCACTCGCTGGGCGCCTGGGGCATCAGCTCCACGCCGCGCCAAGGCTGGTCCGCGAGGATGGCCAGGGTCTCCGAGATCGGCTTGGGGAAGAACGCGGAGGTGCTGACCCCGAGGGTTGGGCGTGCTGCCATGCCAGTCGTTCCTTTCTGAAGATAGGCCGGCTCGCGCGAGCGCCGGCCTGCCGTGAGGCGGTGGGGCCGCGCGAGCCGGGTGATGCTTCAATGCCTAACCACTGGTGACTACTGGCTGGCCGCGATCTCGACGATCAGGGTGTCGGCGGCGTCCTTGAGCGCAGCAGCGGGCGTCTTGACCCCGAGCTCGACGAACTCGATCACGTCGGCCAGGAGCCCGTCCATCGTGCCCATCGCGAAGAAGTGCGGGTACTGGCTCGACACCGCGAGCTGGTTGAAGCCGGCGGCGTTGGCGGGCTGCTCGGCGAGCAGCGCCTGGATCTCGGCGCTCTCGGCGGCGGCGGGGCTGATCGGCACGTAGCCGGTGGCGGTGGTGAACTTGATGCTGTTCTCGACGCTGGTGAGGAACTTCAGGAGGCGCCAGGTGGCGAGCTCTTGCTCGGGCGTCGAGGGGAACATCACCAGGTTGGCGCCGCCCACCGTGGCGCCGCGCTGCAGCTTGCCGGGCAGCAGGTCGGTGCCGTGCGGGAAGCTGGCGCCGCCGGCCACCGTGGCGACGGACGCGGTGCTGGCCATCAGGAAGCCGACGCGTCCGGCGATGAACAGGTCGCGCGAGACGTCGTGCTGGCTAGCGGGCATGAGCCCGGCGTCGACGAGGCCTTGCCAGAACTCGAGGGCCTCGACGCCGGCGGCCTCGTGGAACGCGGGCGCGATCGGGTCCTCGGTCACGATCTGTCCGCCGTTCTGGAGGATGAGGGCCTTGAGCCACCAGGCCTCGTCACGCACCTCGACGCCGATGCTGCCGGGCACGTTCTGCACGATCTGCGTGGCCTGCGCCACCAGCTCGTCCCAGGTCTGCGGCGGAGCTTCGGGGTCGAGCCCGGCGCGCGCCATCAGGTCCTGGTTGTAGAACATCACCATCGTGCTGTTGTTGAACGGCAGCCCGCAGAGGTGGCCGTCGTAACGGTTGTAGTCGAGCAGGACCTCGAAGAAGTAGTCCTCGCTGAGCCCCTCGGGCCCCGCCATGTGCTCCTCGAGCAGGTAGTTGCCTTCGCGGCAGGTCCACAGCGGGCCGGCCGGGACCAGGCCGCCCTGCGGCAGCGAGTTGGCGGCCAGCGAGGCGACGATCTTCTGCGCGGTGTCGCCGTACGCGCCGGAGTAGGTGCCGTTGACGGTGATGCCGTACTCGTTGGTGGCGTTGAACTCGTCGATCATCTCCTGGATCGCCGTGCCTTGCGAGCCGCCGACGGCGTACCAGAACTCGATCGTGGTCTGCGCCGTCGCCAGCGCGACGACGCTCAGCAGCGCGGTGGCCAGCAGGGTGGTGAGCTTGCTCCTCAGGTTCGTCATTCTCGCTTCCTTCCTTAGGGCTTCAGATGCGGGTGGTGGTCGCCGGCCGCGAGCTCGCCGACCGGCTGGGGCGTCGTGGCCTGGCGGTCTCAGCGTCGAGCGCTCACCCCCTTCGCGGTGCGTCGGCGCGCGCCTGGCAGCCGGGCGGCCATCAGCCCTTGCTCCCGGTCATCGCGATGCCTTCGATGAACTGGCGCTGCGCCATGAAGAAGATCAGGAGGATCGGCACGACCGCCATCACGGCGCCGGCCATCATCAGGTGCAGCTGGCCGCCGCTCTCCTCGACGAAGAACCGCAGCCCGATCGGCAGGGTGCGCATCACCTGGCTGTTGGTGACGATCAGGGGCCAGAGGTAGTTGTCCCACTCGCTCAGGAAGATGAACAGCGTGATCGTGGCGAGAGCGGGGCGCGCCAGCGGCAGCACGATCTGGAACAGGATGCGGCGGCGGCTGGCGCCGTCGACCAGCGCAGCCTCCTCGAGCTCGCGCGGGATGGTCTGAAAGAACTGGCGCAGGAAGAACACGGCGAACGCGCTGGCGAGGAACGGCACGGTCAGGCCCTGGTAGGTGTCGATCCAGCCGAAGCGGCTGACCATCAGGAACAGCGGCAGCATCGTCACCTGGTTGGGGATGATCAGTGTCGCGATGTAGATGGTGAAGACGACGTTCTTGAACGGGAACTCGAGCCGCGCGAACGCGTAGCCGGCGAGCGCCGAGGTCGCCACCTGCCAGAAGGTGATCAGCGAGGTCACCAGCAGGCTGTTGAGGTAGAAGCGCAGGAACGGCACGCGCTGCAGCACGGTGGCGAAGTTCTCCCACCGTAGCTCGTCGGGCCACAGCGTGGGCGGGTAGGCGAAGATCTCCTGCGGCGATTTGAGGGCCGTACCGAGCATCCACACGAACGGGAAGACGGTGGCGGCGCTCATCACGATGAGCAGCACGTAGGTGCCGGACCTGCCGAAGAAGCGTCCCAGGCGGTAGCTCATTCGTAGTGAACCCGCTTCTCGGCGAAGCGCCGCTGCAGCAGCGAGATCCCCAGCACGATCGCGAAGAGGATGAACGACACCGACGCTCCCTGCCCGAACTTGAACTCCTGGAACGTCAGCCGGTAGAGGTAGAACACCAGCACCTCGACGCTGTTGAGGGGCCCGCCGTCTGGCGCCAGTACGTGCACCAGCGAGAAGACCTGGAACGAGTTGATGATGCCGATCAGCAGCACGAAGTAGGTGACGGGCGAGAGCAGCGGCAGGGTGATGTGGCGGAAGCGCTGCCAGCCGTTGGCGCCGTCGAGCTCGGCGGCCTCGTAGAAGTGGCGGCCGATGTTCTGCAGGCCTGCCAGGAAGATGACGATGTTGTAGCCGAGGCCCTTCCAGAGAGCGACCAGGACGACCGAGGGCATGGCGAGGCTGGGGTCGCGCAGCCAGCGCTGGCTGGGCAGCCCGACCGTGTTGAGCAGGTAGTTGAGGAAGCCGGTCGAGGGGTTGTAGAGCACGCGCCAGATGGCGGCGGCCGCCACCATCGAGGTGACGACCGGCATGAACATCGCCACGCGGAAGAAGCTCATGCCCCTGAGCTTCTGGTTGAGCAGCATGGCGACGCACAGCGACAGCACCATGTCGATCGGCAGCTTCAGCACGATGAAGTAGCCCGTGTGCTTGAGCGCGCTCCAGAAGTCGGCGGAGGTGAGCGTGGTGACGTAGTTGCTGATGCCGACGAAGCTGGTCACGCGCGCGGCGCCCGCCTGCCAGTTGGTGAAACTGATGCCGAACGCCCACAGGATCGGGAAGTAGACGAAGACGATGAGCACCAGCAGCGACGGCGCCAGGAACAGCAGCGCCGTCCACATCTGCCGCCTGAGGTTGGGCTTGGCGAGGAACAGCCGCAGCTCGGCCAGCGGTCCGGGGCGGTCTTGGGTGGCGGCTGGGCGGGTGCCTAGCATCCGGGGCCTCCGGCGTCGGACTCGCCGCCCGCCGCGCCGTCGACGGCGCCCGTGGTCGTCTCGGTGGTCGTGCCATCGACTCCGGGTTTCAGCCGGAACGCGACCAGCCGTCCAGCCAGCGCGCCGAGGTCGAGCCCGTTGACCGCCTCCACCTGCGCCAGCCAGTCGGGATCGATCGCCCGCACGCCCTTGAGCGCGCCGCACAAAGAGCCGGTCATCGAGGCCAGCGTGTCGGAGTCCCCGCCGAGGTTGGCGGCCAGCAGCATGGCGCGGTTAGGGTCGCCGCCGGCCAGGCCCGTCAGGCCGATGGTGTCGGGGACCATCTGCTCGCCGTACATGTCGACGCCGATCAGGTCGTAGAGGTTCGCCAGCACGCGGTCCTCCGGCAGCGTCCGCAGCCACTCGAGGACGTGGTCGATGCGGCGCTCGATGGGCGGGGTCCAGGTCCACTCGCCGTGCTCGAGGCCCCGAACGGCGCCCACCCTTGCCGCGGCGGCCACGCTCGCGAGCGTGGCGCCTTCGGCGAGCGCCTCTGACAGCGCGAAGGCCATGGCCAGCGCGCCGGTGATCGCCCGGCGGGTGTAGTGGCTGACGCTGCAGGAGGCCACGACCTGGTCCGTCAGCTCCTCGCGGTCTGGCAGCGCGATGGCGAGCCCGGCGAGGCGCATGCAGGCGCCGTTGCTCGTCCCGCCGCGCGGCACGCTCTCGGGGGGAGCGCCATCGCGCAGCGCCGTCAGCGTCTTGAGCGTCGACGGCCCGATGAAGCGGTTGGCCATCACGCGCTCGCTGGTGCCCCACGCCAGGAGCGCCTCGGCGAGGGCGAGCGGCTCGATGGCGCCGCGCTCCAGCAGCAGCTCGGCCAGCATCAGGGTGTGGTCGGTGTCGTCGGTGACCGAGCCTGCCGGCAGCCGATGGTGGGGATGGCGAGGGTCGGCGCGCGTCAGCGTCGTGATGCCGCCGTACCAGTCGGCGATGGTCTCGGGGGTCAGGAACTCGGTCGGCATGCCGAGAGCGTCCCCGACGGCGGCTCCCGCCAGCATGCCGTGAGCGCGCTCGAGCAGCGAGGCGCCCGGGTCGGCTGCCGCGGTGTCCCTGCGGGTCAACTCCCACCTCCGGCCAGCCGAACGACCCGGCAGGCTCCGACGATCAGTCGTACCTCCGCCGTGTCGTGGGCGCGTAAGGCGTGCAGCGGGTTGCCGTCGGCGCACAGGACGGCGCCGTCGTCGAAGCCTTCGAGCCGGATGACCTCGCCCTCGGCGAGTCCGACGTAGGAGCTCTCGAGCGGCTCCATCGCCGCGTGGCAGGGGGCCGACATCTCGGCGTAGACGACCGGGAAGGACGAGACCAGGCAGGCCGCGGGGACACCGGCGACGGACGACAGGCCCAGGCCGCCGAGCAGCGCCTGACCCATCACGTCGCCGGTGCGGGTGAAGCCGACCACCACGCTGCCGGCCGCGAGGCCCGCCGAGACCAGCAGCTCATTGCCGCCGACCCTGGCGCGCGCCGCTACGTCAGCGCCTGCGCTCTCACTGTGTGCGTCCTCGCGGGTCGCCGCACGCAGCTTCGTCACCCGCGCGCCGGGGCAGAGCAGCGGCTCGGGCGAGCGCTGAACCGTCTCGCCGCGCATGTAGGCCTCGGCTCCGAGGTTCACGAAGCGGCCGTCGAGCGTGCCGCAGATGGTGTCGCCCACCACCACGTCGTTGAACGCCAGCACGGTGTCCCCGTCTGGAAGGCGGAGCTCGAGCGCGCTGACGCTCTCGACCTTCGTCGCGGCTCCGGCCAGTTGGTTCAGCTCGGTTCGCAGCAGGGTCACCAGGCCACCGGCGTTGGTCGAGCCGGCGCCGACGCCGAGGATCGGCAGCCGCGAGCCGGCCGCATGCAGGGCAGTGGCCGCGTCGGCCATGGTGCCGTCGCCGCCGACGACCACCAGGACCTCGGCGCCAAGGCGCGAGGCCTCACGGGCGATCTGCTGGGTGGCCAGGCGTCCGTCGGCGACGGCTTCCTCCGAGGCGGCGCCATCTGCGCGCGGGCCGACGACGGTGAGCCTTCTGGTGTTCGTCAGGCTGCCGCGCGCCGCGTCCTCTCCCAGAGACCCAGGGCCGGTGATCAACCGCTCCGGCTGGAGCGCCTCGAGCACGGTCCGGGCGGCGGCGATGCCGTCGCCGCCTCCCGCACCCGCCCTGGGGTTCACGATCAGACCGACCCGCTGGAAGCTCACCGCAGCAGGGCTTCCGCGACGCTGGTGCCCGCCGGCTCGGCCTGGCGGACGGTGCTCACGATCGCGCGCACAGCGGCGGTCACGTCCCCGGCGCGCCAGACGCTGCGGCCGATCGCCACGCCGGCCGCGCCGGCCACGAGCGCCTCGCTGATGGTGCCGGTCACCTGGCTCATCTCGCGCTCGCTGCCGCCGAGGATCAGCACCGGAGCGAAGCAGGTCTTGGTGACCTCGCGGTAGGCGTCGGCCGGGCCGACGTACTTGGTCTTGATGATGTCGGCGCCCAGCTCGGCGCCGACGCGCGCGGCCATCGCGACCTCGGCAACGCTCGGCTCGCCCCCGAGGCCCAGCGGCAGCATCTCGGCCATCAACGGCATCCCGAGCGTGCGGCACTCGGTGGCGACCTCGCCCAGCGTCCTGAGGCTGCGCGCCTCGTCGTCGGTGCCGCACATGCCCATCACCGCGACGGCGTCCGCGCCCAGGCGCAGCGCACTCTCGACCGAGGCGATGAGACTCGAGCCGCGCGCGGCCTCGCCGATGCTGGTGGCGCCGCCGTCGAGCCGCAGGATCAGTCCGAGCTTCCCGAGATGAGGAGCGAAGCGTTTGGCGATGCCGGGAGTGGTCAGCACCGCGTCCGCGCCCCCCGCCGCGATGGCCGCCAGCAGCCTCGCCGGGTCCGCGAGGTGGCCGAGCGGGAACATGCCGGGAAGGCCGTGGTCCATGGCCACCACGACGCTGCGCCCGTCGGCGCCGAAGATCTTGCCGAGCCTCACCCTGGTGCCGCTCATGGTTCGCTCCTGTCGGCGGTCGTGCCGTGAAGCCTCAGGGCTTCTCTGGCCGCGGCCGCGTCTGTGACGAGGGTGTCTAGGTAGCCGCCGCGCACCGCTCCGAGGATGGCGGCGGCCTTCGAGGCGCCGCAGGCGACGCCGATGACGTGGGGAACGGCCCGCACCTGCTCGAGGCCGATGCTGAACAGGTAGGGCAGGGAGCCGGACACCGGGCGCCCGTCGGCGTCGAAGAAGCGCATGCAGACGTCCCCGACGGCTCCGGCGCTCTGGAGCTCCCCGACGGCGCCGTCGTCCAGGTAGTCGGCGAAGAGCATCTGCACCTCCTTGCCGAGGTCGACGTTGCCGATGCCGATGAGCGCGACGTCCAGCCGGTCCCAGGCCGCGGTCACCTGGCTGACGTCGGCCGAGGCCATCAGCGAGGAGTAGGCCTCCTGGCTGTCGACCAGCGCCGGCACGTAGAGCGTCCGCCAGCGCCCGCCCAGCTTCTCGCTGAGCACGCGCGCCATGTCGTGGACCTGGAAGCTCGGGGCGATCTTGCCGAGGCCGCCGAGCAGCGGGGTGACGTGCAGGTCGCGCCGCCGGGTGGCCTCCATCGCCTGCGTTACGTCGTAGAGGGTCCGGCCCCAGCCGAGGCCCAGGGTGCCCTCGAGGGGCAGAGTCTCCTCGAGGTAGGCGGCGGCGGCGTGCCCGACGCGCTGGCGGGTGAACGCCGGGTCGCTCGGGTGCCCGGCGACGACGATCGCCTTGCGCAGCCCGAGCCGCGACTCGAGCTCGTTGGCGAGACCGCCGTTGGTCTCGGAAGGGTCGACGACGGTGATCTGGACGATGCCCAGCGCGCGCGCCTCGTGCAGCGCCCGCAGGACCTTGGTGCGCGAGACGGACAGCAGCTCGGCTATCTGCACCTGGGTCTTGCCCTCGAGGTGGTAGAGGGACGCGACCGTGTGCAGGAAGCGGAGGTCCTGAGATGAACTGCTGGACATTTGTTCCTCACTTTTGTTCAGCGATGCTACGCGGAGTCTAGCAGTGGGCTGGCGCGGTGTGTCAAGGGGGCTGTGGCGCGCGGCTGCAAATCTGAACCGCCACTTCAGATCTACATGTTTTCTTGAAGTGAGCGCTCAGCCACGTGATCCGTTCACCGGCGTCTGGGACGGAACTATCGTCCTTTCTTGGGATCCCTGTCAGGCCACTCGGCTTGCAGACGCGACTACCGACTCGACCTGCGATGGGATGGCCAGGCGAGTCGGCTAACACAACCAAGACGAGGGCTCTATCGTCGGCGTTTCCTCTCGCGACGGCATGTTCGTCTGCCTCCAGCTCGGCCAGTCAGGTGAGCCCGCTGTGACCTAGGCATCTGCCTAGCCTAGGGGTACCCGAAAGTGCACACCCGGTCCTCGGCCGCCGCCACCCCGGCCGCCGCCACCCCGGTACCCCGGCCCCGACCCCCAGCCCCCGCCCTCGCGGCCACCAGCTCCGGCCCGGGACCCTCGCCCCTCCACGAAAGGTCTAGACGATGTATTGTGCGCCAACGCCAGCTCTCGAGTAGCGGTACTTCACGCTCGCTCACGTCGCGCACGCGCGGCATCGGCTCCTTGGAGGGTCACATGACCAGATCCGCAAGACGTCTGCTCACAGCTCTGATCGCGGCAACGCTCGCCCTCGTCGGCACGGCCCTCGCCCAGGAGGACTGGGCCGCGATCGAGGCGGCCGCCAGGCAGGAGGGCACCCTCGTCGTCTACTCCACGACGAGCCGCACCGAGGTCGCCGCGACCACCTTCTCCGAGCTGACGGGCATCCAGGTCGAGGTCACCCGCTTAGGCGAGCAGGACCTGATCCAACGCGCCTACCAGGAGTCCCGCGCCGGCGCCCGCAACGTCGACATGATCGTCGTCGAGGACTGGGTCGCCGCCCGCGAGCTCCTCTCGGCCACCGGCTACTTCGTCAACTACGTCCCGCCGACCGCGGCCGCCAGCTTCGCCCCGCACCATCAGGACCCGCTGGTCCTCGGCTACATCAACCGCATCTTCGGCTTCAACACCGAAGCGCACCCGGACGGCGACCCGTTCACCAACGTCTGGGAGCTCACCATGCCCGAGTACCGCGGGCGCGTGATGATCCGCGACATGGCCATCACCGGCGAGCACCAGAACGCCTTCACCGAGTGGGTGCGCCGCTCCGACGAGCTCGCCGCCGCCTACACCGAGCTGACCGGCGAGACCCTCCAACTCACCGAGGCGAACGCCGGCCTCGAGTTCATCCGCCGCTTCCTGATGAACGACCCGATCATCATGACCTCCGACACGCGCATCGGCGAGGCCGTCGGCGCACGCGGTCAGGACGCTCCGCCTTACGGCATGTTCTACGTGTTCTCCAAGCACCGCGACATCCCTCTCCAGGACCTCGCGCTCTCCGAGTCCAGGCAGATCGAGCCGACGCTCGGCTACTACTACCCGATCATCCTGCAGCTCGCCTCCGACGCTCGCCACCCGAACGCAGCCAAGCTGTTCATGGAGTACCTCGGCACGCTCGAGGGCTTCGCGCCGTGGGCCGACTCGCCCGGCGTCTACACGCCGAACCCCAACCAGGTGCCGTTCGAGGGCGACATGCCGTGGACCTGGTGGGAGGAGCGCCTCTGGGGCTACGACCTCGACTTCGCCGCCCAGCACCGCGGTGAGGTGCTCGATACCTGGTTGAAGTACGCGCAAAGGTAGAGCGAAGCCCGTTTCTGAGTAGGGAGACCTGTTCTTGACCGGCGCGCTGCGACGTCTGAGGTTCAAGCTGACGCCGCAGCGCGTCATCGCTTTCGCGTTGCTGCTGGTCCTTGCGTTCTTCGTCGTGGTCCCACTCGGGGTCATGATCGAGGAGACGTTCATAGTCCACCCGCTCGAGCGCTTCCAGATCCCCGGCTCCATGCCCGGCGACTACACCACCGCGCACTACGAGCGCACTTTCGTCGGCAGCAACTCGATGGCCTTCTTCTACCGGCCGCTGATCAACACGCTGATCGTGTCGGTCAGCCTGTCGGTGCTCGCTCTGATCATCGGCGGCGGGCTGGCGTGGTTGGTGATCCGCACCGACCTGCCGCTCAAGGGCCTGATCTCGAACGCGGCGATCATCCCGTACGTGATGCCGTCGTGGACGCTGGCTCTCGCGTGGCTGGCGATCTTCAAGAACCAGCGCATCGGCGGCACGCCCGGCATCTTCCAGGCGCTGACCGGCATCTCGACGCCCGACTGGTTCGCGTACGGGCTGTTCCCGATCACACTCACCCTGGCGCTGCACTACTTCCCGTTCGGCTTCATGCTGATCGGCGGCGCCATCCGCAACATCGACGCCCAGCTCGAGGAGTCCGCCGAGCTGCTCGGCGCCTCGCGCATGACGATCCTGCGCCGCATCGTGTTCCCGCTGGTGCTGCCCGCCGTCTTCAGCACCTTCCTGCTCACGTTCAGCAAGGGCCTCGGCAGCTTCGGCACGCCCGCGTTCCTGGGCGGGCCGGTGCGTGAGTTCATGCTCTCGACCTCCCTGTACGCCAACCTCATCGGCCAGCGGCCCGGCATCGGCTACATCGCCGCGCTGTTCATGGTCCTGATGGGTGTGCTGGTGCTGTACATGAACCACAGGGTGATCGGGGCGAGGCGCAGCTTCGTGACGATCTCCGGTAAGGGCGCCAGGGCCAACCTCGTGAAGCTCGGGGCGTGGCGCAGGCCCATCGCGGCGCTGGTACTGCTGTTCATCGGCGCCGTCATCGCGGTGCCGATCGGCGCGCTGATCATCGACACGCTGATGCTCCGCCCCGGCGTCTACTCCTGGAGCAATCTCTCGCTGCACTACTGGATAGGGGAGGCGAGCCTCTCCATCGGCCTCGGCACCGGCGAGGCCGGCGTCCTGCGCAACCCCGCGCTGATGCGCGCGCTCGGCAACACCATGAAGCTCGCCGTGACCGTCGCGCTCATCTGCGGTGTGCTGGGCGTGGTGTTCGGCTACCTGATCGTCAGGCTGCGCGGCACCTGGTTGTCGAAGGCTCTCGACCAGCTCGCGTTCCTGCCGTACCTGATGCCGTCGGTGGCGCTCGGCTCGGTGTACCTGGCGATGTTCGCCGTCGCGCGCGGCCCAGTGCCCGCCCTCTACGGCTCGTTCTGGCTCCTCGTCATCGCCTGCGTCGTCGGATACCTGCCGTACGCGGTCAAGGCCGGCGTCGGCGCGATGATGCAGGTCGGACCCGAGCTGGAGGAGGCCGCCATCGTGGCGGGAGCGTCGTGGTGGACGCGCATGCGGCGGATCCTCTTCCCGGTGCAGAAAGCCAGCTACTTCTCCGGCATGCTGCTGCCGTTCATCTCCGTCACGCGCGAACTCTCGCTGCTCATCCTGCTAGTCACGCCCGCGACGCAGCTCGCCACCACCATCACCCTGCGCTACACCGACCGCGGCTGGTACCCGTACACCAACGCGATGGTGCTGCTGCTGATCATCATCGTCGTCACCAGCACCGCCCTATCTCGGAGACTGATGAAGACGGACCTCGCCAAGGGGCTTGGAGGTTAACCATGCCCGACATCGTCCTGACCAGCATCGTTAAGCAGTACGCCGGCGGCGCCGCGCCGGCCGTCAAGAACCTCGATCTCGTCGTGCCGGATGGGTCGTTCACTACGTTCCTGGGGCCCTCCGGGTGCGGGAAGACTACGACCTTGCGGATGATCGCGGGGTTGGAGATGCCTACCTCGGGCGAGATCGCGATCGGAGACGAGGTCGTGTTCTCGCTGGAACGCGGTCGGTCCGTGCCGCCGTCCAAGCGTGGGCTCGGGCTGGTGTTCCAGAGCTACGCGTTGTGGCCGCATCTGACGGTGTTCGAGAACATCGCGTTCGGGTTGCAGGTCAAGCGGCTGGGGCGGCGCGAAGTGGCGGAGCGCGTTGAGCAGGTGGCTGCTGCGTTGCAGATCGAGCCTTATCTGAAGCGGTTCACGAGCGAGTTGTCGGGTGGGCAGCAGCAGCGTGTTGCCATCGCTCGGGTGCTTGTGATGCGGCCCAAGGTGTTGTTGTTGGATGAGCCGCTGTCGAACTTGGACGCCAAGTTGCGGATGGATATGCGGGCTGAGTTGAAGCGGCTGCATGTGGAGACCGGGGCTACCGTTATCTACGTGACGCATGATCAGCTCGAGGCTTTGACCATGAGTACTCATATCGCGATGATGAAGGATGGGGAGTTGCAGCAGTTCGCGCCGCCGTTGGAGTTGTATGCGCGGCCGGCTAATCTGTTTGCTGCGGATTTTTTGGGGAATCCTCGGATTAATTTGTTGGCTGGGGTTGTGAGTTCTGGTGTGGCCTTATGTGGGGAGTTGCGGGTGCCGGCTCCTGGGGTTGGTGATGGGGAGCGCGTGACTGTGGGGTTGCGGGCTGAGGATGTGTGCTTGGTTGCGGCTGCTGGAGAGGGACGCGCCTCTGCTGAGGTCGTGTCTGTGTTGCCTACCGGAGCGGACTGGTACTACCGGGTCAGGCTCGATGGAGGTTCTGATTTGGTTACCGTCAGAGACAACTCGGCTGTTGGACTCCGTGAGGGTGATCGGGTCTGGGTTAAGGCGGTTGCGGGTGGGGTGAAGGTGTTTGATGCGAGTGGAAACGCCCTGTAGACGGAGGTTTACAAAGCGCCGGACTCCGAATCAAGAACCTTGGCCTGCCTCGGCAAGTCGCGTGAGAACAGAGTCTCTACAAAACCCAGGACGGTTCAGGTATGGGTAGCGTAAGTATGGAAAGTTCACGGCCGAAACACGACATCCCCATGCCACTGAAGAAACTCACGTGAGGCTCGCTTCTCAGCACTCGCAGGAATGACGCGCAGAGGTTCTCCATCGAACCGGTAATAGTCAACCCCATTGCTGAACTCACTGTCTAATCGCCTAGATACCCTGAACCGCAAGTCCGTGTCGACGGTGACGTAGCCGAGATCGAAGAGCCGGTGGATGTCGGCACGCAGTGAGAGGCCGTTACTGACGATGTTCGGTCCATTGCTCGCGTAAGGCTTTATATGTGCGGCTTCGAGTACCGGCTTGACGCGTTCACCACTTACGGCGCACCGGATGCCGTAGGCGTCGAGCACTTCCAGCCGGAACGTGCCCTGGCCCAGCCGCGCGGTAGTTAGGTACTGTGGTCCGATCGGATTAGTCACATAGGTTAGCGCTTCCATTTCCAATGGGCTCGGCCCAGTGACCGCTCGAGGATCGGCCAAGCGCGCCACGACAGAGTCCCAAAGTCGGGCCCCGAGCTCGGAGTCGGTCCGGTAGACCTTGCCGCGAACGATGTTCCTTGCCCAGTCCGTTGGTAAGTCCACCCAGATCGCCTCAGGGAAGAAGAAGGGTTCGTTCAGGAGTAGGCACCCGATGATGGGATCGAGTTCGTTGGTGTTTCCGCGATACCTATTGATCCGAGACAAGAGATCTTGGAAGCTGCGAGCACCATTCTTGTCTCCGAATGCGTTCCACGCCAACGAGGCCGGCATCCTCACGTAGCTGACGAAGAACCCGCCGCCGATAACGCCTGATCGAGGCGCCTTTGCTTTGAAGAGCAGAGGCTCACCGGGCTGGAGCGCGGCGAATCCTGTACCGCTGCTTGGGAACCAGAAGTTGACCTCGTCTGGGCGCTGCAGCATCAACTGCTCGTACCAGTCGTGGTCGGTATTGGCTAGATAGAGGTTCATGCTTGTAACGGAGACCATCTTAACGAGTTGGAACCGGCTCGGAGATGCGTAAGTGAAGTATCCCGCTGACGAATCGCACTGCCGGCTCGAAGGGTGAGCGGTAAAGTTGCCCCGCGACATCAGTGGATAGTGTCAGTGCCGATGGCGCCGTCTATGGAGACTGGATCACGGAGGTTATGTTGTGCCTGACGATGGGGAATACGGGATTCCCGTTCACAGCTTCGAGAAGAGCAGTTCTAAGCGCATCTGCATCCACGTTCAAGAGTTCAGGGGCAACGTGTTTCTTGACGTCAGAGAGTTCTATCTGGAGAGGAGCACGGATAAGTGGAAGCCTTCGCCTAAGGGCGTGACGATTCCTCCTGAGCTTTACCTAGAACTCCTCGAAGGGGTCCAAGCGGCGGCCGAGGCCCTGGGTATCGACCCAGAATCTATGTAGCAATTCCAGCCATAGCAGCACCATCCAAGAGTTTTTCTAGGGCCGACCGGAACCCTGACTTGCTGATCTTGAGTTCCTGACTGCCGCTCTGAGCGCGAACGTCGATGACGTAGATGCCCGCCTCGCTCCGCAGTTGCGTCGCCAAGCTCGAGTAACCCTGTTGGTCTTGCGTGCTGTGCGGCACGGGGCCCAGCAATACTCCAAAGTCTTTGCCGAAGTGGATCCTCTCAAAGAGGGAACGTCCTTTGAGCTCGTCGTAGTCGACGTGGTTGAAAATCGAGGGCTCCAACCCCATAGACTTCGCTACGCCCATGAGGTGTTCCCACTTCGCCCTGAGTGCGCCCACGACCCAGATGCGGCGGCGGTTGCCGTTGATTCGTTCGATTAGAGCGGCTAAGTCGTCCTGATCGAGGCGAACCTGCGGGTCTGGTTCGGTTTTCTCCTGTTCGATGACTTCTGGAATCGCTTCAGTCTTGGCTTCGAGCGTTTGGCTCACCAGGAGGGCGGTAGCTAGGACCCTCCCTAGCTTGGCGTTGTCCCTTAGTCGACCGTCGCGGTAACCCGTCGCGACTTCGCGCGCGACATCGATGAACGACGAGGAGAAGCCCGGCGCCTTATCGGCCCAACTGTCTTCGGGCCACCAACAGTTGGCCAACTCAGCAGCTGCGACGAAGGTCTGGGCGAGATTGTCGAGTCTCCCGAGTCTGACCGAAGCCGACAACGCACTCTCGAGCCAACGCGAAAGCAGTCCACTCAGAGCAGACGCGCTCAACCCGGCGCGCTCTGGACCGATCAGCTCGAGGAGGAGTGAAGGTCGACTCCGAGCCGTCTCTGGAAACAGGTTGAGCCACGCCGAGACCTGGAAGGCCTTTGCGAGCGGGTCGAGCGGACCCTCTTCCTCGAGTAACCTTGCTGCGTTCCAAGCATCCGCGTGGCTTCCGAAGCGGTCGGCAAGCGTTAGGAACGATCGCAACTCTTGGCTATTGCTCTCGAGGCCGCGGGTTAGGGCAGATCGCAGCCCGGCAAGCGCCTCCTGGACAGTCTCTCGGGGTGTATCGTCGTTGAATTCTTCAACTTGCCTAAAGAGCGAGCCGAGGTTCACTGGTCGTCCACCGGTCGGCCACCTTGCCACAATGGAGCTGCTCTGTGAAGCGCCGCCGAGAGCTCCGGAAACGGCTCGGCAACGACAAAGACCGCTAGCAACCTCTTTGCCCTAGTCGCGGCGACGTAGAGATCTGCCGCCGTCTCTTCCCAAGTTCCGAGTGGCTGAGATGGCGGCACAAGTACCACGGCATCGAACTCGAGCCCACGGAGCGCCTCGAACGCTAGGCAACTCACCTTGTCCGTGTCGGAATCCGATCCTCGGTTGACCGGTGTGCCTCGCTTCCTTAAGGCTTCGGATATGGGGGCGCGATCCGCATGAGAGGACGCGATCATGACCGTTCCGACGGAGCCCTCGAGGAAGGTTGCTGCTTGTACTGCCACGTCGTCAAAGGTGCCGTGGCGCAGCGTTGGCGCTTCGCCCTGCTGGGTCGCGGGCCTGCAAGGATCCGACCGCTCCGGCGCCCAAGCCGCAACTGCGAAACGCTGGATCTCTCGCGTAGTGCGGAAGTCCTCCTCGAGCACGAATGCCGGCCATGGATGGGTCTGCTCGATCGCGTCGATCAACTGCTCGAGGCTGCTCCCGTCTACTGCGTGGCGCTGGAATGGGTCGGCGAAGGCGATCAAGTCCGTAGCGTGCTTCCGCATGGCAGACACCAAGCGGTGGGGGATATCTTGTGCCTCGTCAACGAGCAGCAGGCGCTCACCCTTCGGCGCGGCGCTCTCGATTCCTCGAAGCACGACTTTCCAGTCGATGCCGCGTTCGCCGCCACTTGTTCGCCTAGGAACAGGCCCTCCCACAACTTCCGCGTACGTCCTACTTAGCCAGTCACGCCAGGTCATTACGGCTACACCTCGGCTCACGCGCGGGCGAAGCCACTCGACCAAGTGTTTGCTGGCGACCACGAATTCCGTTCTGATGCCGGCGGCCCTGCGATTAGCGATTCCTACCGCAATCGTCGTCTTGCCTGAGCCGGGTGGGCCGACCACCACGTTCGAACCGGTGTTCATTGCGGATACGAGTGTCGCGGGTAGGTCTGGTGCCACATCAACCCCTTCAGCGCTGGCTCTGTGCACCGATCGTACCGCTCATCTGGCGGCGGGAACTCATGTAGGATCCGGGGGCAGGAATGCGAGATCACAAAGTGACAACACGAGATCCGTGAACAGACTGAATGGATCTTGACAAGTATCGCGCGGATCCCCTACACTCCGGTCAGCTAAACGTTAGGAGGAAGAAATGGTCACTTTACGGATGGCGGCCCTAAAGCAGGACGCGCGAGAACTCTACGTAGGCGCACTTCGTACCGAGGACGTGATCCGGCTTGGCCGGATCGCCGAATGGAGCGAGGACAGCGACGACGGATATCAGCGCGCGCCCGAGTCGGCCAGAATCAACAAGCTGGCGACTTTCCTCAAGAACGAGTCCGTGCCGCTATTGCCGTCGTCGGTGCTGCTCAGTCACCGCGGCGCCCCGTTACCCAAGAAGGAGATTGCGCCAGGGCTCTTCGAGATAACCGTCGAAGACCACGAGGTGCTCTGGATTGTCGACGGCCAGCACCGAGTCAAAGGGCTCCAGATGGCCATCGACAAGCATGGCTTGGAGCGCTTCAAGGACTTCCAACTGCCCGTCGTCCTGATGGAGTTCGACGACGTCGGCGAAGAAGCGCACCAGTTCCAGCTCATCAACGAAAACATGAAGAAGGTCAACACCATGCTCGCGCGGCGCTTGCTTCAGATGCGTTTGGAACGCGGCGGCGCCGAGGCGAAGAAGGCCATAAGGGAGACGCGACGGCTTTGGGAGGCGGACTCGGTCGAGGTCATCAAGGCCCTTACTGGCCATCCGGCATCCGTCTGGTACGGCAAGGTTCAGTCGCCCAACGCCAAGAAGTCCGCAGACCATGTAGTTCGTGAACTCTCGTTCAGCACGAGCCTGCGCCCGCTTCTCACCGACGACCTCGCCAGGGACCTGACTGTCCAGCGAGTCACTGAGTACCTGGAGAACTACTGGGAGGCTTGGCGTGAGTTGATGCCGGAGGCATTCGAGTCTCCCGAGGACTACGTCATCCAGAAGTCGTCGGGGATATTCATCCTCCACCAAGTCGCGAAGTACGTACTGAGGTTGTTGGTGAGCCGCAACCTGACGTCTCCAACCGTCGAAGACATCCGACTGATTCTCGAGGACGCCGGTGATGCGGCACAGCCAGAGTACTGGAGAGCGGGTAACACTGAAGGCGCAGCACTAGCAGGAAGTATGGGCGGCTTCAAGATGGTCGCAGACATCATCATTGAGACGCTGCAGGACAACGGTCAGACGATATAGGCCTGGCGGACTGACGCTAGCGATATAGGGGGTTGAGGAGTGATGGCAGGTAGCTTGCACGAGAAGTTCCTCGCGAGGTTCCAGGCCCGGATTGGAGGTCGGAACCGTCGGAGCCTCGCGGCGAACGGTTCCGAGGCGGACCGGATGGCCTTGATCGCTTTACCAAATCTCGACCAGGAGACGCTTGTGATCCTGGCGAAAAGGGGTCCTCAAGTGATTCGACTCAGAGTTGCCAGCCATCCCTGCCTTACTGCCGAGACTGCGCGAAGGATTCGGGTTCAAGACCCGGAGTTCCGGGACGCCATTACCGAGCGCTTTGGTGCACTACTTCTCGATGAGATAGCTCGGGAGACGCGAGCAGAGCTGGTTCCGTTCCCACCGGTCGTTGAAGTCGAGGAAGAGTTCGTCGAGCAGCCGAACACCAGTGCCGCTCAGCCGCCTGTCGTCGTCCCCGCTTCCAACCAACACGAGTTAGCTGTCGACGTCGGGGACGAAGTAGAAGCTCTCGCTACTGCCTCTGACCACCTTCTCGACATCGAAGAAGACTTCGACTTTGATGACAGGGACCTAGACCTCGCGTTCGACTTGCTTGAAGCCGCTTCCGAGCCAGACGTTTTCGAACCTCCGGTTACACGCTTGCCTTCGCGGAGAGACGTTGATGACGTCATCACGCTACAAGTCATCGAGATTTTCGAGAGGGTTCCGAAGGGCAAAGCTGGCGAAGCGCTCCTCTCAGGTCTCTCTGGTAAGGCGGGAGCGCCGCAGTTGCGGTCACTCATCAAGCTGCGTGACGAGGGTTGGGAAGTCGACGAAGTCAGTGTCATCTGGCAGGCGCGAAGCAACTGGAACGAGTCGCACGGTATCGGCCCTTTCGATTGGCCGTTGACCTACGGGACGGTGGCGAAGCTTGCGGGGTCCCTTCCTCAGTTTCCGGATGTGGACGACCTGCTTTACTATCTAGAGCTCATCGAGGAGAAGTGGAAACGCGTTCCAGGGGCTCGACGCACTTCGCGTAACGCCTACATCAACCAGTGGGTCAGTGCCTACGCCGATGGATACCGTGCAGGCGGGCACTACCCGATAGATTTTCTCCTAGAGGGTTGATTCTGTGTCTCAGACTATAGCCAAAGGGGGCCTCGTCAAGCTCAAACACGGCAGCTCCAATTCAGTAGGGCTGTTAGTTGGTCCGAGCAACGGCGCGCAAGACTCCTTCAGAGTCACTTGGCTGCAGGATCGCCGCCAGACGAGCCACCATGCATCACAACTGACGAGCGCTCTTAGGGATGGCGACGAAGTTTTCCACGAGGGCAGCCACCCAGGCATGGAGTCACTCGGCCACGGTCGAGTCTTGGCCACCCGACAGGTTGCTGGGGAGATACAGCATCTAGTCGAGATTTGGCGCCTCTCCGAGCGCAGGTGGTTACCTTGGCAGCGGCTCAGGCTCGAAGAGGGTGTCGACAAGGGTTTCCTGAGACTCCCTGACAAGACTGGTGACGCCGAGGCGCTCCGCCTTCGGAACCTCGCCTACGCCTTGTCTGAGTGGAACACGAACACCGGCGGCCTGAGCAGACTCGAGATCGACCCACTACCCCACCAGCTCTATCTCGTCAACCGCATTCTGGCTTCAGGTGACCTAAACTGGCTAATCGCCGATGACGTGGGCCTCGGCAAGACTATCGAAGTTGGTCTGCTACTTGCTGCTCTACGCCAGCGACGCCTCAGACGCTTCCTCATCGTCGTGCCAGCGGGTCTCACTCGCCAATGGGAAGAAGAACTACGCGACAAGTTCATGCTGGACGACTTTGTCATTTACGGTGAGGCTGCAAAGCCGGAGACTCCCGCGCAATGGCGTCTATATGACCGTGTCATCGTATCGATGGACCGAGCCAAACACGAGAACCACCTCCCGAACATCCTCCAAGCCGAGGATTGGGATTTGGTCGTCGTAGACGAGTCGCACAGGCTCAGCAAGCATGAGTACGGCTACAAAGTAGACGCCACGGACCGCTACAGGATGGCTCACGCGCTCAGGTCCAGGACCAATTCCATGCTGTTGTTGAGCGGCACACCGCACCAAGGTAGAGACGACCTGTTTAGGGGACTGCTCGAGCTTCTCAGGCCCGGTCACGAATGGCGTCAGCGGTTCATCAACGTGAAGGCCGATCCGAGCGTCCTCTCGAGCATGATCATCCGCAACAAGAAGGCGGATGTAACTGACCAACACGGCAACTTCATCTTCAAGGGCAAGACCTCCACGACTGTCGATGTCGTGCGTTCCGAAGCCGAACTGGACTTCGACAGGGCGCTCATGAAGTACTTGCAAGAGGGCTACGAGGCCAGTAGGAACAAGGGTGTAAAGGGTCAGGCGATCGGCTTTGTGATGACGACGTTCCGAAAGCTTGCGGCCAGTTCGACGGCGGCAATAGAGCGGTCCCTCGGCAACCGCGTGGCGAAGCTGACCGTGGAATCGCAGACGCATGCGGCCAGCCTCAAGGCGACGGGTCATGCAGAAGAGGCGGACGCTCGCTTCGTCGAAAGCGACGAGACCGTGACGGGTGAGGCGACCGAGTTCTTCCGGGGCGAGATCGAGGCGCTCGAAAGCCTGATTCTCAAGGCAGGAGCTCTGGTTGCGACGGATTCGAAGGTCGTCAACTTGTTCGAGAGGGTGCTACCTAGCATTCTGGAGAAGCAGCCTGACCGGAAAGTTCTGATCTTCACCGAGTACCGTTCCACCCAAGAAGTACTCGTGCGGGGTCTAAGGCGGCGTTTTGGGGCGGACAAGGTTGGCATGATCCACGGCGGCCAAGACTTGAAGGAGAGACGCGCTGCGGTCGACCGGTTCAACAACGACTGCCAGTTCCTAGTCTCGACCGAAGCCGGTGGGGAAGGGCTGAACCTACACCGCCGCTGCAACGTGATGATCAACTTCGACTTGCCGTGGAACCCAATGCGCCTAGTCCAGCGCGTCGGGCGGCTTTACCGCTACGGACAGCAAGAACGCGTCGTAGTTTTCAACATCAAGGCTGCCGACACGCTGGATCAAGAGATCCTCAGCGGCATGTACAGCCGCCTGGACAAGATCGCAGAGGACATGGCCGCAGTCACCGGCGACAATCGCGAGGGACTCATCGAGGACATCCTTGGTCAACTGATCGGTGCGCTCGACGTCGCCGACATCCTCGAAGAGGCCTTGATGATGAACGAGGACCGTTCTCAAGAGCGGATCGACGCCGCCATCAGACGTGCACAGGAAGCGGCCAAGGCACAAGAAGACTTGCTTCAGTACGCCGCAGGTTTCGACCCGGACGTAATGGAGGATCGACTCGACCTGACAACCGACCACTTGAAGTCCTTTGCGGAAGCGATGATGCGCACGACCGGCATCGAGGTCGCCGACAAGGTGCATGACCAGGACGTGTGGGACATCAAGCTATCCGAAGAGTGGCAGAGACAGTTAGGCAAGAGGCAGAACGTCAGAATCTCGTTCGATCGGGCCAAGGCCACGGCGTACAAAGGCGAGCTGTTCGATGGTGACCACCCACTTCTAACGTCACTGCTGGAGCGAGCTAAATCCAACCCGCGCGGCAAGGCTGCCGTCATTGAGCTTGACGGTGCAGCGCTTGGATACACCGCGCTGGTCCGTTGGCTCGATGAGAGCGGACGGCCCGCGGACACCGAGTACGTGAGCCTCACTCGGAGTCACGAAGGCGACTGGCGAGTGAATGACAGCGCCTGGATCAAGTGGCTGCTGCGGCCTGCCGTCGGTGGCAACGGTGGTACGAGGGCAGCGCCAGACGACCTGCAGCAGGTTCAGCGGGAGATCGACCAGCATCTGAGGATGCGCGGCCCGAAGGGGTCGTTGGCGGATGCGCAGTATCCGATTTCTGGCTTCATTGCTTCCGACGCCGCAGACGTAACAAGGCATTCATGAGTGATTGAATCGGTGACGCTATGTCTGGTCCCACAGTCGGACTGTGTTGCTTCCGATTGAAGAGGGCCCGTTTCACCTAAGTTGCGTGTGTGACGTACGTATCGATGTGACTGGGTCGCATAGGTCGAGTGAGGATGCGTTCCCGTTACAATCGCGCAATGCGCAGAGGGGCCTTATGTTGAATCGCAACAGGTCAGCATGGTGGTTTGACGTCTCCAGTGCGGGAACGATGATGACAAGTGGTCTGCGGGCGCTACTGGAGGGTGCGCACCTCACTGGACCTGAGTTGTTCGTGCGAGAGGTGACCCAAAACTCGGTAGACGCGCGGTTACCGGACTCAAATGATCCAGTGCGCCTGAGATTCTCTTCGTATTCGCTGACACCTTCGCAGAGTGACACATTGGGTCAGTTCCTATTGGCTGATGGCCAGTTGCGTCGACACCTGACGCACTTTATAGGCAAGGATGACTTTGCTCAGGACGGCGGCTTTTTCTTGCGGGCAGAACAGCCCGGTCGGGGAACCAGAGTTTTGTTGGTTGAGGACTTTGAGACCAAGGGTCTTGGAGGGACGATCGGCGGGGACGCGCCGGAGGACCACTTCTCGCGTTTGGTT
This sequence comes from uncultured bacterium, assembly GCA_964473205.1. Classification (GTDB taxonomy): domain Bacteria; phylum Deinococcota; class Deinococci; order Deinococcales; family Trueperaceae; genus CAYMRL01. Next base: position 6,837 of record CAYYOK010000031.1, on the reverse strand, counting down.
TACTTCTTTGGTCAGTCTCACCAGGATGGCACGACAGGTGGAGCCTTTGGTTTCGGGAAGAGCGTCTACTCCGTTGCTTCGGACGTCAGAACGGTTATCTACTATTCGCGTCCAGCGGGCCACCGGACCTCCCGCCTGATTGGTGTATCGCTCTTCCCTAGTCACTCCATCGACGGGCGTCGCTATACGGGATACGCGCTTTGTGGGGACCGAGGTCCTGATGACTCGTTTCCAATCGTCCCGATCGAAGGAGTCCAGGCGGACGAGATCGCGAGTGGGTTAGGAATGGTGCGGCGGGCCGAAGGAAACTCGGGCACTTCGCTTCTGGTTGTTGACTGCGCGTACTCGGCCGAAAGCCTGCAGTTGGCGCTGGAGAAATGGTGGTGGCCTCGTCTAGTGACGACGGGACCGGGGGGTCTCGTTGCTGAGGCATACCAAGATGGAACCAGGCTCTTACCACCCAACCCTGAAGCCAGGCCCGAACTTGAGGGCTTCGTTAGAGCCTACAATCACCTCCTAGACGTACGTGATGACACTAGCGAAGCCATCAGAAGAGTCGTCAAGTCGATAGGACAGCGAGTTGTCGGTTCGGTCGCTCTCCGTCGGATTGATGCGCCGAATGAAGAGGAGGCCGAGGAGGCATGGCACTCCCATTCCGTTGCGCTGATTCGCGGCCCTAAGCTTGTCGTCCGGTACGAACGAATGGGCAGGCAGCACCTTACTCCGTTCGTTGGCGTGTTCGCGGTTGACGAAGGAATGAACCCTATCTTCCAGAAGTCAGAAAATCCTGCACATGACACGTGGGCTCCAGAATCAGGCAGACTCAATGACGCTGAACGCGTATTCATCCGTGCTGTCTATAAACGCTGCAAGGAGTATGCCAGAGAGTTTCAGGCGAGCTTCATTGCCAAGCCGGTCGCGCCTACCTCTCGGTTGCGGGTATTAGAAGATCTCTTGGGGAAGCTCTTCCAGCGGGGTCAGTCTCCTGGCTCCGTTCCAAAGGGGGACGCGCGTCCCGTTGCAATGAGCGTTCGCGAACGTCGGATAGAGGCCCGAGGTATTGACGAAGCAGTCATAGAGATACGTCCGAAGTCGACGGGTGACGCCATTCCGGCAAGGTTGCAGGTAACCGCACACCTGCTCGGGGACGCGCAGAAGACTCAGATCGACAGTTTGCATGTGGAACTCTACGATGGCGAGGATCGAGTGCTTTCGCAAGGAAAGCAAGTCGAGCAAGCGTTCGACCTTGCACCAGGTGGAGCTGCAAGATTCATAGCCCGAACCCGCCCTCCAGCAGGATCGTTGGTCAGATTCACCGTCACGGTTACCGGAAGGTCGGCATGAGATCCGGTTCCACGCATTGGAGCGCGACCGAGAATCGAGTCGTCCAGCCGTATAAGAGGGCGGATGACGCCCTTCACTTAGTTCGTTTTCGAGTCAGCCCGGAATCGGTGTTCAGCTCCGAGCGGAGATTGTGGTTCAACCGGGAGAACGTGCCAAAGTCGTTCGTACCGGAGTTTGAGTTTGACATCGACGCACAGGCAGTTGCTGACACCGTAGGGATTCCCTTAGGGGACCTCCGAGCGTGCGTCGTAGTCCGAGATCGTGCAGTCAAACGTTGGATATTGGCCGACTCGTGGCAGCTTGAAGCGTTGCCTAGTACTGCGACCGTCAACCTGATTGGCCAGGACTTTGCCAACGGTAGGCGCATGGAGTTCGTCTTGATGGTGACGCCGTCAAGCGATCTCCCAGTGCAGGAGGGCAGGGCGCACAAGCGCAATCAAGTCGTTGCGGAAGTCGCGTTCGAGGCAAACATACGCAACGATGGATCGAGATTCAGCGTCGTGACGATGCCTCCAGATTGGTTCGAGCAGCACGGCCTTCCGAAGGATGCAGTGTGGGCAATCGATTGGGAATCTCATGACCCGATGGTGGAACCGATCGCGGCACTGAACGTCGTGGTAAACGAACGCTATGCAGAGTTATTACAGACCGTATTCGGTTCCGATTCTGGCGCGGATGCGCTAGCGACTGAGATCGCTGTCGACGTATTCCTCGAGGCTTCGCTTGTCGTGCTCAAGAACGCTGAGGAGTTCCAGCGGGAACCTTCTACGCTTCTGGGGAGTGTACTGAGTGGACTTGGGATAGACGACGAGAGTGAGTTCAGAGCAATCCGTGAGAAGGTCATGGACGACTACGGACGCGTCACGGCGTACTCGCTGATTCGGGCGCGTGCGCAGTCTCGAATAGGGCTTGCTAGGGCAATAGGGCGGGCTCAGAACGGGCAGAAGACATGAAGTATCCTACGATTTCGATTCTTGACGGCAAGCGCCATTTAGAGGCTTTGAGGCAACGAGATCCAAGACCGGCCTCGGTACGGTGGATTGGCGAGGGCTCCGGTGAGTGCTTCGACGCCGATCGTGTTGACGATATGGTGCGTGCGCTTCAAGCACTCCGTCGAGGTATGGGTGAACCCGGTGAGGGGGATCGCAGGTATTTTGCTCGCTTTGAGGGGCGAGCAGCTGCAGTCGTCCATGAGATGCTTGAGCTACCAGCCTTTGTAGCTGCAGACCACGAGTTCTGGATATGGCTGACCATTGGATCCGGATTCGACTATCCCGCGACCCTTGTGACCTGGCGACACGGCCGAGATGAATCGCCTTTTGATGCTCGTGACGACAACTATGGCCTTACTACGAACCTTGAGGGGGGATTCTTCTCAAGGGCATGGTTGCGCGCCAACGCAGTTTATGATCCCGCTCGAGACGACCCGTTCGAACTTGCCCAGCGCGGCGATCAGGACCTTTGGAGAAGTCACATTTTGCGCACTGAGTATGGCCAGGTTCCGAGTCTGGCAAAGGCACTCCTCCTGTTCCAGTATCCGGATGCGCATCCCGAGAATGCCAAAGTGACTACCGCTGTCATCCGCGAAATCGCCAAAGAGCTCAGGCGTCGCCAAGCCACGACCGCATTCGAGCTGTTGAGCTTCGAAGAGGCACGAGAGTTGGTTGAAGACGTACACAGCACCGTGAGCGGCTCGCGTAAAGGCGCCTAGTGGAGGTGGAGGCTAAAGCTCAAGCGGACGTTAGTCAGAACGGTTCGCCTATAAGCGTCTCCTACTCTCGGTCGGGGTCTCGCCTCACTCGACTGGTTACAACGGAGGCTGGTTCCAGCAAGGCATTTGTTGACCGGCTAACGAAGGGCGAGACGCTCTCCGCGGGCTCGGAGTGGTTCGTCGCGCGGAGTCGCGGTGCGCCGCTTCAATTGGAGACACGATCGCGTGGCAGTGTTAGGACTGCTGACTTTTTCTCGGGTGCAGGCGGCTTGGCGCTTGGAACTGCTTGGGCGGTGGAGGCGATTGGCAGACGCCATCGCCCGTTGTTAGCGGTGGACGTTGATGAAGCTGCGGTCGACGTCCACCAGTACAACCTCGTTCCGCGTCGCGTCCATCGAGGGTCGGTTCGGGACTTACTCACCCCGACTCCGATTGTCTCCGCAGAGGATCCAGCTCAACTGCCGCCGAGCGCGACCATCGCACAAGGTGCCGAGTGGATGCAGTCGCTCGGCGTAGTTGACTTGCTGACCGGAGGTCCGCCGTGCCAGGGACACAGCAATCTGAACAACAAAACTAGGCGTGAGGATGACCGTAACCAGCTCTACTACTGGATGGCGCTTGGTGCTCATGCACTGAAGGCGAAGGCCGTTGCAATTGAGAACGTTGCTTCCGTGCTCTCGGATGCGGGCGATGTAGTTGGTGCGACCTTAAGTCTCTTCGAACGTCTGGGTTACGTCGTGGTCTTCAACGGGGTTCTTGGCGCCGACCGCCTGGGTGTCGCTCAAACGCGAAAGCGCCACTTCCTCGTCGTCGTTAGGGCGGACGTGATCGGCCCCTCATCGGCGGAGGTAGATCCGTGGCTCAAATCCATTGATCTCGGACGAGTTCCGGTCTTGGATGCTATTGAGGATCTGCAGGACGTCAAGCCCGACGTAGACATAGACCGCCCTTCAGAACTCTCTCAAGAGAACATTCGGCGGGTGAACTACCTCTTCGACAATGAGGTTTTCGACCTTCCGAACCATGAGCGCCCCGATTCTCACAAAGATGGGCACACGTACCCGTCTGTGTATGGGAGGATCCGTCCTGATCGACCAGCAGGAACCCTCTCGACTGGTTTCTTGTCTCCAGGGCGTGGGCGGTTCATTCACCCGACTCGTAGACGAGGCTTGACGCCACACGAGGGCGCCCGTCTGCAGGGATTCCCGGATGACTTTCGCTTTCTAGGCGCGTCGGGTAGCGCTCCTAAGCGGACTGACATAGCTCGGATGATAGGCGACGCGGTTCCTCCGCCCATGGCTTTCCACGTAGCGCTTGCCGCGTTTGCTGCCATGGACGAGGGAGCTTTCGACTAGGAGTGATCGCTTGGACGTCTCTTCGCGTATGCAGCGTGTACGGCGCAAGGATACCGAGCCCGAAATGCGGCTTCGGCGGGCGTTATGGCGACAAGGTCTCAGATACCGACTGCACGTCCGGGGTCTACCAGGTTCACCGGATATCGTCTTCAAGAGCTGTAGAGTTGCGATCTTCGTACACGGCTGCTTTTGGCACCGTCATGTTGGTTGCCGGCTGGCGACCGTCCCTAAGTCCAACCGCGACTTCTGGGAGCGAAAGTTCTTAGCTAACCAGGAGCGGGACGAACGCAAGCGTCTGGAGCTCCAGGGGTTGGGGTGGCGAGTTGTCGTAGTATGGCAGTGCGAGACGGAAGATCATGCCTCGTTGAAGCGTCTTGCCGATTCGATCAAGCGGCTCGTTGGCGAAGCCGTTCCTAGGTTTGGACGAAGGTGAAGCTAGGACGGGTGGTGATTGCGGCGCTCCTGTAGGCGCCACGTGCGACCATCCTCAGTCGAGACGAGTCCTTCTGGAGCGAGCACACGAAGTATGAATCGCCTAACAGTCAATGGACGCAGATTCGTTCTTGCGGCTATCGATGACGCTGCTATCGGCGAATCAGATTGTTCCAGAATCGAGAGGATAGCGGAGCGGTGCTTGGGCAACTCGACTGCAGGTACACCCGTCATGGGTGCGTCTTCGAGCTGGATCTCTGAGCGGTGGTCCCAATCGGGTTCGCTAGGTTCCGTTGTGGGACGCGAGTCGTGAGAGCTTGGAATCGTGGGAGGTATGGTCGGCGCCCCTTGGGATCGAGAGTCATGGGTACGAGCGCGGGTGTCTAGAGTCGGGTCAAGGCCGTCGACGGTGAGACGCCAATAGCCAGGCTCGCCAGCCTGCTCGAACGCATCGATAGTCGGCCTAGATAGCATTGCAGAAACGTCGCGTGGCTTGAGCCTGTCAAGTTGTTTGTGTACGGGGGTAGGTTCATGGTTAGAGGTGGGGGTTGATCCTCTCGGGGTAAGCGAGGGATAGCTGGGCTAGGGCTTGTTTCCAGTTGGTGGTGGCTGCTCCATGAATGAGCTTGCCGGGAGCGTGGTGTTGTCTCGGTTGTCCTTCTGGCCTGTCTCGTCTCTCTTTCTCGCGTTCCCTAGCGCGTTTGTCTTCGATGTTGCAGATCGCCAGCCACAGCAGCTTCACGGCTGCGGTGTCGTTGGGGAAGTGCCCGCGGTTCTTGATGATCTTCCTGAGTTGGTAGTTCAGGCTTTCGATGGCGTTGGTGGTGTAGATGACGCGTCTGAGTTCGGCTGGGAAGGCTAGGAACGGCGTGAAACGCTCCCAAGCATCCCTGAACGCCCTGGCCGCGGTGGGGTACTTGCGGCCGAGCTCGCTGGCCACGAACGCCTCCAACTCCGCCTCGGCAGCGTCAACGTTAACAGCGGTGTAGATCGGCTTCAGGGCGGCCGCGACGCGTTTGCGGTCGCCGTAGCCAACGAAGCGCATCGCGGTTCGGATCAGGTGAACGACGCAGGTCTGAACCGTCGCTAGCGGCCAGGTCGCCGCGATCGCCTCCGGCAACCCGACGAGGCCGTCGCAGCACAAGATCAGCACGTCCCTGATGCCGCGGTTGGCTAGTTCAGCGCAGACTCCACCCCAGAACTTGGCTCCCTCGGTCGTTTGGATCCAGATGCCCAACACGTGCTTGACGCCGTCCATATCGACACCGACAGCGATGTGAGCCGCCTTGTTCTTAACGTGAGCGCCATCTCTGACCTTCACGGTGAGAGCGTCGAGGTAGATGACCGGGTACAACGCTTCCAGCGGCCGCGTCTGCCAGGCCAGGACCTCATCTAAGATCTCGTCGGTGATCTTGCTGATCGTCTCGTGACTCAACTCGGTGCCGATGGTGCCGGCCAGGTGATGCTGGATGTCGCGGATCGTCATGCCGCCGGCGTAAAGGCTCACGACCATGCTGTCGAGCCCGCCGAGGCGGCGTTGACCCTTGGGAACCAACCTAGGCGTGAAAGTGCCTAGGCGGTCCCTGGGGACGTCCAGCGGCACCTCACCGGCTTCGGTCAACACGACCTTCGCGCTGCTACCGTTGCGGTGGTTCTCGAACAGGCTCGCGGCGGGGTCGCCCTTCTCGTAACCGAGGTGACTGCTCAACTCGGCTTGCAGGCCGCGTTCTAGAGCGCCCTTGATCAGCTCGGGGATCAGGCCGCCGGTGCCGGAGAGTTGCAGTTCACCCGCATCGATCTGAGCGAACAGGTCATCCATCAAGCCGCTAGCGGCGAGTTCCGCAGCAGTCGGAACACGACCCTTAGGAAACGGAGCTACACGGCCAGAATCGACCTCAGAGGTCTCGAGAGGCTCGACGTTCGAAGGTGACTTCGGAGAAGGCAACAGAACAATCCTTTCCAACCCACCCTATACACAAACAATCTGACACCCTC
>CAYYOK010000030.1:0-29631 GCA_964473205.1 uncultured bacterium | reverse complement strand
TCCATCGGTGAGGCGCCTCGCGCGCGAGCTCGGCGTCGACATCAGGCAGGTCAGCGGCAGCGGCATCCTCGGCCGCGTCTCGGCCGCCGACGTGCGCGCGGCCGGCACCGGCGCGCCCGCCGCGGGAGCGCCGGCCGGCGGTGTCGCGGTCGCGGCTCAGCCTCTGCCCGACTTCAGCCGCTGGGGCGCCACTGAGCGCAAGCCGATGAGCGGCATCCGCAAGGCGACGCTGCGCGCGATGGCGAACGCCTGGGCCACGGTGCCGATGGTCACGCACTTCGACAAGGCCGACGTCACCGAGCTCGAGAAGCTGCGCAAGTCGTACCAGAAGCAGCTGCCGGAAGGCGTCAAGCTGACCCCGACGGCCATCCTGCTCAAGATCGTCGGGTCGGCGCTTAAGCGCTTCCCCGACTTCAACGCCAGCGTCGACGCCGCCAACCTCGAGGTCGTCCTCAAGCAGTACGTCAGCGTCGGGGTCGCGGTCGACACCGACGCCGGCCTGCTGGTGCCAGTCGTCCGCGACGTCGACAAGAAGAACATGGTCGAGCTGGCCAAGGAGCTCGGCGATCTCGCAGCCAAGGCTCGCGACCGCAAGCTGTCGCTCGAGGAGATGCAGGGCGGGAACTTCAGCATCTCCAACCTGGGCGGCATCGGCGGGTACGCGTTCACGCCGATCGTCACGCCGCCAGAGGTGGCGATCCTGGGCGTCTCGCGCTCCGCGGTCGAGGGCGTGTGGAACGAGGGCACCAGGAGCTTCGAGCCGCGAACGATGATGCCGCTGGCGCTGACCTACGATCACAGGCTCATCGACGGCGCCTCCGCCGCGCGCTTCCTCCGCTGGGTCTGCCAGGCGCTGGAAGAGCCGTTCCTGCTCGCCCTGGAGGGCTGATCCGGGCGCTGCGCCGGGACTGTTCGCGCAGCGTTCGGGCTGGTCGGAACTTCACCTTGGGCTCATCTGGCAGCGTGCTAGCATGACCGCGTATGTCGGCTCTGGAACGCGTCTCCCACGGCTCTGAGCCGCGCAGTGGCGCGGCGGAGGCCGGAGCGCAGCAGGGCATCGAGCTGCGCGCCACGCACCTGAGCAAGCGTTACGGCAGGCGCAAGGTCGTCGACAGCATGGACCTGCGCCTCAAGCGCGGCGAGATCGTGGCGCTTCTCGGCCCCAACGGCGCCGGCAAGACGACGAGTTTCTACATGATCGTGGGCTTCGTGCGCCCCAACGGCGGGCGCATCGAGTTGGCCGGCCAGGACATCACCGGCTGGCCCATGCATCGCCGCGCGCGCTTGGGGCTTGGCTACCTCGCCCAGGAGCCCAGCGCCTTCCGGCGCATGTCGGTCAGGGACAACCTGATGGCGATCCTCGAGTTCCAGGACCTGCCGCGCGCCGAGCAGGAGAAGCGCGCCGACGACCTGCTCGAGGAGTTCCACCTCTCTCACCTGGCGCACCACAGGGCGGACACGCTGTCCGGCGGTGAGCGCAGGCGCCTCGAGATCGCCCGCAGCCTGACGATCGATCCCGACTTCCTGCTGCTGGACGAGCCGTTCACCGGCGTCGACCCGAGGTCGATCCGCGAGATCCAGAAGCTCATCTACGACCTGCGCGAGCGCCGTGGGCTCGGCGTCCTTCTGACCGACCACAGCGTCAGGGAGACCCTCGCCATCGCCGACCGCGTCGTCCTGATGTTCGACGGTCGGGTGCGCTTCGATGGCCCGCCGCAAGAGTTCGCCGCCGACCCCGACGTACGCACCTACTACCTGGGGAACGACTTCCAGCTTTGAGGCTGCTCGATGCGCTTGAGTAGGCCCCAGACCCACCGGCTGAGCGCATGACCTTCATCGTCATGCTGGTGGTGGGGCTCGTCGTACTGGCGGGCGTCATCGCGTTCGCCGGCGACAGGCTCGGCACCTACGTCGGCCGCAGGCGCCTGAGCCTTTTCGGCGCCAGGCCGCGCCGCACTGGTCAGCTAGTCGGCGTCATGGCGGGCATCCTGATCATGCTCTCGACGCTGGGGGTCCTCGCGCTCGCCTTCCAGAACGCCACTGCTACGCTCCTGAACTTCCAGCGCACGCTCGAGGAGCTCAACCGGCTGCAAGCCCAGGAGAGGGTCCTCAGCTCGGAGGTCAACCAGGCGAACCGCCAGCTCGGCGAGCTGAGAGAGCAGCTCGAGGAGGCCGAAACCACCATCGCGACCGCCGAAGCGGCCAGGGACGAAGCGCTCTCCGTCCGCGACGACGCCCTACGGGAGCAGCTGCAGCTGCTCGAGGAGCAGGCGCGGCTCGAGGAGCAGGTGATGCTGGCAGCTAGCGAGGTCAGGGAGGCGGAGGAGCGCCTGGCAGGACTCACCCGAGAACTGGGCGTCAGCCGCGAGGAGCTCGACGCAGCCACCGCCGAGCTCGACCAGGTCAGGGCAGACCGCGACGCGGCCAGAGACGAGGCCGAGCGGCTCGAGCTCGAGGCGAGCGAGGCTTTGGAACGGCTCGGCGAGGCCAGCCGGGAGCTCGTCGAGCTGCAGGACCAGCTGCTGGACGCGAGCGTCGCGTTGGGCGTCGCACAGGGCGAGCTCGAGACCGCCCGGTACGACCTCGGGATCGCCACCAGCGCGCTGGCCGAAGCCATCGAGCTGCGAGAGCAGGCGCTGGCCGCGCAGGCCGAAGCGTTCGAGAGCCGCGACGAGGCCCTCACCGAGCTCGAGGCGGCGATCTCCGATCGCGACGCCGCTCTGGAAGCGCAGGAAGCAGCGCAACGCCAGCGCGACAGCCTCGAGCAGCGTGTGACCGAGCTGAGCCAGGAGGCCGCCAGGCTGGAGCAGGCCGCGGAGCAGCTGCGCGAGCAGGCGGCCGTCCTGGAGCGCGAGAACGCCAACCTCGACAGCGCCAACAAGCGCCTGGAAGAGCTCAATGCCAGCCTGGTGGATCAGATCAGGCTACGCAACGAGGCGGTGGTGGAGCTGCAGACCAGCGTCGATGAGCTACGGAACGAGGTCGAGAGCCAGGCGAACGAGCTGAGGGAGCTACAGCTCGCCGCGGGCAGGTTCGAGGGCGGCGACGTCTACTTCGTGCGCGACCAGCTCATCTACTCCGGCGCCATCTACGCGCAGGAGCCGGCCGCGGTGCGTCAGGAGCTCGCCAGGTTCGTTCAGGAGGCGACGACGTTCGTCGCCAGGCGCGGCGTCGAGAGCATCCGGGTCACCGCCGAGCAGTTCAACCTTCTCGTCGACGTGATCTCGCAGACGCCAGAGTCCGACCTGGTGCGGCTGATCTCGCCGAGCAACCAGATCAGCTCCACCATCGAGGTGCTGGTCGAGGCCATCGAGAACACGCAGCTCTACCAGCGCGGGCAGCTCGTCAGCGCGCTGCCGATCCACCTCGGCTCCACCGACCTGCCCAGCACGCAGAACGAGATACGCAACAGCATCACCCAGCTCAAGGCCGAGGCTGTGCGGCAGATGCGCAGGGCCGGTCTGGACGAGGGACAGCTGCCGGACTTCGGGCCGGTCACCGAGGAGATGTTCACCAACATGCTCCTGCGGCTCACCGGCCCTGTCACGATCGCGTTGGTAGCTACCGAGCCCATCCTCAGGGCGGGACCGGCGCAGCTGGAGCTGATGATCCTCTACTGAGAGCTACGCCGCCGACCACTCGGTGGCGGTGGCCGGCGACGGTTGTGGTCCTGGCTTGCCTATTGCCGCTTGGCGAGCAGGTCGCGGATCTCGGTGAGCAGCTTGACGTCGGCCGGCGGCTCGGCTGGAGCGGCGGGCTCTGCCGGCTTCTCGGTGCGGCGCTTCATCTCGTTGAACGCCTTGACGATCATGAACAGCACCCAGGCGATGAGCAGGAAGTTGATGACGGTGTTGAGGAACGACCCGTACTGGATGACCGGCGCCCCGGCCGCGATGGCCTCTGGCACGGAGGAGTACAAGGCCCTGTCCTTGAGGATGATGCCGAGGTTGCTGAAGTCGACGCCGCCGAGGATCAGGCCGATGACCGGCATGATCACTTCGTTGACGAGCGAGTTGGTTATGGCGCCGAACGCACCGCCGATGATCACAGCCACGGCGAGATCGAGAACGTTGCCACGGTTGATGAAGTCGCGGAACTCCTTGAGCATCTGCCCTCCATCGGGCGCTTCGAGCGCCGTCTAGCCGGCTCGCAGCGTCGTGCCGGTAGCCGGTAGCGTGCACTTTACCCTGTCAAACGCCCGGCCCGTCTCGTAAGCTTGAGTCGTGAGCAAGGCTCCGACGATCTTGGTAGCCGACGACCTGGCGGGTCAGAGGATGGTCCTCGACATGCTCCTGAGCATCGACGGCTACGAGGTCCACATGGTCGACGACGGCCTGGCCGCCCTCGACTTCCTCAAGGTCCACACCCCGGACCTGGTGATCCTCGACGTGGTGATGCCTCATCTGGGCGGGCTCGAGGTGTGCGGTCGCATGAAGCGCATCTCGAGGCTGCGGGACGTGCCCGTGATCATCCTCACCGCTCATCAGGACGATCACATCAGCGCCCAGGCCAGGTACGTCAAGGCCGACGCACTGGTCTACAAGCCGCTCGAGGGCAAGGACCTCAGGCTCAGGGTGCGAGAACTCCTCTCCAGACGGGCGCAGGCCGTGGAGGCTGCCGCTCAGGAGGAGCAGGCCTAGCCAGACCGGGCCGGGACCTAAGCTAGGTCAGAAGCGGCGTAGGGCAGGCGCGGCTCCCAGGCAGCGTCAACCCGGTGTACCTCGCCTCAGCGAGAGCGTTGCCTCAGCGCCTCGAACAGCAGGAGGGCTCCAGCCACCGAGACGTTGAGGCTGTCGGCGAGCGCTGCGCGCATCGGTATGCGCACCTTGGCGTCGCTGCCGGCGGCCAGTACCTGGCTGACGCCGGTGTCCTCGGCTCCCACGACAATCGCCACGCGGCCGGAGAGGTCCGCGTCCCAGTACTCGACAGTGGCGGTCGGCGTGGCGATGACGATCCTGAGGCCGGCCGCGCGGGCAGAGGAGAGGAAGACCTCGGGAGGCGCCTCGGCGACGTCCAGCGCGAAGATGCTGCCCTGGCTGGCGCGCACGGCGTTCGGGTTGTACGCGTCGGTGCCGTCGCCTGTCAGCACGACCATGTCGGCGCCGGCCGCGTCGGCGCTGCGCAGAAGAGCCCCGACGTTACCGGGCTTCTCGACGCCGTCGACCACCAGCACCAAGCTCGCGCCGGCCAGAGCTTCCGGGTCCAAGCCTGCCGGGCGAGAGACGGCCTGCACGGCCAGGCCGTCGGGGTTCTGCCTGAGGCTCAGCTTGGAGAACGCGGTCGGCGACAGCTCGACGACCTCGACGTCCCCGGTGCCCGCTCCGCCCTCGCCGAGCTCGCCGCCGCGGGCCGCGGCCACGAGCGCCGCGATGTCGCTCTCGCTCGCCAGCTCAGGAGCCACGATCACCCTCACGACCCTGAAGCCCGCGCGCACGGCCGCGGCGGACTCGCGGCGCCCCTCGACGAGGAACGTGCCGCTCTGGACGCGACCGCGGCGGTTCTTCAGCTCTGCCAGGCTCTTGAGCAGCGGGTTAGAGGCGCTGGTGATGCGCTTGGCGCCCATGGCAGCATCATAGCCACGGCGGCTAGACTGGCCCGCGTGAGCCATCTGATCTCGGCGCAGGAGCTAGTCGAATCGTTGTCGGACGGTCCGGATGCGGCGGTCCGCTCCGGCCGGCGACTCCGCCTAGTCGACGCCAGCTTCGTCCTCACCGACCCCGCCGCCGGCCGCCGCGCCTACGAGTCTGGGCATCTGCCCGGCGCGGTCTACTTCGACCTGGACCAAGACCTCTCCGACCCCGAGGCGTTGGCGCGCCACCGCGCCGGCGTGCCTGGCGCGGGCGGCCGCCATCCGCTGCCCGACATGCGGCGTTTCGCCGAGAAGCTGGGCGCGCGCGGGATCGGCTCGGAGCACGAGATCGTCGTCTACGACCAGGACGGCGGCATGTTCGCAGCGCGCGCCTGGTGGCTGCTGCGATACGCGGGCAACGCCCGCGTCCGCTTCCTCGACGGCGGCCTCGGAGCCTACCTGGAGGCCGGCGGCGCTCTCACCACCGAGGTCCCCGAGCATCCGGCGGCCCGGTTCGACCTGGACGTGCGGCCAGGCATGGTCATGAACGCCGAGGAGCTCAGCGCAAGGCTGAACGAGCCGGGCTTGAGCGTGATCGATGCCCGCGCCGCCCCGCGCTACCGCGGCGAGGTCGAGCCCCTGGACGCGAAGGCCGGGCACGTGCCGGGAGCCGTCAACCTGCCCCACTCCGCGGCGCTCGACGACGCGACCGGGCGCCTGCTCTCGCCGCAGAGGCTGGCGGAGGTCCTGGCGTTGCCGGCCGGCACGAGCGAGGCCGTCGCGTACTGCGGCTCCGGCGTCAGCGCAGCGCACCTGATCCTGGCGCTGGAGGAGGCCGGCACCTTCGGCGTGAAGCTCTATCCAGGGTCGTGGAGCGACTGGAGCTCGAGGCCCGACCTGCCCGTCGCTACCGGTCCCGGCTAGCTCGCTCCGAGGCGCCGGCTGGGCACGGGCCGCCCACGCGATCTGGACTGCGGCCGGCTACATGAACGCCCCAAGCCCACCAGGATGAAATCGTCAACGGGCTCTACCGCTAGCGCCGCTACAATGTGGATGTGAGGCCGCTGCCGACAGCACAGGGTCCCGCTGCCGGGCGTCCTGACCTCTGGAGCCACTACTTCTCGTCCGCACCGCACGGGATGGTCGTGGTGCGCGCCGATCGCAATGCCGCTGGCCGCCTGCGCGACTTCGTGTGGGTCGACATCAACCCCGCGGCCGTCAACACGCTGGGCCTCGCCAGGGGGGACGTGATCGGCAGCAACGTCAGGGACCTGTACCCTGACCGCATCGACCCGCGCGTCTACCGGCGCCTCGTCACCGCTCAGGTGACGAACAGGGTGCAGGAGTTCGAGCAGGCGCTGCCCACAAGGCCCGATGCCGGAACGGGACTCAGGTACGGCGAGAGGCGCGTCGGCGTGAGCGGCGCCGACGTCACCTGGTACGCGGTCACGGTGCTGCCGCTCCCCGACGATCACCTCGTCGTCCAGTTCCGCAGCATCACGCACTACAAGAACGTGCTCAGGCAGGCCGTCGAGCTGATGAACCACGACGACCTGACCGGACTGCCGAACCGCAGGCACCTCAAGTCGCGCTTCTGGGTGCTGAGGCGCCACGCCGTGCCGATGGCCTTGCTCTACTTCGACCTCAACGGCTTCAAGGCCGTCAACGACACGCACGGCCACGAGATGGGCGACAGGGTCCTGAGCGTGATCGGCCAGCGGCTGCAGCAGAACATCCGCCCCGGGGAGATGGTCGCGCGGCTGGCCGGCGACGAGTTCGCCGTCCTGCTCGCCGGCACCGACCTGAACTCGTCGGACCGCGTCGCCGAGCGGCTGCTGCAGGCGCTCGAGGAGCCGATCCACCTCGACCACATCACGGTCTCGCTGACGGCGAGCGTGGGAGCGGCCCTGCACCCGCTGCACGCCGAGTCGTTCGAGGCGCTGCTCAGCTACGCCGACGCCCGCATGTACGAGCAGAAGCGCCGCAAGCACTGAGCCGGCGGCTGGTCGCTCTCACTCCTGCGGCACCCGCTTGTGCAGCTCGACTGTCTGACGCGGAGCCTCCATGCGGCGCTGCTTGGCGGCGGCAGCCCTGAGGTTCAGGAACTCGACCATCACGCTGAAGCCCATGGCGAAGTAGATGTAGCCCTTGGGGATGTGCTGCCCCAGGCCGTCGGCGATCAGCATCATGCCTATCAGCAGCAGGAACGACAGCGCGAGCATCTTCACGGTCGGGTGCCGCTCGACGAAGTTGCTGACAGGCCCGGCGGCGAACATCATGATCCCCACGGCGATCACCACCGCCGTGGCCATGACCGCGAAGTGATCGGCCATGCCGACGGCCGTGATCACCGAGTCGAGCGAGAACACGATGTCGAGCAGGATTATCTGGGTGATCACCGACGTGAAGGTGGCGGCGCGGTGGGCGGAGGTGTCGTGCGTCGAGCCCTCGAGGCGCTCGTGGATCTCGACGGTCGCCTTGTAGATCAGGAACAGGCCTCCGGCGAGGAACACGAGGTCGCGGACGGTGACCCCGTGGCCGAGCAGCGTGAACAGCTCGCGGGTCAGGCCGGCCAGCCAGCTCACCGACGCCAGCAGCGCGAGGCGCATCAACATGGCGAGCGCCAGGCCGACGGTGCGGGCGCGCGCCCGCTGCGCCTCCGGCAGGCGGCCGGAGAGGATCGAGATGAAGATGATGTTGTCGATGCCGAGGACGATCTCGAGGACCGTCAGGGTGAGAAGCGCGATCCAAGCCTCAGGACTGGTGAGCCATGCCATGTCGGCCCATTATCTGCCTTGGGACGCGCGGGTCAATACCGTCGTGCGGTTCGCCTCAATCGACGTCGCGCCTCAGGAACGCCAACGTGAGCAGCGCCAAGAACACCGCGGCGTAGCCGGCCATCACCAGGGCGTTGTGCTGCACGCTCAGCCCGCCACCGAGCAGCGCCGCGAACGGCCCCATGTCCTGCGCCGAGCCGCCCGCCGAGAAGAACACCTCCTCCGCGACGCCGCCTAGCGGCGCCCTTGCGGGGCCGTAGAGGTTGGTCGTGAAGAAGTAGCGCGGCATGGCCTCCCACGCCTGCTGGAGGCGGAGAGCCTGGAAGATGGCGTTGAAGCGGTTGAGAGGCTGGAGCTGACCGATCGAGTTGAGGATCGTGTAGATGGTCTCGATCAGGCCCGGCAGGAACAGCACCATGACGATGCCGAGCACCGCCGACCGCACCAGGAACACGAGCAGGAACGCGAGCGCGACGGGTGCGAGGGTGAGAGCCCACTGCAGCGCGTAGAGGCCGAGCACGTTGCCCCAGGTGCCGCTGAAGTCGGTCGGCAAGAACAGCGTGCCCACCGCCCCGAACACGAGCGCGCTCAGCACGGCGCCGAGCATTAGGGCGCCGATCGCGCCCATCGCGACTATCAGCTTGCCGCCGAGCACGGCCAACCGGTCCGGCTGCACCACCAGCACCGTCTTCCACATGTTCTGGCCGCGCTCCTCACCGATCAGCAGGGCTGTGATCAGGGCGATGGCGACCATGTAGAACGTCGGGCTGACGTAAGAGGGCACCGAGAGCAGGAAGGTCGCGAGGCCGTGGGGCGAAGCGAACGACCTGATGGCTTGCACGACGCTCACCTGCTCGTCGATGAACGAGCCCGACAGGTTGGTGAACAGGACTCGCGCCACGATCAGCGCGATGATCGGCGCCAAGACCCAGTAGAGAGCGGCGAGGAGGTAGACGCGGCGCTTCCGAGTGATCTTGAACATCTCGGCGCGCACGACGTCGATGACTGCTTTCACGAGGGCCTCCCGGCGGCGTTGACGATCCTCAGGTACGCAGCTTCCAGGTCCTCGCCCTGCACGTTGGCCGAGGTCAGCCGCACGCCGGCCAGGGTAAGGCGCTCCAGCAGGGCCTCGCTCTCGGGCTTCGGCACCCTCACCTCGGCGCCGTCGTCGGCGACGGGCCTCGGCTCGTAGCCGAGGGAACGCAGCGCATCGAGCAGCTTGGCGCCGTCGGTAGCTCTGAGGCTGTAGCTGACCCACTCGCCTGCCATCTCGCCGAGTAGCTTCTCGAGCGGTCCGTCGAAGCGCAGGACGCCCTTGTCGATGGCGAGGATCCGGTCGACGAGCTTCTGGATCTCGGCGAGGATGTGGCTGGAGACGAGGATCGTCACTCCTTCGTCCGACACGGCCCTGAGCGACTCGCGCACCTCGGCGATGCCCGATGGGTCGAGCCCGTTGGTCGGCTCGTCGAGAAGGAGGACCTTGGGTCTGTGCAGCAGCGCTCTCGCCAAGGCGAGCCGCTGCCTCATCCCTTGCGAGTAGGCCTTCACCTTCTTCTTGGCCGCGTCCTGGAGGGAGACGAACTCGAGCACCTCGTCGATGCGCCTGTCCTCGACGTCGCCGTGCAGCAGCGCCGCGTGCTGCAGGTTGGCCCTGCCGGTCATGTACGGGTAGAAGGTCGGCTCCTCGATCATCGTGCCGACGTTGAGCAGCGTCGACCCAGGCACGCCCTGCCCGAGGATGGAGCAGGTGCCGGCGCTGGGTTTTACGAGCCCGGCGAGCATCCTCAGCGTCGTGGTCTTGCCGGCGCCGTTGGGGCCGAGGAAGCCGACTATCTCGCCTTGGGCGATATCGAAGTCGATCGAGTCGACGGCGGCGACGCGGCCGTAGCGTTTGCTGAGCCCATGCGCGCTTATGGCGTTCACTCGGCCCTCCGTTCGCGCGTCATGAGATCGAAGAGCGCGGCGCGGGCCGGCTTCCCGTCGTAGACGACGTTGTAAACCTCGTTGCAGATAGGTAGCTCAACTGACGACTCTCCCGAGTTCTGCTTCAACGCCTTGGCCGTGGGTATGCCCTCGGCCGTCAGGTTCTCGGCCTTCAGCTCCTCCAAGGTCGCGCCCCTGGCTAGGCGCCAGCCGGCCGTGTGGTTGCGCGAGCGCTCGCTGGCGCAGGTGGCGACCAGGTCGCCGAGCCCGCTGAGCCCGTAGAGCGTCTTGGCTTCGCCTCCTTGAGCCTCGCCGAAACGGACGATCTCGGCCAGGCCGCGGGTGATGATACCGGCTTTGGCGTTGTCGCCTAGCCCGAGCCCGTCGCTCATGCCGGCCGCCAGGGCGATGACGTTCTTGAGCGCGCCGCCTACCTCGACCCCGACGACGTCCTTCGACGTGTAGACCCTGAAGCTCGGCTGCTGCAGCAGCGCCTGCGCAGTCTCGGCCAGGCCGGGGACGGCGCTCGCCACCGTCGTCGCCGCGGCCTTGCCGTCGGCTATCTCCGACGCCAGGTTCGGCCCCGACAAGACGGCGACGGGAGCGCCGGGCAGCTCGCTGTCGATGACCTGGCTGAGGCGCGAGAACGTCTCGATCTCGATCCCCTTGGAGCAGCTGACGAGCGGCAGGGTGCTGGCCGTCGGACCGGCGAGCTGCGGAGCCAGGGTCCTGAGCAGCCCTCGTAGTGCGCGAACCGGCACCGCGAGGAACGCCAGCTCGGCGCCTTCGAGCGCGCGGCGCATGTCGGCGGTCGCCGAGATCGCTGGCGGCAACTCGTGACCGGGTAGGTACGCCTGGTTGCAGCGCTCTCGTCGCAGCTCGGCCGCGTGCTCCTCGCGCCGGCACCAGAGGCCGACCTCGTGCCCGCGGCGCGCGAGGAGGAGCGCCAGAACGGTTCCCCAGGCGCCGGCACCGAGCACTGCCACGCGTCGGCCGCCGGCATGGAGTGCAGCGTGCGTCATACGAGAAGCGTACCAGCCGGTGATAGAATCTAGTTTCGTGCCGCCTACGCGTGCGCGAGACCAGCACGGAGGCTAGTGTCGATGCCGGTTTACGTCTACAAGAACCTCGAGACGGGCGAGACCTTCGAGTACCAGCAGCGGATCAGCGAGCCAGCGCTCACCGCTCACCCAGAGACCGGCCAGCCGGTCAGGCGCGTCATCCAGCCGGTCGGGATCGCGTTCAAGGGCTCGGGGTTCTACGTCAACGACAGCCGCTCCAGCAACGGCGCGTCCTCGTCCAGCAGCTCGAGCAAGGGCGTCGGCGGTGGCGACGGCTCGGCCGACGGCTCCGGCAAGGACGTCGCGTCGAGCGCGAGCAGCGATGCCAGCGCGTCGAGCTCGGCCAGCGCAGCCGGCACCGGCGCGTCCGCTCCGGCTGCCTCCTCTTCGTCCTAAGCGGTCAGGCAGGGGACCCCGAGAGGGCGCTAGAACCAGGGCGACCGGCGGCCGTCAGCGCGAGGCTTCGACGAACCGCACCTCGAACATGGAAGGCCAGTACTTGCCGGTGAGCAGGAACGTGGCGCGCTCACCGACGTAGGCGATGCCGTTCAGCACGTCGATCGGTCTCGCCGTCGGCGGCAGGGCACGGCGCAGCGCCGAGGCGTCGATCGAAGCCGTCACCCGGCCGCTGCGAGGATCGATCCTCACGATGCGGTCGGTCTGCCAGACGTTGGCGTAGACCTCGCTCCCGACGCATTCGAGCTCGTTGAGCAGCGCCACCTGACCCCGGTCGTCGGTGACCGTGACGCTGCCCGTCACTTGGAAAGTGCTCGGGTCGCGGCGGAACAGCGTGGCGCTGCCGTCGGTCATGTAGAGAACGCCCTCGCCGAGGCACAGCCCCCAGCCCTCGCCCTGGTAGGTGAAGCTGCCGAGCGGCTCGAAGGTGGCGCGGTCCCAGCGGAACGCGATCCCTGACCGCCAGGTGAGCTGCCACAGCTCGTCGCCCACGGCCGTCAGGCCCTCGGCGAAGTAGGGGGGAGGCACCTGCCTGAGCCGCACGACCTCGCCGCTCTCGAGGTCGACCTCTCTGACGCTCGATGCCCCCACCATCCCGGTGCTCTCGTAGAGCCTGCCGCCGACGATCTCGAGGCCCTGGGTGAACGCTGCCGGGTCGTGCGGGTAGGTGGCCACGATCTCGACCGTCAGGCTCTGTGGCGCGGCCTTGCCGCACGCGACCAGCAGCGCGAGCAGTGCCAGCGCCAGGGCCAGGGCAGCGCATCGCCCGACCCGAGGAGTGCTCACGAGCCGATCCGTGCGGCGCTCAGCAGGCTCAGGGCCGCCGACCTCACCCGGTCGAAGACCTCGTCCTCGCCGGCCGCGGCATCCACGACGAGCCAGCCGCTCTCCTGGGCGGCGAGCTGCAGGTAGCCCTGCCGCACGCGCTGGTGGAAGGCGAGCTGCTCGGACTCGAGCCGGTCGCGGCCTCCGTTGCGCTGCTCGGCGCGCCGCTCGACCCTGTCCAGGCCTCGCTCTGGATCGATGTCGAGGAGGATCGTCAGGTCGGCTGCGAGCCCGTTGGTCGCATGCCGGTTGACGGTCGCGACGAACCCGAGGTCGAGGCCGCGCCCATGGCCCTGGTACGCGAGGGATGCGCCGGTGTAGCGGTCGCTGACGACGTCGCGGCCCTCCGCCAGCGCGGGCCCGATGACCTCGCTGACGTGCTGCGCCCTGTCGGCGGCGTAGAGCAGGAACTCGGCCAGCGGATCGACGCGCCGGCCGGGGGTCAGGACCAGCGCGCGCAGCTCCTTGCCAAGCTCGCTGCCGCCCGGCTCGCGGGTCGTGAGCACCTCACGCCCCCGGGAGCGCAGCTCGAGGGCGAGGCGCTCGATCTGCGTCGACTTGCCGGCCCCTTCCGGCCCCTCGAAGACAATGAAGACGCCGCGGCCGGCAGCCCCGCCAGCGGGCCCGGTCTCGGCTCCCGTCACAAGCCCGTCGGCATCAGCAAGAACTCCGTCTCCAGGCCGAACGTCGCCTCGAGCTTGGCCGCCAGCAGCTTCACGCCGACGGTCTCGGTCATGTAGTGGCCGGCGAAGAGCGAGCTGACGCGGCGCTCGTACGAGTAGTAGAAGGTGTCGTGCTTGGGCTCGCCGGTCAGGAAGGCGTCGAGGCCGGCGTCGGCCGCGTCCAGCACCGCGCCCGCGGCGCCGCCCGTGACGATCCCGAGCGTGGCGACGGGGTCCGGACCGCCGGCGTGGACCAGCACCTGCTCGCCGACGACCTTCTCGATGTGCTCGGCCAGGTCGGTGAGCGCCCGCGGCTGCGGCAGGCGCCCCTTGACGCCGAGCGGGCGCCCGTCGACCTCGACGAAGCCCTCTAGGTCTCTCAGGCCGAGCTCCCTGGCGAGGCCCCAGTTGTTGCCCACTTCCTGGTGCGCGTCGAGCGGCAGGTGGCAGGCGTAGAGGTTGAGGTCGTTCTCGAGGGCCAGCTTGAGCCGGTTCCTCAGCATCTTGGTGACCGGCTGCTCCTTACCCCAGAACAGGCCGTGGTGGACGATCAGGAGCTGGGCTCCGACGTCGACGGCCCTCTCGATCGTGTTGTAGCTACCGTCGACCCCGACCGCGACCTTCGTCACGGCGTCGCCGCCCTCGACCTGCAGCCCGTTGAGAGAGGAATCGTTGAACGCGTGGACGTCCAAGTAGCCGTCCAGCCATTCGATCAGCTCGTCACGCCTCATAGGGGACAGCCTAACTGGTCGGGTCGCGCCCGACCGGAGAGCGGGCCACTAGGGGAGAGCGGGCCTACCAGGGGTGTCGGCGGGTAAGGATGAAGGTGTGAACCGTCGCGGCGCGCTGATGTTCCTGACCCTCGGCATCATCTGGGGCATCCCTTATCTGCTGATCAAGGTCGCGGTCGCCGAGCTCGAGCCCGCCACGCTCGTGCTGGCCCGCACGGTGCTGGCGGCGCTGATCCTGCTGCCGATCGCGGCGGCGCGCCGCGAGCTGCTGCCGGTGCTGCGGCGTTGGAAGCCGCTGCTGGCGTTCGCAGCGGCCGAGATCGCCCTGCCCTGGTACTTCCTCAACTCGGCCGAACGCACCCTGCCCAGCTCCACCGCCGCGCTGCTGCTGGCCGCCGTGCCCCTGGCCGGCGTCGGGATCGCCTTCCTGATGGGGCGCTCCGAGCGGCTGACCGGACGCAACTGGCTGGGCCTGGCCTTCGGTGTGGCCGGCGTGGCGGCCCTGGTCGGCCTCGACGTCGCCGGCAGCGACATGTTCGCGGTGGCCGAGATGGCGGTCGTGGTGATCGGCTACGCCGTCGGCCCGGCCATCCTGGTCCGCTGGATGTCGGACCTGCCGTCGCTCGGGATCATCGCGCTCTCGCTGGCCGCGACCGCGGTCGCCTACGCCCCCTTCGTGCTCGCCAGCGGCGCCTGGCCGGCCGCCATGCCGTCGGCTCAGACCGTGGGCTCGGTGGTCGTGCTGGCGGTCCTGTGCTCCGCCACCGCCTTCCTGCTGCTCTTCAGCCTCATCAAGGAGATCGGCCCGGTGCGCGCGACGGCGATCGTCTACGTCAACACGGCCGTCGCGGTGGCTGCTGGTGCGCTGGTGCTGCACGAGGAGATCACGGTGTGGAAGGTGGTCGGCTTCGTTCTCGTGCTGGCAGGCTCGTACTTCGTGACGCAGAGGCGGGCGACAACCGTCGACTGAGCGCGGTCCGACCGGGGAAGGCCGGTGCGCTCGCATCGTGCTAGCATCCCGGCACCATGGCCAATGCGGAGTTCAGCGGTTCGGGCACGGCCTCAGATCCATGGGTGCTGTTCACTCCCAGCCTCTCCTCGCAGATCCTCATGCACATAGACGAGAGCCAGGTCCCGCCCGTGCTGGTGTGCACGGTCGGGAAGACGGTCCTCCACTACGACCTCAGGATCATCGAGGACCTGCACGGCATGCTCAAGGCGCGAGGCGACTGGGTCGAGCTCGGCAACGCCGACGAGCAGAAGCCGGCCAAGGAGGGCACGGTCGAAGCCTGGGCGAGGTCGGCGAGCAACCCGATCGGCGGTTGGTACGGCCTGAAGAAGGGCTTGAGGGGCAGGGTCGGGAACTACGTCCCACCCGTCCTGGAGGCGCTCGGGCTGGCCGAGGTCGAGCACAACGCCCGCGGCAACCGGATGCGCGCCATCTAGCGGCGAGCAGGCCGGTCGCCGCGCCGGCAGTGCGGCGCATGTGAAGTTCCGAACACTGGCTCGCTGCGGTATCCCCCAAGTTGAGAGCGATCCCTCGCGCGAGGAGGCCCTCGGTATGCGGCATCGCTCTGCCCGGTTCCTGTCTGCACGTCTGCTGGCTCCACTGGTGCTCTTGGCCGCCTGTGGCCAGACGCCGCGCGAGCAGCCTCAGGGGGGAGCGGTCACCATGACCACCACCCACGCCGATGGAGACCCGCAGCCGCTCGGGGCCGCGTTGGTGATGTCCGACTTCGTCCCCGTGATCGCCGCGCAAGGCACCGTGGTCGAGTTCGTGCCCGGCTGGTACATGGGACCCGTGTCGGGGATCGGCGCGGACGGCACCGTCACCGTGAGATTGCCCGACCCCGATGACGTTCCGGCTTCGACGCTCGCGTCGCCCCTGGAGTTCCTGCACCACATCGACCTCGAAGGCTGCACGATCCTCGCCAGCGACCTCGGCGCCCGGGTGTCCAAGACCGGCTTCGACATCGCCTCGACTCCGGGCATGGCGATCCTGACGGCCGAGGGGGCCTGGCCCGCCGTCGTGACCGACGCCGACTTCTCCGAGGTCGAGCTTCCGGAGGGCTTGGAGGACTACGTGTTCGTCACCTGGCTCTACGCCGACAGGCCGGTGACGATCCGCACCGGCCCCGGCTCGGGCCTCACGCCGTGCGAGGTCGCCACCGACGTCTACTTCGGGCTGGACGTAAGCCTGCAGAGCGGCTGGAACCAGCTGGGCTGGTCGCTCGATCTCTCCGAGACCACCTTCGATCTCGTCGCGTTCACTCTCGAGAACAACGCCGCACAGGACCTGTACCTGAACCAGAGCTCGTTCATAGCTACCCTGCGACCCAGCGAGGAGGTAACGCCTTGACAGCTTTCCCCGGACGCCTCGTCCCCGCTCTCACGCTGGTCCTGACGCTCGGGCTGCTGCTGGCCGCGTGCAGCCAGCCGACCGAGCAGGAGCCGCAGCCCGAGACCGTCGACCTCATGGTCAACGAGCTGCCCGGCTCGCCCGTGCTGCTCGGTGCCACCTTCGTGATGGTCGACTTCAGCGCGTCGCCGCTGTCGGCGGCCTCGGTGATCGAGGTCGAGCCGGGCGCCTTCGTCGGCCCTCTCGCCGGCCTCAACGACGACGGCACCGTCTCCGGGATACTGCCCGAAGAGGACGACGTGCCGACCTCGACCCTCATCAACGCCGCCGACTTCCTGTACGGCTACGGACCGGGCCCGACCTGCTCCTTCGTGGCCAGCGACGCCGCTGCGCGGGTCTCGCAGACGACGTTCGAGCTCGTCTCGTTCCCTGGTTTCTTCGCGATGACCGTAGGCGGGCTGGCTCCCGCGGCCGTCACCACCGCGCCGATCATCGATCCGAGCGACCTCGACGAGCTGTACGGCCACACCTACGTGACCTGGGTCTTCGCCGACCGGCCGGTCACCATCGTCACGGAGCCGGCGCTCTGCGACATCGAAGGCGACTTCGAGCTCGGGGTGGACCTGAGCCTGCAGCAGGGCTGGAACCAGGTCGCGTGGACGATCGGGCAAGACGATCCGCTCTCCTCCGATGCCACCGGCCTCTACCTGGCCGACAGCGACCACGAGGGGCTCTACATCAGCCCGACCGGTTTCTTCTAGCACTCTGGCAGGGGGCGTGCGAAACGCACGCCGCCGACCCGATCTCACACGGCTAGACTGCGTCGTGGCCGCAACCCGCCTACGCCTCCTCGGCGATCCAGTCGTCGAGCGCGCTTCAACTGCGGTCGCGGCGCCCCTCAACACGCCGACGTCGCTGCTGTTCTACCTGGCGGCCAGCGGCGACTGGGTCTCGCGCAGCGAGCTCGCCTACCTGTACCGGCCGGACGAGGCTGAGTCGGAGGCGCTCGCCTACCTGCGGCTGCAGGTGCATCGGGCCCAGGGGCTCCCGTGGGCCGACGGTCTCGAGGTCGAGGCGCAGCGGCTGCGCTGGCGCGTCGACACCGATCTGGCGGCGATGCGAGCGGCGCGCGAGGCGCGGCGCTGGCGCGAGGTGATCAACCTCTACGGCGGCCCGCTGCTCGGCAGGTGGGAGCTGAGGGACAAGCCGACCTACAACGCCTGGCTCGAGCTCGAGCGCGAAGGCGCCCAGCAGGCGTACTCGACAGCGCTGCGCGAGGAGGCGGGCCGCTGGAAGCGGGCGGCTGACTACCAGCAGGCAGCCGGTCTCTACCAACGCCTCGCGGCCCTCGACGAGTTCGACGAGTCGGCGGCTCTGGACCACGTCCGCACGCTGGCGCTGGCGGGAGATGCCGACCAGGCCCTGCGGCGCTACGCCGCCTACGCGGCGCTGCTCGAGGAGGAGCTGGGACTCGAGCCGTCGGCGGAGTTCGAGGCGCTCGCTCAGGACATCCGCGGCGGCAAGGCGCGCGCGAGCGGCGAGGGCGCCGCTGCCAGGCCGCGCTCGGAGCCCGCGCCACAGCCGGCCACGAGGTTCGTCGGTCGTCACGCCGAGCTAGCCGAGCTGGCGGCTCTGCTCGACAACCCCGACTGCCGGCTGCTCACGATCGTCGGCATCGGAGGCTCGGGCAAGACGCGGCTGGCGCTCGAGCTCAGGCGCTCGCTCAGCGGGCGTTTCACTGACGGGGCGCGCTACGTGTCGCTCGAGGCGGCAGCGAGCGCCGGCCAGGCGCTGGCGCGCATCGCCCACGCTCTGGCCGTCGAGCCCTACGCGCAGCAAGAACTGGGCGAGGCGCTGCTCGCTCACCTGGTCGACAAGCAGACCCTGCTGCTGCTCGACAACCTCGAGCAGCTTCCCGACCTCGCGCCGTTCGTGGCCAGGGCGCTGGCCTCGGCTCCCGAGCTGCGCGTCGTGGCGGCCTCGCGCGTCGCGCTGCAGCTCAGCGGCGAGTGGCTGTTCGACCTCCGCGGCTTGGACCTGCCGGAGGACGAGTCGGCAGTCACCGCGGACGGCAGCGCGGCGGTAGAGCTGTTCGTGTCCGCTGCCCGCCGGGTGGCGCCGCTCAAGTCGTTCGACGCGGGCGAGCTGGCCGACATCGCGCGCATCTGCCGTCAGGTAGACGGGCTGCCCCTGGCCCTCGAGCTCGCCGCCGCCTGGGTGCGGGCCGTGCCGGTGGCGCGCATCGCCGCCGAGCTCGAGGGCGATCTCGGCCTGCTCAGCTCGGACGCCGTCGACCTGCCCGAACGCCACCGCAGCATCGCGACCCTGCTCGACCGCACCTGGGACGACCTGAGCGAGGCCAAGCGCTCGGCGCTGACGCGGCTCTCCGTGTTCCGCGGCGGGCTGAGCCTGGAGGCGGGCGAGGCCGTGACCGGTGTCGGGCTGCCGATCCTGCTGAGCCTCGTCAACCAGTCGCTGGTGAGCCGCAGCGCGTCCGGCCGCCTCGCCAGCCACCCTCTCGTCTTGCAGTACGCCTACCGCAGGCTCAGCTCCGACCCGAAGCGGCTCGGCGCCGCGCTCGACGCCCATGCCGAGCACTACCGCGCCCTGCTCGAGCGCTACGATCCCGGCCGCCAGGCCCAGCGGGTCCGCGACAGGCGCAAGCGCGACGGCGGCGCCGAGCCGCGCCAGCCCGAGGGTGCCGACGACGGCACGGGCTTCTCCTGGCGCGAGCTCGAGCCGGACAGCGCGAACTTGGAGCAGGCGTGGTTCAGGCTTCTCGCAACGGGCCGCCACGCGAGCATGGCCGAGGTGGCAGACAGCCTGATGGCGTTCTACAACACGCTCGGCTTCTACCAGCGCGGCACCGACATCGCCGAGCAGACGATCGCGGGCCTCGGTGGCTCGCCGTCGCGGAGCGAGGTGAACCTGCGCTGCATCCTCGTTCTCGCGCTGGCCAACATGGCGCGCGAGCGCGGTCAGCTGCAAGACGCCGGCCGGCACGCGGAGGACGCGCTGGCGCTCGCGCGGCGGCACGAGCTGCCGGCGCATACCTCGATGGCGCTGCGCTACCGCGGCGACGCGCAGCAGATGCTCGGTCTCTACGAGGAGGCGCAGGCCTCCTACCGCGCGGCGATCGAGCTGCTCGAGGGTCTGGAGGACCCGCAGGAGCTGGCCAACACGCTCAACTCGCTCTCGTCGATGCACGCCGTGCGCGAGGAGTTCGGTGCCGCTACGGCGGGGTTCGAGCGCTGCGTCGAGCTGTTCGAAGCCTCCGGCGACGAGCTCTCGAAGGCCATCGCTCTCAACAACCTCGGCTACATCGCCGACGCTCAGGGCGACACCGAGACGGCCTCCAGGTACTACGAGGAGAGCCTGGCGGCTTTCGAGCGCATCCAATTCACGCGCGGGATCTCGGCCGTGAAGAACAACCTGGTGGTGCTGTACGGCATGCTCGGCCGCCTCGAGGAGGCCGAGCGCATGGGCCTTGAGTCGCTGGCGATGAAAGAGCGCAGCAACGACCGGCTCGGCATCATCATCACCCTCAAGAACCTCGCCGACATCCGGCTGCTCGAGTCGAGGGCGGTCGACGCCTTCGAGTTCTTGGAGCCGGCGCTGGCGACCGCCATCGAGATCGACGCCGTGCCGAGGGTGCTGCAGGTGCTGCCCAGCTACGCCGAGGCTCTGCTGAGGACCTCGCACGACGGCCCGGCCGGGCGCGTGCTCAGCGCCCTGATGAGCCACTCGCTCGCGACGCCGAGCCAACGCCGCAAGGCGCGCGAGCTCCTGCCGTCGCTGGGGGAGGCGGCGCCGGAGACCGACGACTCGCTGCTCGCCGCGCTGCTCGCCGAGCTGCCGTTCGCCCGCTGAGGTCGCGCGCCGGCCGCGGCCGCTGACCGGGGCGGCCGAGCGACCCCGCCTGCCGCCGCTGATCGGCGCAACCGAGCAGGCTTTCCCAGGGCTGAAACGCCACCGCAACGCCTCGGTCTCTAACTTGGGCGCGTGCCACGAGAGACCTACATCGGCGGCTACCTGCTGCGCCTCATAGGCGTCGACGGCAGGCCGCGCGTCGTCCTGAGGGACCTCGGGCGCAGCGAGGTCATCGAGTTCGAGACCTGGGTCGCGGCCTGGGCGTACATCGACGAGGTCCTGCAGGACTTCGAGCGCAGCTCGGTCGAACCCGACGCCACGGGCCCGAGGGTGCAACGCGGATGAAACGCCGACCGGAGAGCATCGACTCAGGCGCGAACGCCCATCGCCACAGGAGGCAAACGATGTCCAAGGTTCAACCCCGTTCAGATCGCACCGTTTCGAGGATCCGACGCCTGGTGGTCGCGCTCGTGGCTCTGGCGCTGACCTCGGCCGTCGCAGTCGCACAGGAGTGCACCAAGTACGTCAGCGAGGCCGGCAGCGGACGCGCAGCCTCGCTCGAGCGCCCGGCGCGCGACCTCGGCAACATCGTCACGGACCTGGTGCCGGGCGACGTCGTGTGCATCACCGGCGGCACCTACACCGGCCGCGCCGACGCCGGCGCCACCCTGATCGAGATCCCGGTCGAGATCTACGGCGGCTACAGCCCCGACTTCGGCAGCCGCGACCCGTGGGGCGCGCACCGCACCGTCTTCACCGGCGTCCACAACTCGCCCAACTTCTCGACCGATTACCTGCTGACCATCGACACCTCGGCCTTCGCGACGCGGCTGATGGCGGCGCGCGGCGAGGACACGGTGCACACCGTGGTCGTCGACGGGATCGTCTTCGACAGCTCAGGCCGCAACTACTACGCCGGCGACGACCAGTCGCGCATCATCCGCCTCGGCACGCCTCAGCACACGCCGACGCCTGAGAGCGGCGGCCTGCGCATCCGCACCGGCATCAGCAGCACCGTCGTCGTGCGTAACGTCCTCGTCGTCAACACGGCCCCGACGCAGGGCGCGATCTCGCTCCAGCCGGGCGCCGCCGCGCAGGTGACGGTCACGAACAACGTCGCCGTCAACAACACGGGCGCCGGCTTCCACCTCGGCACCGCCATCGCAGCCAGCGACCCGGCCGACATGCCCAGCTTTGAGTTCAGCAACAACGTCAGCGTGTTCAACGAGAAGCACGACGCCTTCGGCACTTTCGGCGGCTCGAGCGTGATCCTCGAGAGCGGCACCAAGGTCTCGATGACCAACAACGTCTTCGCCTACAACGACAACTACGGCATCGACAACGCCAAGCGCGCCGACGACCTGATCATCGTCGGCAACGTCATCGCCGGCAACGCGCAGGCCGACTACCTCGAGTTCAACACCAAGATGAGCCTCAGGGACTTCGAGGACTGGGCCGAGTACGTCGCCGAGCCTTGGGACAACGTCGCGCTGGAGATCGCCTTCGACATCTCGCCTCAGTGGGGCGCGCTCTACTCCAGCCGCAACGTCATCGACCGCAACGCCGCCGAGGCCGAGGTGCAGGTGGTGGACGCCTGGTACAACCACGTCCGCAGCTTCTTCGGCTGGAACCTCATCGGCACCGACCTGAGCGTCGACTCGAACATCTGGCTGCCGCGCATGAGCCTGGACGATGCCTTCGCCGTCGCGGTGCTCGTCGACGGGCAGTACGGGGTCACCTGGCCGTGAGATCGGCAGGGCTCTCCGCTACTCCTGGGACGCTTTCGGTCTCGCTCGCGCGTGCGCTCGCGGTGCTGGCGCTTCTGGTCGCGAACCTCGCGACCGGACAGAGCGCGACGACCGGCTCGACGATAGAGATGGAGACAGAGATAGAGACGGTCGGGATAGAGACGGTCGTGATAGAGACGGTCGGGATAGAGACGGTCGAGGAGCTGCGGGCAGCCGTGGCGGCGGGCGGGGCGTACACCCTGTCCGCCGCCAACTTCCTTCTCGACGAGCCCCTGATCGTGTCGCGCGACCTGACGCTGATCGGCGCGGCGTGGGAGGAGGAGCTCGCGACTGGCCAGGGTTCGGGGAGCATCCCGGCGCCGACATCCGTGATCCGGGTCCGCTGGGCGGAGGCTGGCATCATCGTCACGGAAGGAGCGACGGTTCGCGTCGAAGGCATCCACTTCGACGGGGTCGTCTCGGGCACGATACGAAGCGACGGGACGCGCGACTCAGGTGACGGTCTCGACCTCATCAGGGTCCTCGATGGCCGCCTGGAGGTAGTGCGCAGCGCCTTGACGAGAGCCCGTCTCGGTCCCGTCGAGGACGGGAGGCGCTACGGGAGGGGAAGCGGCCTCTTCGTGACTGGGTCCTCGGTCGTGACCGTTGTCGACTCGGTCTTCGGCGACAACAGGCTCGCAGCACTGGAGGCCACTGACGACGCGACCGTCGAGGTCCTGGGCACGATGTTCGTCGGGAACCTCAACGGCGTGTTCGTCGAGGGCAACGGCCGGCTCCAGCTCCACGGCAGCACGATCAGGGACCACCCCGCCTCCGGTCTCATCCTGCGTGGCGCCGCGACGGCGCTGGTCGCCGACACGACCCTGTCGAACAATGGGGCGTCGCCGGACTCGGGGCGGACCGGCTCCGACGGCGTGCGCATCGGGGACACGGCGCGCGTGACGCTGAGAGACAACACCTTCGTCGACAGCCCGAGGTACGTGATCTCGCTCTATGGCGAGGCCAACGTGATCAGCGAGAACAACCTGTTCGCCAACAACGGCGGCTACATCGAGGCCGACGGCTTCGATCGCGCCGCCTTGCTCGTGGAGGACGACGCGGTCATGCTCAGTGCCGGCGATGCGTTCGTGGACAACCCTGGTGGTGGGATCGAGGTGTTCGGTAACGGGCGACTAGAGCTCAGGGGCGTCGAGATCAGAGGCAACGGCTCGATCGCCAGCGTCTACTTGGGTGATCAGGCCGTGACGATCATGATCGATGCGGCGGTCTCAGGCAACCTGGGTTCCATCACGGCCGTCGACTCGAGCCGGCTGACGATCCAAGGCGGTACCTACGCCACGACGAGGACCGACGGGATCTACGTCGCGGGCTTCAGCACCTTGACCCTCGGCGGTGCGGAGATCAGGGACAACCAAGGCTTCGCGATCAGCGTGAGCGACGATGCCAGGGTCGAGGTCGACCTCGCCATGGTCACTAGCAACCGCGCAGGCGGCGTCGTCTTCTACGACCGTGGGTCGGGTCGTGTGACGAACACGCGCTTCTTGGATAACCGTGCCGGCCAGGCGATGCTCTACCGAATCGGCGCGGACGTGCATGTCGAAGGTAACCAGCTCGAGTGATTGCGGACTCGCGTCAGGGCGCGAGTCCGCTTCGCTTCACGCCGCCAGTACGTTGTCCGCCCTGAGCTCCTCGCGCCGGCGCATGTAAGCCTGGGCGTCCCACGGCACGCGCTCCCTGGTGATCGTCGGATCTGGGATGGGCACGGCCGCCAGCAGGGCCTTGGTGTAGTCGTCCTGCGGGTCGCGGTAGATGCTGTGCGCGCTGCTGACCTCGACGATGTCGCCCTTGTACATGACGGCGACGCGGTCGGAGATGTCCTCGACGACGGCGAGGTCGTGCGAGATGAACAGCAGGGTGAGGCCGAGGCGCGTCCTGAGGTCCTTGAGCAGGTCGAGCGCGTCGCGGCGGATCGAGACGTCGAGCGCAGAGACACATTCGTCGGCCACGATGAAGTCCGGCTCGACGGCCAAAGCGCGGGCGATGCCGACGCGCTGCCGCTGGCCGCCGGAGAACTCGTGGGGGTACCTGCGCATCAGCTCGGGATCGAGCTGCACCAGCTCCAGTAGTTGCGCGACGCGCTGGTCACGCTCCCTGCGCGTCGAGCACAGCTTGTGGATGACGAGGGCCTCCCCGATGATGTCGCCGATCGTCATGCGCGGGTTGAGGCTGGCGAAGGGATCCTGGAAGATGATCTGCATCCTGCGGCGGTAGACGCGCATCTCGGCCGCCGAGAGCTTCGTTATGTCGGTGCCATCGAACAGCACCGCGCCCGAAGTCGGCTCGATGAGCCGGAGGATGGCGCGGCCCGCCGTCGTCTTGCCCGAGCCCGACTCCCCGACCAGTCCCAGCACCTCGCCCTGATAGAGCTTGATGTCGAAGTCGTTGACCGCTTTCACGTGCCCGATGGTCCGGCTGAGGATGCCGCCCTTGATCGGGAACCACTTGCGCATCCTCTGCACCTCGAGCAGCACCTTCGGCTCGGCCTTGATCTGCGGAGCCGGCTTGAGCGCGTCGATGCGCGGCACGGCTCCGAGCAGGCGCTGCGTGTAGACGTGCTGCGGCTTGGTGAAGACGTCCATCGCAGTGCCCTGCTCGACTACCTCGCCCTTCTGCATGACGACCACGCGGTCGGCGATCTCCGCCACCACACCCAGGTCGTGGGTGATGAACAGGACGCTGGCGCCGATCTCGCGCTGCAGCTTCTTGATCAGGTCCAAGATCTGCGCCTGGATGATCACGTCGAGAGCGGTGGTCGGCTCGTCGGCGATCAGCAGGCTGGGGTTGCAGGAGAGAGCCATCGCGATCATCACGCGCTGGCGCTGGCCGCCCGACATCTGGTGCGGGTAGTAGCGCACGCGCTTGGCGGGCTCGGGCACCTCGACGAGCTCGAGCATCTCGATGGCCTGCTTCATCGCCTGCTGGTAGGTCCTGTTCTGGTGGAGCACGATGGCCTCGGCGATCTGGTCGCCGACCGTGTAGACGGGGTTGAGTGAGGTCATCGGCTCCTGAAAGATCATCGAGATGTCGTTGCCGCGGATCTTGCGCATCTCGCGCTCGCTGAGCCTCATCAGGTTGCGGCCCTCGAACCTGATCTCGCCGCCGGCGAAGCGCGCCGGCGGTGTCGGCAGGAGGCGCATGACCGCCAGCGAGGTCACCGACTTGCCGGAGCCCGACTCGCCCACGACGGCTAGCGTCTCGCCCTTGTCGATGTGGAACGAGACGTCGTCGACGGCCTTGACGACCCCCTCGTCCGTGTCGAAGTAGACCTTGAGGTGGTTGACTTCCAGCAGGCGGTTCTTGCTTGACATGGGAGGCTCCCCTGGGAGTTTGGCGTGTCTAAGAGGTGGGCGCTGCTGCGGGCGGCGCCTATGAGGGCGACCGGCCCGTGGCAGACGGCTTCGTCAGTTGGGCAACTCGGCTGGCTGCGCCAGGCCGGCTGCTGCCCGCGCCGGCAGCGCCACGGTCGCCGCGGCGCTGGCGCCGCTCGGCGCGGCGCCGCGCTTCAGCAGCGAGACCATCTCGCGCCACTCGCTGGCGGGCACGCGCAGGCCGCCGGAGCCGGCCCACACCTGGTACCCGCCGTACGGGTCCTCTCGCATCTCGAACCGCTGCGACACCGCCTGGTCGGTCCGCGGCGGGTTGTCGATCAGCCGCTGGAGGTCGGCCTCCAGCAGGCTGATGGAGGCGTTGTCCCACACCAGGTGCAGGCAGCCGCAGGTGCAGCGCGCCAGGAACCTGTCCGGACCCGACCTGGCGATGACGACCACAGAGCCGCACGATGAAGTGCGTGTTTCGTCTGGCAACACGAGTCACCCTCTCTCGACCTGCGTCCCGCATCATCTGAGCCGCCGTCCGAGCGATGCAGCCTGGGCGGCGAGCGAAGCAGCGGATGAATCCATAGAAGATTACTAGGGATTAAGGCGGTGCGCAAGACGGGGCCCGCGGCGAGCCCGGGTGGCTCAGTGCGGCAGGGAGAGGATCAGCGGGCGGCCGGCGCGTTCGACCAGCTCGAACCGCGACTCGAACGCCTCCTCGAGGGCTTCCTTGGTGAGCACCTCGGACGTCGGTCCTTGAGCCAGCGTCTTGCCGCCCTTGAGCAGCAGGAGGCTGTCGGCGTAGAGGGCGGCGAGGTTGAGGTCGTGCAGCACGGTCACCACGCTCGCGCCCTGGTCGACGAGTCGGCGGACCAGCCCCATCAGCAGATGCTGGTGCTTGGGATCGAGGCTGGCGGTCGGCTCGTCGAGGAGCAGCAGCCTGCACTCCTGGGCCAGGACCCTGGCGAAGGTGACGCGCGCCTTCTCGCCGCCCGACAGCGTGGGGAACAGGCGCCGGCGCAGATGGAGCGTGTCGGTCTCCCGCATGGCGCGCTCGACAGAGGCGTCGACGGCGGCGCCCATGCTGAGCGAGAGCCGGTGCCGGCCCAGGCCCACGACCTCCTCGACGGTGAACGCGAAGGTCAGGCGCGACTCCTGGGGCATCACCGCACGGCGCTCGGCCAGCAGTGGCAAGGACCACGAACGCAGCTCGCGCCCTTCGAGCAGGACCTGGCCGCGTGCGTAGCCGACGTCGCCGGCCAAGACCTTGAGGAGCGTCGACTTGCCGGCGCCGTTGGGCCCGGCGATGACCGTATGGGTGCCCGGCTGCACCTCGAAGCTGACGTCGTCGAGCAGGCGCTGCCCCGCGAGGCGGCAGGCGAGGCCGCTGACCGTCAGCACCGCGCCGCTCAAGACGCGCCTGCCCTGCGCCCGCGGTCGATCAGATAGAAGAGCAGCGGTGCGCCGACGACAGTGGTGAGGATGCTCAGCGGCAGCTCCATCGGGACGATCAGGTTGCGCGCCACCGCGTCGGCGAGCACGACGAACACCGCTCCACCCAGGGCGCTGGCGGGCAGCAACCGCCGGTTGTCGGGCCCCAGCCACCTGCGCAGGAGGTGCGGCACCACCAGAGCGACGAAGCCGATGGTTCCACACGTCGAGACCAGCACCCCGCTGATGCCAGCGGCCAGCGACAGAGCCAAGAGCCTCGCGGTCCTCACGTTCACGCCCAGATGGCGCGCCTCGGCGTCGCCTAGCAGGATCAGGTTGAGCCTCGGCGCCAGAAAGAGCAGCGCCACGCCGGCTACCGCCACGACAGGCATCACGATGGCGACGTCGAGCCACAGGGTGCCGCCGAGCCCGCCCAGCGTCCAGTAGTCGGCGCCCTGAAGGCCTGGAACCCTGGCAGCGAACACCAGCGCGGTGTTGACGGCCGCCAGCAGCATCTGCAAGGCGACGCCGGCGAGCACCAGCGTGACGACGTCGCTGCGGCCGTGCCGGTTGGCGAAACGTTCGAGCCACAGCGAGACGGCCACGGCAGCCACCATCGCCGCCGCCGCTTGGGCCACGCCGGCCGTTACGCCGCCACCCACGGCGGCTACGCCGGCGATGACGGCGACGAGCACGCCCGTGGCCGCTCCTCCGCTGATGCCCAGCAGGGATGGGTCGGCGAGCTGGTTGCGGAACACCGCCTGCAGCGCGGTTCCTGCCAGCGCCAATCCGGCGCCCGCCGCGGCGGCGAGCAGGACGCGCGGCAGCCTGATGTTCCACACCACGGCCTGCTGCTGCGTGCTGAACGCGGCTCCGAACGCCGCTGGAGCATCGGTGCCGTTGCCGGCGATACCGGCCTTGGCGAGGAAGATCGCCACGATCTGCCCAGGACCGACGGCCACAGTGCCCCAACCGAGCGCCACGACGAGCGACAGTCCCAGCAGCACGCCTAGCGCGGCGAAGGCCGCCCGACCCCTTCTCAGGGTCGGGCGGCCCAGGCCTTCGGTCACTGCAGCTCTAGCAGGCGGTCGACCAGCTCGAGCAGCGCGTCACCCGTGCGCGGGCCGAGCCCGAGGAAGTAGAGGTCTTCGAACACGAGCACGTTGCCGTTCTGGCCGGCCGGGGTCTCGGAGACGCCGGGGATGGCGAGGACGCCTTCTACGCTGCCCAGTACCCGGATGCCGCGGTCGGTGACGATGAGGACCTCGGGAGCGGAGGTGACCAGCGCCTCGGTCGTGAACGGCGTGTTGCCGACGAACCCAACCTCCTTGCCGGCGTCGATGCCACCAGCGGCTTCGATCATCACGTTAGAAGAAGTGTCGGCGCCCGCTGCGAACTGCATGGTCGCGCTGCCCAGGTAGAGGAACAAGACGCGCGGCTTCTGAGCGAGAGCCGCGCCACGCGCGACCGCCTCATCGATCTTGGCTTGCACCTCGGCTGCCAAGACCTCGCCCTGCTCCACGGCACCGACCAGAGCGGCCACGGTGCGGATGTTCTCGACAGGGGTGGTGATCGACAGGTCCTCGGCCACGAACACGACCTCGACTCCGGCCGCGCGGAGCTGGTCGAAGACCGCCGCTGGCTGCGCCGCCGACGTCGCGATCACGAGCGTCGGCTCGAAGGCCATCAGCGCTTCGGCCGAGAGGCGTCCGGCGAAACCTACGTTGTCCAGGCTGC
Organism: uncultured bacterium; assembly: GCA_964473205.1. GTDB lineage: Bacteria > Deinococcota > Deinococci > Deinococcales > Trueperaceae > CAYMRL01. The sequence goes on along the minus strand of CAYYOK010000030.1, from coordinate 1,108 downwards.
CCGCGGCAGCGGGGAAGACCGAGGTGGCGTCGACGGCCACGAGCTGGTCTTCCTGACCGAGCGCGAAGATGATCTCGGTGACGTCGCCAGCCAGCGAGATGATGCGGTTGTCGGCGCTCTGCGCCGATGCGTAGGTCAGGCACAGCACGGCCACGAGCAAGAGTCTCCTGAGCATCCGTTACCAGCTCCTTAGTGATGCCTGGGGCGCGCCGACGGCAGTGAGTCCGCCGCCAGGCGCCTTCGACAACGTTGTGTTGGCGCCATGGAGCCCCGCCGGCAACCGCCAGCGCGCGTCCACGCCACGAATCCGGAGTTTACGACTCAGGTATTTCAGGGAGTAGGGGTTGGCGTACCTTGACACGCCACCCTAGATATGTGGTAGATGCCCGAGCGATCGACTATCAACGGGATGCCGGTCTCCTGCCGAGACGGTAGGAGACCGGACTAGCGCGGAGCGGGAACCAGGTGTCGAACGTGGCCAGGCCTATGGCTCTAGGCTCCGGCCTCCTGGCTCTTGTTGCCACCGAAGTAGATCATCCAGTGGATGCCGTAGCGGTCGGCGAAGTTGGCGTACAGCTCGGCGAACGGCGTCTCGCCCAGCGCCATGTGTACCTCACCGCCCACGCTCAGCGCTGAGTAGACGCGCCGAGCCTCCTCGGCGCTCTCGACGCCGATCATGATCTGCGTCGAGCTTCCGCTGGTGACGTTGCCCATGCTCGAAGGCACGTCGCTGGCCATCAGCAGGCGGCCGTCGTCGAGCGACAGCGAGGCGTGCATGACCAGATCGCGCTCGGATGCCGGCACGCCCTCGTCCCCGCCCGGGAAGTCACTGAACCGGATGATCTCGAGTTTGCCGCCGAACACGGTCTCGTAGAACCGCATAGCCTCGGCGGATTTGCCTGCGAAGTTGAGGTACGGATCGAACCTTGCCATGGGGATCCTCTCCGGTCGCGTTGGCGCTGAACGCGGCCTCGAGCTTGGGGCGCCAGTCTAGCGGAAGGGTCCCAACACGGCGGATCGCCCGAGACAGTACCTGCCTCGCACGGAGGGGGCTGTTTGAGTCCTTTTTGTGTTGAGACTGTTTTGGGTTTGAGAATGGAGGTTCCAT
>CAYYOK010000029.1:0-31011 GCA_964473205.1 uncultured bacterium | reverse complement strand
GGCCGAAGGGCAGCAGCGGCCCGAGCCAGTCGCGGGCGCCGGAGATGTTGGCCCCGGCGAGCCCGAGGCAGGCACTCACGCCCTCCGGGTCGCGTCCGCCAAGTGCGGCGCCGGCGGCGGCCATGATGTTGGCGAGCGCGCCCTCGCGGTCGGACATGATGTTCGCCGGCCCGGCCTCGCCGCGGCCGAGGACCGCGCCCGTGCGGTCGACCGCCAGCGCCCGGCAGCCGCTGCCGCCCATCGCGCTCGCCAGCGGCGGGCTGGTGGTGGCCGCCGTCGTGTTGGTGGTCGTCGGCGCAGTCGGGATCTTCCCGCTCGAGTGGAGGGCCGTCGACGCCAGCCTGGCCGGCATGGCTCTGCCGTGGTGGCTGCTCGTCGGCGCGCTCGGCTTGATCGCCGGAGCCTTCGCTTACGCCGCCGGCATCATGGCCAACCGGCGTCTCGGTTCGAAGCTGGCGTCGTTCGTCGGTCTGAGCGAGGTCCTGTTCGCCGTGTTGTGGGCGTGGCTGCTGCTGGGCGAGATGCCCGCGACGGTGCAGCTGCTGGGCGGGCTCGCCATCCTGGCCGGCGTCGTGCTCATCAAGCTCGATGAGGACGCCGGTCGTCGGTCCTAGAGCGCCCTGGCGAGAACGTTCTCGGGAGAGCGCCCGACGATCTGCCGGTAGAGCGCGGGATCGGTGGCGCCCTCGGTGTTGACGAGCAGGACCCGCGCCCCAGGCCCGAGCCCGAGGCGTTCGGCCAACGGCGCGTAGCTCATCACCCGGAGAAGTCCGGCCAGGCCCACGCAGCCGCTCTCGCCCGCCACCACCGGCGGGTCGTCGTCCACAGGGTCGGCGAGAAGCCGCATGGCTTTCGGCGCGTCCGTCTCGCCCACCTGCATGAAGCCATCGGCGACGCGCTCCAGCACGCGCAGCGCGATCGGCGAAGGCTCATGGCACTCGAGCATCGCCATGATCGTCGACTGCGAGCTGTCCACCGTCACCGGCCGCCCCGCCTCGGCGCTGGCGTAGACGCACGCCGCGCGCTCGGGCTCGACCACTGTCACATGCGGCCGCCTCTCGCCCAACACCAGCGCCAGGTGGCCCGCGACACCCGCCGCGAACCCGCCGACTCCCGCCTGCAAGAAGACGTGCGTCGGCGGCTCGGTCAGCTGCGCGAGGGCTTCGCGCACCAGCAGCGTGTATCCCTGCGAGACCAGCCCGGGGATGCGCTCGTAACCCGGCCACGAGGTGTCGGAGATGACGGTCCAACCCTGGCCTTCTGAGACCCGGGCCGCCTCCCTCACCGAGTCGTCGTAACCGCCGTCGACCCGCCTGACCTCGGCGCCGAACCCTGCTATCGCGTCGGCGCGTTCCTGGCTGACCCCGGCGTGAACGAAGATCACCGCCCTGGCGCCGACCGAGCGCGCACCCTGAGCCACCGACCGGCCGTGGTTGCCGTCGGTGGCGCACGCGAACGTCAGCCTCGAGGCGACCTCGCGGACCTCATGGGAGAGCAGTTCCTCGTCGGCGACCTGGCGTCCGAGCGCCCTGGCGGCCTCCTCGAGCACCAGCACCATCAGCGCGTAGGCGCCGCCGAGAGCCTTGAAGCTCCCGAGTCCCAGGCGGAACCCTTCGTCCTTGACGTGCAAGGCGCCTACTCCGAGCGTGGCGGCGAGCCCGGCCAGCGCGCGCAGCGGGGTCGACGCGCCCTCCGAGCGCAGCGCCATGATCCGCGCCACGCGGTCGGTGGCTGCCGGAGCGAACATCTCGGCGTCGCGTTCGTCGAGTGGCCGATGGTGCAGCGGCGACGGGTTGTGCAGGTAGGTCACTCGCGCCAGACCGACCAGGTCTCGTCCTCGAGCTGCTGCCGCAGCTCTGCCGGCCGCCCCGCCTGACGCAGCAGGGTGAGGATCTGACCGCGGTGGTGGGAGTCGTGGACGATGCAGTGCTGCAGGAAGTGCGCCGGGTGCGACTTGTAAGCAGCCTCGAAGCTACGACCCTCGTTGACGGCGTCGATCACTGCCGCCTTGATGGCTGCGTCGCCGGCATCCAGAGCGGCTTGCAGCTCTGCGATGCTCGAGACGCCGAGCCAGGTCGGGGACTTATCGTCGATGACGTCAGGTATCCCCTCGGCGTGGCGGGGGGATACGCGATTCAACCAACCCGGTCTGAAGTCGACGGTGTCGGCGAAGTGCTGTCCGACGGTGAAGCCGCCCTGCTCCTTGCCGTAGTCGAGATCCTCCATCGTCAACGTGCTCAAGATCGCGCGGGTCACGCGCGAGTTGCGGTCGAACGACTCGAGCAGGAGTTTGAGCTCTGCGGGGACGGGCATGTCATACCTCCGGTGTCAGATCGTAAGTGACCCAAGGGGTGCGGGCCGCCACTCTGTCGTACAGGGTCCTCGCCCTGTAGTTGTCTTCGGCAGTGATCCAGCGGATCACGGTCCAGCCGCGCTCGCGCGCGACCTCCGCCAGAGCCGCGATCAGGGCTCGCGCCGCGCCGCTGCCGCGCGCCCCCGGCTCCACGAACAGGTCGTCGAGGTAGCCGCCGGTACTGGCGGCGAGCGGTCTAGCGAAAGCCCTGAAGTGGGCGAGACCCACCGGCGCGTCGGCGTCGTCGACGGCCAGCAGGCACTCGACCTCGTGCTGAGGATCATTGATCCACGACCAAACGCGCTCGCGCATCTCCGGCGTCTGCAGCACTCGGTAGAACTCGGCGTAGCCGGCGTACAGGCGCTCCCAGTCTGCGCGGTGCGCGGTGTCGGGACTAACCACGGTCACTCTCACAGGACCTCCGTCACGGCTGCTTCTCTCGGACCGATCTCGTCAGCGCCCGTCCGCGGTGGGCGGCTCCGAACCGCCGGGCCCCAGCGCGCGCTGCATGATCACCACGTCCGCCCACGCGCCCAGCTTGAAGCCTACGTCCTTGAGGCGCGCCGCTTCCACGAAGCCTAGCTTGGCGTGCAGGGCGACCGATTGAGTCGCCCCGTCCCCGATGACCGCGACCATCTGCCGCCAGCTACCCGCCTCACAGCGGGCGATCAGCTCGGCGAGCAAGGCGGTGCCGATGCCGCGGCCGGCCATGCCCTCGGCCACGTAGACCGACTCCTCGACCGTGAAGCGGTAGGCGGCGCGCGGCCGGAACGAGCTAGCGTAGGCGAAGCCGCCGATCTTGTCGCCGATCTCCGCAACCAGGTAAGGCAGGCCGAGGCTGAGCACGGCGAGCCGCCGCTTGGCCAGCTCGACGGCGTCCGGCGCCACCTCCTCGAACGACGCGCGGCTGTGCAGGACGTGGTGCGCGTAGATCTCCGCTATGCCGGGCAGGTCGCCCTCGCTGGCGTCTCTAACCGTCACGCAGGTAGCCTACCGCCATCAGCGCAGAACGAAGCCTCGCTCGGTGAGCTCGAAATCCCGCAGGTCGGGGCCGCCGTAACCGAGGACGAGCTCGCGAGCGTCCTCGCCCGCCTCCTCCATGAGCGACCTGTCGGCCGTCTCCACCGCGTGGATGTAGCGAGCCACGACGAGCATGGTGCCGACCACGACGGTCTCCGAGAACGCGTGCTTCTCCTCGTCGGTCAGGCCGCTCACCCAGCCGGAGCTCGCGAGCGCCTCGCGGACCTCGTCGCGCACGGCGATGACGCCTTCCCTAGGCCCATCCTCCGGGTGGTCGTTGGCGATCTGCCAGCTCATGACCAGGTGGCTGGCGAGGACGTCGGCCAGGTTGGTGTCGGAGAAGCCGTACGGCTGCAGCAGCGTGGCGAACGCGCGCTGGAGCTGCCCGCCGCGGATGGCCGCGACGAAGTCCTCGTGCGTGACGCCCTCGGCCAGCGAGTCGGCCAGCATGTCGCCCAGCGACTCGGCGAGGGCCGCGCTCACCGCTGGCGACTTGGTGAAGGTCAGAGCCGCGTAGTCGGGAGCGGCCGGCGCCATGGCGGCAGCCTGCGCAGCGGGGGAGAGCAGCGGCCGGTCTACGAGCGCGCCGTTCCGTACGGACAGGTACCCACGCCTCTCCATCTCCGCGACGCCCTGCAGCATCACGACGCTGCCGTGCTCGGGAAGCGCGAAGTCGAGCTGTTGCCAGTACGCCCAGACGTTGTAGCCGCCGTCCGAGGGGTCGACCAACCGGAACGAGCTGTCCGCCCTCGGGGCGCGCTCCACGACCCCCTGCACCGTGATGGTTTGGCCGTTTAGCAGCGCGCGCATGCGATCGTGATCGGCGTAGCGCATGGCGATGAGCTCGTCGATGGAGAAGACGTGATCGCGGAGGCTCGCCTCCGTCACGTGCGCCGGCCAGGCTGTCTCGCGCGACTGCCCCGCGGAGGGGCCCGCGGTCTGGATCGTGCTGCTCATGATCTCGGTGTGCAGGATGTTGAACACGTTGTCGCCGTACTGCTGGGCGAGGTACATGAAGTCGACGCCCTGGGCCGTCGCGAGCGGGGTCAGGGCGAGAGACAGGCTCAGGAGCATAAAGGCGGGACGGAACTGGACGCGGCGCCGTGCCGTGGGACGCGAAAGCGATGTGTCGGGCATCGCCGAAGGCTAGCAGCGTGGTCGTGAGTGGCGATGAGGGCGAGGGCGGCGGGGCTGAGCGCGCTTTGAACATCGTGACGTGCGCGTCTAACCTCGGGTCTCAGAGCCGCGATACGCGACGGTTGAAGGCGGCACGGCGGGTACAGGCGCTTGCAAGGGCGCCGAGAGCGTGTGCTATCCTTATCGGCCGGGCAGTGAGGGTGACTCTCGCGGTCCGCTGCTCACGACCACGCGCCCGTAGCTCAGCTGGATAGAGCGTCTGACTACGGATCAGAAGGCCAGGAGTTCGAATCTTCTCGGGCGCACCAGATTCAGGGCGCAGTCATGAGGCTGCGCCCTTCGCGTTTGCACTATGTATCTGCTCAAGGGTATCTGGTCAAGGAGGCGGCTTCTCGCGCAAGTGAGGCAGCTAGTGACGCATCGTGGCGCCGATCACGAGCCTGTTCGCGCGGCTCTGCTGGAAGCCGCCAAGCCAAGAAACACGATCAACGCCTGGTTGAGTCTGATTATGTCCTCAGCGTCCAACTGCCCGATGCGCTTTCCCAACTTGGAGTTGGGCACTGTCGTGACCTTGTCCACCATCAACCAGGACGGCTCTCTTAGCCCGTTGCGCTCATTGGGCTCCACGGGAAGTCTGATCAGCGGGGCATCGGTAGGGTCAGTCGTGAACGCGCAGACGGTTCTTGAGGCGGTGGCGTCGAAGCTATTCTCTTGCAGGATGACCGCGGGGCGCGGTTTGCCCGCATAATCCTTGCCACCGGCGATCGTCCATATCTCGCCTCGTCTCATCCAGCGTTGTCGCTCTCGGATGGAGTCCCTTCGTCCAGTTCAGAAACCGCGTCTATGAACGCCTGGTCGTCGTCTGCCCGCGAACTGGATGCCACTAAAAGCGCCTGCCGGTGCGCCTCCGACTTGAACGCCGCCGCGCGCACATCGGGCACCCAGATCTGTATCGGGCGCAGTCCCTGGGCGCGGAGCTTACGGCGGTGCTCTTGCACCTTCTGCCTTGACGACTTGGAGCTGCTCGACGTGGCCATATGCCAATCTCCCTCGGTTACATGTAACCTAGCACGCCGAACCCGTCGGTGATGTAGTGAGATCGCCCTTGGTTAGGTCATCGAGGATCCTCATCGTCGGCATCCGCCTGGTAACCCAAACGCCGGCCGGATAGCGCGTTTGACTACGGATCAGAAAGCCAGGAGTTCGAATCTCCTCGGGCGCATCACTACGAATCTAGTCAGTGACGGCTCTCAGCAAGGGGTGCTGTCTCGCTGTCAGTCCCAGGAGTCTATGCCATGCCCGAACTCGAACAGCGGCACTTGCCCGTCCCCTACGTTGATCGGCTGCTGCTCCGGCGTGGCCGGCCAGCTCATCGGCAGCCTGCCGCTCGGCTCGACGTGACCGAAGAGCACATCGGTGACTCCGGCACCCTCGCTACCCGGCAACCAGGCCGCCACCACGGCGTTCGCCCACGCCTCCGTGCCACCTAAGTCGATCGGGCGGCCCGAGATCACCACGACGACCGTCGGTACGCCGAGGGCCTCGACGCGGGAGAGCACCGTGCGGTCAGCGCGAGGCAGCACGACACCGTCCGGCCGGTCGCCCATGTACTCGGCGTACGCGCTCTCGCCGACTACGACGATGGCGGCGTCGAAGTCGCCATCGACATTGACGGCCGACGGTGAGCGCACGATCTCGACCTCAGCGCCGATCGCGTCCCTGATCGCCTGGTGGATCGAAGTGCCGCCAGGGATGGTCCCGGAGACGCCCTGCCACTGCAGCGTCCAGCCGCCCGCCTGGGCGCCGACGTCGTCAGCCTTGGGGCCCACGACGAGCACGCGAGACAGACCGCGCAGCGGCAGGATGCCGTCGTTCGTGAGCACCACGAGCGACTTCGCCACCGCTTCGCGCGCCAGCGCACGGTGCTCGTCGGAGCCGATCAGCTCGATCAGCTCCCGGTCGGCATAAGGGCTCTCGAACAGGCCCAGCTCGAGCTTCTTGGTGAGGATGCGCCTGACCGCATCGTCGATGCGCTCCATGGGGACCAGCCCGGTCTCGACGGCCTCGCGCAGCCGCGCGATGAAGCCGACGTAGTCGTGCGGCACCATCACCATGTCCACGCCGGCGTTGATGGCCGTGGCGACCTCCGCGGTCGTGAAGCCCTCCAGGCCGTCGAGCTGGTCGACGCCTGCCCAGTCGGAGACGACGAAGCCGCTGAAGCCGAGCTCGCCCTTCAGCACGTCAGTGATGAGGTAGTGGTGGCCGTGGAGCTTCTCGCCGTCGAAGCTGCTGAACGAGATCATGACCGAGCCGACGCCGAGTTCGATAGCCGCCTCGAACGGCAGCAGGTGGATGGTGCGCAGCTCCTCCTCGCTGATGCGGGTGTCGGCCTGATCGACGCCGCCTTCGGTACCGCCGTCTCCCACGTAGTGCTTGGCGGTGGCGAGGACCGACGCCCTCCCCGCGCCCAGGACCTCGCCCTGGTAGCCGACGATGATGCGCGCCATGGCGGCTACGAGCTCCGGATCCTCGGAGAACGACTCGTAGGTGCGGCCCCAGCGGTCGTCGCGAGCCACGCAGAGGCACGGCGCGAAGTTCCAGGTGGGTCCGGTGGCGGCCACCTCCAGCGCGGTCGCGCGACCGATCCTCTCGACCAGATCGGGATCGCGTGTGGCGCCGAGCCCGATGTTGTGAGGGAAGATCGTGGCGCCCGCCAGGTTGCTGTGGCCGTGCACGGCGTCGACACCGTAGATCATCGGGATGCCGAGGGGCGTGGCCAGGGCCGCTGCCTGGTATGCGTCGTACATGTCGGCCCACGCCTCCGGCGTGTTGGGGGTGGGCGCGGAGCCGCCGCCGGACAGCACGGAGCCGACGCGGTGCTCAGCGAGCTGTTCGGGCGAGATGACGCTGCGCTCGGCCTGCGTCATCTGGCCGAGCTTGTCGGGGAGGTCCATACGGGCCAGTAGGTCGTCCACGCGCTCTTGGACGCTGAGGGACGGGTCGCGGTACGGCGGGATGGGATCCGTGCCGCTGCCGCTCGCGGCAGGAGCCACGAGTAGGAGCGCGGCGGAGACCAGCGCGGCGAGGCGCCGCGTACCGCGGAAGAGACTGCGCACGACACATACCTTAGCTGCGCAGCGCCCGCCGCATCGCCAGCGCCTCGCTGACGAGGAGTTCGACGCTCTGCAGGAGCGCTGGAAGAGTGGCGGCAATCACGGGGTCGACCAGGCGAGACGCGCTTCCGCGGCTGCTACGCTGGCCAACGCCATGGCAGTCTCGGACCAGACACTCGGGCTCAGGTCGAGCGGCTCACCTCACACCGTACGGGAGCTGATCGAGCACGATCTGCGTAAAACCTGCGACTCTGAGGTCATAGACCTCCGTCCGATCCGGTCCAAGGATGGGGTGCACGTCTATCGCTGCGTCTGTGACGGCGCCGCGGCCGTCGTCAAGCACTTCGAACGCCAGGAGCACAGGCGCGAGATCGTCAACTACCGCGTGTTGACGCGTCTCGGCGTCCCGACCGTGAGACCGCTGGCGCTCGGCCACTCGACCATCGTGTTGGAGGACCTGAACGACACCGACGTGGCGCGGGCGCTCGCCCACTGGTACTTCGCGCTGCACGAGAGCGGGCCTGCGGCGCCTGAGCTCGACGGCATGTACTTCGAGTACGACGCGCTCACCGAAGCCAACCTGAGCGTGCTTTGCGAGCGGCTTCCTGAGGGCTCAGCAGTCTTCCGGCTTCTCGCGAGACGCCTCGAGAGGCTGGGCGAGCTGCTGTCGTCCGTGCCTCTTACGCTCACCTACAACGACTTCTTCTGGACCAACCTGGCCGTGCGCCGTGACAAGCGGGCCGCGCTGATGTTCGACTACAACCTGCTCGGCAAGGGCTTCCGCAGCTCCGACCTGCGCAACCTCGGATCGTTCTCGCCTACGGCCCATGCGGCGGTGCTAGAGGAGTACGACCGATTGTTCGCCGCTCACCACGGCCGCGTGCGGGTCGATGAGTGCCGCGTGGAAGCCGAGCTCGACGAGGTCCTGGCGCCGGTTGCGTCGCTCATCGTGGCTTACGGGCGAAGCGAGCTCCCTAGTTGGGCGCGGCCAGCGATTCGGGAAGCGGCGGACGGCACCTTGCTCAACAAGGCCAAGCGGCTGCTCGGGCCTTAGTGCCCGCCCCTAAGAGGCTCTGCGTCGGGCGTAGGGCCAGGGCTCTCGTATGCCGGACATAGGCTCGGCCACTGTTCGTATCAGAGCGTGTCGCGTAGCGGTGCCGATAGCGATCGCAATGGTACGCGGCGGCGGACGGCCGAGCATGGCTATCAGGAGACCCTGACGACGATCTTCCCGCAGAACGTCCCCGCCACGAAGTAGCGGAACGCGTCGGGAACCTCCTCGAGGGCGAAGACCCTATCGATGACCGGCTTCACGGCGCCCGTCCTCATGAGCTCCACCACTTCTTCGAGGCCGTGGTTGGGGCGCGCCATCAGCAGGAGCATCTGTTTTCCTGCCCGCCGCGAGCGCCACGACCACAAGAACACGCTCTGGAGTATCCGGATCATGGGGCCGCCGATGATGATGTGCTTGCCGCCAGGAGCCAAAGCGCGCGCGACGTCGGCCAAGGGCCTTACCGAGGTGTTGTCGAGGATGAAGTCGAACCTGTCGCCGAGGCGGGTGTAGTCCTCGGTCTGGTAGTCGAGGACCCGGTCGGCCCCGAGGTCGAGAAGTCGGGCGAGCTTCACCGCCTTGTCGACGGCGGTCACGGTGGCGCCGCGAGCCTTCGCCATCTGCAGGGCGAAGGTCCCCACGCCGCCGCCGGCGCCGTTCACCAGCAGGTTGGCGCCAGACTCGATTCCGCCACCCAGTTGCAGGCCCTGGTAGGCCATGGTCGCGGCCTGCGGGGTGGCGGCTGCTTGCTCGAAGGAGAGGAACGAAGGCTTGATCCTCAGCGCTGCTGCCGGTGCCCGCACGTACTCGGCGTAACCACCCCAGCCGCTGGCGCTCAGGTCGCCGAACACCTCGTCGCCGGCCTCGAACCTGGTCACGCTGTCACCCACCGCCTCGACGATCCCGGCGACGTCGGCGCCCAGCACCCGGTACCGCGGCCGCCTCATGGCCCCGATGCGGTTGACCAGAGGCTGGCCCCTCAACAGATCCCAATCCCAGGCGTTGAGCGCAGCCGCCTTGACGCGGACCAGGACGTCCTCGGTGCCGATGGTCGGGACGGGCAGCTCGGTGAGGTGGAGGACATCCGGCTGGCCGTACCTCTCGTAGCTGACCGTCTTCACCAGAGCCGCCGCCGCATCACCAGCTCCTCGCTGTCCGCTGCGGCGCTGTCCTGCAGCGCCACGGCGACCCGCTCGCCCGCCTCGGCTGCTGCGGCCTCGAGAGACTTGCCCTCGAGCAGGCCGCGGGTGATGCCCGCCGTGAACATGTCGCCCGTACCCTTGACCGGCGAGTCGACCCTCGCATGCCTGATCCGCCTCGCCTCGTTGGGTGTGACGATGAGCGACCACATCTCGCCCTCTGGCCACTCCCGCGGTGCGGCGCTGGTGGCCACGATCCACTCGAGACGGCCATTCAGCAGGCTCCGGGCCGCCGTCACCACCTCATCGCTGCTGTCGACCGGCATGCCGCTCAGCACGCCGAGCTCGAAGGCGTTGGGCGTGAGCCCGCTGGCCATAGACAGGAGCTCATGCCAGCCGGCGACCAGCCCTGGATGGGTGTAGATACCTGTGTCCTGATCACCCAGCACCGGGTCCAGGACGATCAGGACCTCGGGGCGCAGCTTCAGCACGCGCAGCAGCCAGTCTTTGAGCACGCTCGCCTGCTCCGGCTCTCCCAGGTAGCCGATCTGGACTGCCTGGAGCTCCGAGAGGGCGCGGTTGGCGATCAGGTCGTCCAGCCAGCCGCGGAACCAACCGAGGGGAACGGCGCCGCCATGAACCGACGGGTAGCCCGGCGTGCTGCTCAGGATGATGCTCGGCACCTGGGCGACCTGAAGCAGCCCGGCCTGCAGCACGGGAACTGCGGCGGTGTTGCCGACGCAGCCGTAGACGACCTGCGACTGGATGGCGACGACGTCGATGCTCAGCGGCTTGCTCATATGCTCAAGAGTACCGAGAGCGGCCGTGGTGCCCATGGCGACCACGCGGACCGCTACCAGCACCAGCTATACTCCCCCCAGCACCGAAGGGTGGATAGGGTTCCGCCGGCAGCCATCTAGCATCGAGAGCGCCGGGACTGGACCGAGCTCCACAGAATGTCGTCCTCGGACTCCCTGACGCGACCGCGCCGCAGGCGCGCTCGCAGCCGAGACAAGCAAGGGACCCGGGCACGGCCCGCACCTCATCGGATAGAAGCCTCGAGGGGGTAGGTACGCGCACGCGCGAGCGTGCCACCGAACCCGGAGGCGAAGCATGACGCAGCAACAGGCCAAACAACCGACCGGACAACCAGGCCACCTGACCGCGATCTTCCAGGCGCTCTTCGTCACGTTCCTGTGGTCGACGTCCTGGGTCCTCATCAAGTACGGGCTCGAGGACTTGCCGGCCCTGACGTTCGCAGGCCTGCGCTACGCGCTCGCGGCTTTCGTGCTGTGGGGGTTCCTGCTCGCGGATCCTCGCAAGCGCGCGGAGCTACGAGCGCTGCCAAGGGCCTCCTGGCTCAAGCTCCTCGGCCTCGGCGTCGTCATGTACGCGCTGACTCAGGGCGCGCAGTTCATGGCGCTGGCCGGCTTACCGGCTCAGACAGTGACGTTGTCGCTGTCGCTGACGCCACTGCTGGTCGCGTTCGCGGGCACTTTCGTGCTCTCGGAGGGGTTGGTTCCCAGGCAGTGGTTCGGGGTCGGGCTGGTCGTCGGCGGCGTGGCGCTCTACTTCCTGCCGTTGGCGGGGCTGACAGGCACCGCTACCGGCTGGATCGCGGTGGTCGTCGGGCTGCTATCGAACGCAGGCGCCTCTCTCTACGGTCGCTCCGTCAACCGCGGCGGCCGGCTCGACCCGCTGCTCGTCACTTCGGTCAGCATGGGCTTCGGCGCGCTGCTGCTGGTCTCTACCGGGACGCTGACGCAGGGCCTGCCGCCGCTGTCGCTGCAGAGCTGGGGCATCGTCGCGTGGTTGGCGCTGGTGAACACCGCGTTCGCGTTCACGCTCTGGAACGCTACGCTGCGCCGCCTCACGGCCGTCGAGTCGAGCCTGATCAACAACACGATGCTCGTGCAGATCGCTGTCCTCGCCTACCTCTTCCTCGGCGAGCCCTTGGGTTGGAAGCAGGTCAGCGCGTTCGCGCTGGTTCTGGCTGGGACTGTGATCGTGCAGTGGAAGCGTCACCCCAATAGCCCCAGATCGGCACCAGGCGGCCGGGAGCCACGCGGCTGAGCGCGGCGGTTGTCACGGCTCGCTCGATCACCTTGTGCCGGGCGCACCAGACGCAGACCGCCACCGAGTCCTCGACGCGAGCCACGCGCATGATGGGTCCGCCCTTGGCGTCGGTTACCAGGTCGCCGATGCGGATGGCGGTGCGGTCGTGTGCCGTGCGCATGGGCCAACAGTAGTCGCGCGCCGCTGACGCGAGACTCACAAGAACGTCACAGGATTCGCACACGAACCTCAGCCGCTACGCAGCTTTCCCATGCGCAGCGCGGCTAACCTCGGCGCGTCAGGAAGGAGGCTGATGCCGTGGCTAGCTTCAGCGAATCGATAGAGGTCGAGGTACCTGTGCGCGAGGCCTTCGTGCTGTTCAGCGACTTCGAGCGCTTCCCCGGGTTCATGGAGGGCGTCGAGGAGGTCCGTCGCACGGGCGATGACACCCTGCACTGGAAGGCGGAGATCGGTGGCCGCGTCGAGGAGTGGGACGCGCGCATCACGGAGGAGGTGCTCGACGAGAGGATCGCGTGGGTCAGCACGTCTGGGACCAAGAACGACGGTCTGGTCACCTTCGACAAGGTGAACGAGCACACCTCGAGGATCAACCTGCACATCGAGTACGAGCCCGAAGGGGTGATGGAGAACATCGGCACCTGGCTGGGGGTCGTGAACGGCCGCATACGAGGCGACCTGCGCCGCTTCAAGGAGATCGCCGAGGACGGCGGCGCCCGCATCGGCGGCTGGCGTGATCCGGTGACGACGCCTCGTGAGCGGGGCGCGACGGCTCCGGTGGACAGCGGCCAGCAGCCTGCCAACGAGTACGCCTACCCGGCTCCCGAAGCCGGCACGGACCGCAACTGGCCCGGCGCCGAAGGCGACTTGGAGCGCAAAGGCTGACGATGTAAAGGCCGACGATGTCGAGACGGGGCGCTCTGGTCCAGCGCAAAGCGAAGCCTGGTCCAATGCACACCGAAGCCCTGGTCCGGTCCAGGGCACACCGAACGCGCCCTGCGGGCCCGCCTTCTCGTCAGGCGCCGCCGATGCTCCCGCTGACCATGTGAACCCGCAGGCCGCCGTTGTTGACCGCCGTCATGCTCGACACCCTGGTTCGGCTGCGCCCCTGGAACGCTGCTGGGTGCTGTGTAAGGAACACGAAATCCCACTCGCTCGACGCGGCCTCGCAGCGCTCCAGGAACGCCTCGATCACGGCGGCAGCGCGAGACCGATCGGCGAGGCGGACACCGTAGGGGAGGTTGCTGAGCAGCAGCCCTCGCCTGCCGTGCTGGAACTCGTCGAGGTCGATGCGCGCGCTGTCGGCTGTGAGCAGCTCGACTCCGGCGTAGTCGGGCGAGGATAGCGAGGACAGGTTGCGCCGCGCGGCGGCTAGGGCGGCTGCGTCGATGTCGCAACCGACGACCCTGACCGCCTTGGGTGGCGCCGCCGTACCCATGGCCTGCCTCAGCGCCTCGTTCCACATGCCCTGCCTGAACCAGGCCGCTTGCCGGAAGGCGAAGCCGCGGTTCCGGCCGGGGAGGCGGCCGTCGACGAGGTCGCTGGTCTCGATCAGCACCGTGCCGCTGCCGCAGAACGGGTCTAGCACGACGTCCTGACCGCGGTAGCCGGTCAGCGCCAGCGCGGCGGCGAGCGACTCGCGCAGGGGAGCCTCGCCGATGTGACGCCTGGTGCCGCGGCGATGCAGCGGCTCGCCGCTGGTGTTCAGGCTGGCGTAGCAGCGGTCGTTGTAGAGACGGAACGAGAACTCCAGCGCCGACGTGCCCGATGCGGGAGCGCCCGACGATGCGACTGACGAAGGCGTCTCACCCCTGGCCGAGGCGTCTTGCCCCACATCTGCCAACCGCCTGGCGATCGCCAGCGAGATCGTGCGCTCCACCGCGTCGCCCGCCTGCAGCTTCGAGAGCCTGGAGGTCAGGTTCAGCCGGTACTCGCCCTGGAAACCGAGCTGTACCTCCCACGGCACGCGCCTGACGTGGTCGAACAGGGCCTCGCTGGAGCCGGCGTAGAACTCGTCGAGCCGCAACAGCACGCGCGTGGCGCAGCGCAGCTCCAAGTTGGCGCGGGCGATCTCGACCGGGGAGAGCAGGACCGAGACCCCGCCCATCTCGATCTCCACCGCCTGGCCGAGGCCCAAGGCGGTCAACTCCGCGGCGAGCGTACGCTCCAAGCCGGCCGGGCACTGCACGAAGCAGCCGAACGGCGCGCCCAGTAGCCAGCGCTTCACGCGCCGGTCGAGTGCCCGAGGCGTCAGCGCCTGGCTGCCGCCCTCCGGGCCGCCTGCCGCGCCGCCGTCGCTCAAGCCGAGGCGCGGTGCAGTGCGGCTAGCGACTTGAGCTGCTGGTAAGCTTCCTCGCCGCCGGGGGAGGCGCGGCGCGGGTCGTCGATCTCACGGCCGTCCAGGAGCGCGTTGAGGACCCTGCGGTCGGCGTCGAGGCGCTGTCGCGGCCTGTCGGTGGGGGTCCCGTGACCGGTGATCAGGTAGTCGGCGAGCTCCACGTAGTGCTCGAGACGATCCAGAGCCTCGAGGTACGACTCGAGCCCTCCCGGGTTGAACGCGAGGGGCAGCTCCAGGTCGCTGAGCATGTCGCCCGCGATGAGCAGGCCGCGCTCGGGCAGCCACAGCGCAGAGTGGCCCTCGGCGTGCCCGTCGTGCTCGATGACGGCCATCTCCTCGTGCGGCCCGCCGTCACCGAAGGGCAGCGGGATGACCGAGCCGCTCAAGGGCTTGACGTCGGCGAACAGGTCACCGACTGCCGCCTGCAGCTCGGGCCCGAGGCTGGTGAAGAGCTCTTCGCGGTTGTCCTTGACGGCGTCGCAGGTGGTGGCGTTCGCCCACCTCGGCACGTCGACGCCTAGCGCCGGATGCCACAGCAGGTGGTCGTGGTGGGCGTGCGTATGGAACCCACAGGCGACCTTCAGGCCGAGCGAGGCGACGCTGGCGGCCAAGGCCTCGAGCTCGTCGGCGTCCCAGGCCGGATCGACCAGCAGCGCGCGGCCACCGCGTGCGATGACCGTCGACGCCGTCTGGTAGTGCCGGCTTGTCGCGATCCACACGTCCTGACAGACAGGAGTTAGTGAACGTGTGCTTTGCATGAAAGATCGGACCTGATGATACTTGACGCTCGAGGTAGATGCGCTCATCCGTTACCACCTCCCTGATGGCAGTTGCCTACCGCGAACGGCGGGATGCATGTCGCCCGCCGCCTGAGCGGCTCCGTTCTTGGGGCTGTCGTTCTTTACGGCGAGCGGCGGACTTCATGTCCGCCGCTCAAGCCTGGCCCGGCCGGCAGCCGGGGCCGATCTAGGTCTCGGTCAGCCTGGCCTTCGCCGTGCGCTTGCCAGGCGACCGAAGCGCGGGTCGTTACTCGGCCGCGCCGATCGCTTCGCCTACGTCGGAGACGAGGAACCAGTTGCCGCCCATACCCTGACCGTTGGTGAAGCCAGCGACGGTGTCGCTGGCGAAGTAGTACAGGGGCCAACCGTTGTAGGTCAGCTGCATCGAGCCGTCGTCGCGAGCGGTCGTGCCGAGCAGGTTGGCGTCCACGCCTTCGCCGGCGGTCGGCAGGTCGGCCGAGGTGACGATGAAGGGCGGCCACGTCGTGGCGCAGTCGTCGTAACAGGTGCTGGCGCCCTGGGCGTCAGGCACGAAGAGGTAAAGCGCCATGCCGGCGGCGTCGACGAGGAACGTGCCGGCTTCGCCGGTCGCGAGGTTGACGCCCGAGGCGTCGCGGTTGATCGCGTCCTGAGCCAAGGCCGTTGCGACGGCCAACGACACGATGAGGGCTAGACCGAGCAGGCGGTTACGAGCGTTGAACATGGTTCTCGACATCTGGTTACTCCTCATGGTTACTCCTCAAGACCCTGGGACCTTCGACTTCGGCGCGTGGGTCTGGCCGCGCCTTTGAGACGTGTGGGACGTGCCTGTGCGGTAGCGGCTCACCTCCTCTCGTGTGGCGTTCTGACGGGAGGATGCCGCCCGCGGCTATGAGAACCATCGGTACCAAGTGAGTTAAGAGTCGTCTGGGTGGTTCATTAAGCGCTCGGCGCAGCCGCGCCGAGCCGTCAGAGCGCTAGCCCTTGACCCCGGTCGAGGCGATGCCGGCGGTGATGAAGCGCTGCAGGAAGGAGAACACGAGCGTGATCGGGAGCAGCGTGAGCACGGTCATCGCCAGCACGTAGTGCCACTGCACCTGCAGCTCGCCCTGGAAGGCGTTGAGGCCCACCTGCAGGGTGAAGAACTCGCTGCGGGTCAGGACGATGAGCGGCCACAGGAAGTCGTTCCAGCGCCACATGACCGAGAAGATGGCGAGAACCGCCAGAGCCGGCGCCGCCAGCGGCAGGATCACCTGCCAGTAGATGCGCCACTCCGACGCGCCGTCGATGCGGCCGGCGTCGAGCAGGTCGTCGGGGATCGTCAGCATGTACTGGCGCAGCAGGAACACGCCGGTCGGGGTGGCGGCGCCGGGGATGATCACGCCCCAGAGGTTGTTGACCCAGCCGATCTCGGTGATCACCAGGTAGACGGGCACGAGGATGACGCTGATGGGGATCATCAGCGTGGCGAGGATCACCACGAAGATGGTGCGGCTGCCCCTGAACCTGTACTTGCTGAGCGCGAAGGCAGCCATGCTGTTGATCAGCAGCGTTATCAGCGTCGCCACCACGGTCACCACGACGCTATTCTTCAGATAGGTAAGGAAGTTGAAGCTACGCAGCGGCTCGGTGTAGTTCGACCACGCCAGGCGCAGCTCGCGCACCTCGGTGCGTCGGCTGATGGGGACGCGCACGATCTCGCCGGGATCCTGCGGGTCGACCAGCTGGCTCTCGATCCCGACGCGCCTCACCTGTGCCATGCGCCTGACGCTGCCGTCGTCCATGGTCACGTCGAACAGCGGCAGCGGCTGCGCGTAGCCCTCGACCGCCACCGTCACCTGCGAGCGCGGCAGCAGGCTCGGCGGGAACTCGAGCAGGCCGGCCTGAGTCTTGAACGAAGACAGCACCAGCCACGCGACCGGCCCGAACATCACGATCACCCCGGCGCCGAGGTAGAGGTAGGCGAGGATGTCGCTGACGTCGGCCCTGCGCCGGCCGCGGCGGCGGCTGAGGAAGGTGGACACCGCGCTCATGCGAGATGCCCCTCGCTGCGCCTGCCGAGCCGCAGCTGCAGCAGGGTCGCGATCAGCAGAACGACGCCGAGCGTGACGCTGGCCGCTGCCGCCAGCCCGAAGCGCTGGACCTGGCTGGCGAAGCCGGTGGTGTAGATGTACTGCACCATCAGCATCGTCGCGGTGCCGGGCCCGCCGCCGGTGAGGACGTAGACCTCGTCGAACATCTGCACTGCGCGGATCAGGGCGAGGACGAGCACGACCATCATCGTCGGCATCAAGAGCGGCATGGTCACCCGCCTGAAGGTCTGACCGCCGGAGGCGCCGTCTATCGAGGCGGCGTCGTACAGCTCGCCAGGGATGCTCTGCAGCCCGGCGAGCAGGATCAGCGTGAAGAAGCCCATGTGGGCCCAGATGCTCACCAGGATCACCCAGGTCATCGCCCAGGTGCCGTTGAGCAGGAACTGGATCGGCTCCTGGCCGAGTGCGATCAGGATCGCGTTGAGGACCCCGTCGCGCTGCAAGATCCACTTCCAGATCAGCGCCACCACGACGGGGGAGAGCAGCACGGGGTAGAAGTAGACGCTCCTGAAGAAGCCGCGCGCCACCAGCTTGCGGTTGAGCACCAACGCCGTCAGCAGCGAGATCACGACCATGCCGCCGACCTGGAACAGCACGAACACCCCGGTGTTGCGCGCCGCGCGCCAGAAGCGGTCCTCGGCGCAGGAGTTGGGGTTGCTGAAGTCCTGGCAGTCGAACAGCCGCTCGAAGTTGGCGGTGCCGACGAAGGGCCTGTCCTGCGGGTAGAGGTTGG
Organism: uncultured bacterium; assembly: GCA_964473205.1. GTDB lineage: Bacteria > Deinococcota > Deinococci > Deinococcales > Trueperaceae > CAYMRL01. The sequence goes on along the minus strand of CAYYOK010000029.1, from coordinate 13,203 downwards.
TGCCGCCCGTCAGCGAGAAGTAGGCGTTCAGGGCCATCGGGAAGAGCACGAACAGGCCGAACACGAACAGGTTCGGCAGCAAGAAGACATAAGGCATCCGCTTGACGCCGAGCAGGCGCTGTAGCGGCTCCATCACGACGCCGACGAGGTTCATGGCCGCCGAGTAGACGGCCATGAGAGCCTCGCCGAGCCAACCCAGCCAAGAGAGCCGCCGAGGCGTCAGCTCCGGCGGCTCTCCACTCATCAGATGTCCTGGCTAGCGGTCGAAGCGGCGCGGCTGCGCGGGGCGCGCGGTGGCGTCATCCTCTGTCCTCGCCAGCAACCGGCCGTTACTGGCCGGCTTCGCGGATGCCTTCGTCGATGTCGTCCTGCATGCGCACGAGCGCCTCATCCAAGGTCAGCTCGCCGACGAACACCTGGGTCAGGCGGTCGCGCATGGCGTTGAACACGAAGGTGTTGTACGGGTACGCCTGCAGGTCGTAGGCGACGGGAGCGAGCTCGCCGACCTGAGAGGCGAACATGCTCAGGGCGTCGCTGGCGGAGGCCGAGTCGGTGGCGAAGTCGACGCCGCTGGCGGCCAGGCCGAGGTGGCCGGGGATGAACAGCGTGCGGCCGTAGAACTCGGCGAGGACGTCCTCTTGCACCAGGTACTCCATCAGCCTGGCGACCTCGGCAGGGTGATCGGTGTCGGCGATGCCGACCAGAGCGGCACCGCCGGGCATGCCCGTGCAGGCCTCGGGGCCGCAGGGGTTGGGGATGACCTGCCAGTCGAACGCATCGCCGATCAGGTTGTTGAACTGACCGACCTGCCAGCTGCCGGACATGTACAGCACGACCTGGCCGTTGACGAAGAACTCGTTGCCGGCGGCGTAGGTGCCGGCGTTGCCGATCCACACGTCGGGGTTCATGGTGCCGTCGGCGTGCCAGTCGATCATGAGCTGCATCATGCTGCGCATGCCGTTGTCGTCGATGACGACGTTGCCTTCCTCGTCGAAGATCGCGGCGCCGTTGCTGATGGCGGGGCCGGCGAGGCGGTGGCCGGTGCGGTCCATCACCATCGCGTAAGGCGTGCCCGTCGCTTGCGCCACCTGGCGGGTGAGATCGGCCCAGCGCTCCCACGACATCTGCTCGTTCGGGATCTCGACCCCGGCCTGCTCGAACAGCGTCGCGTTGATGAACGGCCCGGTGACGGTCAGCTGCGTCATGAAGCCGGGGATGGCGGTGGAGCCGGCGGGGCGCATCCAGTCGAGGAACGGCCCGAAGTTCGTCTCCCAGTAGGCGGGGTCGCTCAGGTGGGGGCGCAGGTCGAGGAAGTACTCGGCCAGGCCGCCCAGGTTGGTGACGCGCGCGAGGTCGGGGCCGTCGCCGGAGGCGAGTTGAAGGGGCAGGGACTGCAGGATGCCCGCGGCGTAAGGAACTGTGTCGAGCACGACTCTGATATCAGGGTTGGCCGCCTCGAAGCGGTCGAGCAGGTCGCGCATGACGGCGCCTTCGTTGCCGTCGTCGTACCAGGTGATGCGCAGCTCGGTCTGGGCGAGAGCGGGCGAGAGCGCGGTCAGCGCGAGTAGGGCCAGCATCAGGCGGCCTGACAGCTTGCGTATCGTCGACATCCTGCCTCCAATCGTCCGGGTAGGTCCCGGCGTGCGGCGTTCGCCACGGCAATGCCAGGCGAACTAGTGAGCAGTGCGAAACAGTGCGAGCGTCTTGCACAGCAACTCTACCCAGTTCCGGGCGCAGCCATGGTCGATAGGCCGACCGCGCGTATACTGGCCGCTTCATGAAGACCGGGGCGAGGCTCGGGGCGGCGGTCGGCGACCTGCTCGAAGTGGCGGCAGACGGCTCTCTCGTAGGCCGCGCCGGCTCGATCAGCCTGCCGCTGAGCACCGAGCGTCTGCAGGCCGCCGTGACGCGCCATGGTGTCTCGGACGTGGCCGTCTGGGGCAGCGGACGCGTGGGCGCCGTGGCGTTCGAGCCGCCCGTGCCCGCGGACGCAGCGGTACGGATCCTCCCCAACCGCATCGAGCTCGCGTGGCCCGCGGGCCGGCTCGCCGTCACGGCCCTGCCGTCGCTGCCGGCGATCGTCTTCGAGAGCGAGGGCGAGGCTCAGGCGCTGCGGCTCAGCCCGGGACGGGCGGTGCCGGCTGGGTTCGATGCGCCGCCGCGCCTGCTGCGCGGTGAAGGGGCGTGGCGCTCGCTCGCGGCCTGGTCGCACGCCGAGCTCGGTGGCGTCGGTGCCGAGGAGTCTGGAGGAGGGCGCGTCGCGCCCGGGCCGGCAGGCGCATGGCTCGCCGCGGGTGCTGACGAGGCCGAGCTCGAAGGCGCCCTGGCCGAGCTGCGCCGGCGCGGCGTGGCAGGCAGCCTCGACGCGCACCGCGCCTACCTGAGGCGCGTCACGACCGTGTTCGCTTCGCCCGATCCCGAGCTGAACGAGCTCTTCTCGGCCTGCCTGCACGCCTCGCTGGCCTGTTACAAGCGCCTGCCGGGAAGCAGTCGCGGGGCGTTCGCGGCCGGAGTCGGCTACTCGGTGCCGCCGCGCACCTACTTCCGCGACAGCTACTGGACGGTTCAGGCGCTGCTGCCGCTGTGGCCGGAGCTGGCGCGCGAGCAGCTCGAGGCGCTGGCGCCCGGCGTCCACGACGACGGCGAGGCCCCCAGCGGCGTGATGCTCTTCAGCCCCGCCGGCGAGCGGGCTTGGCGCGCGCGCCTGGCGGCCGACCCGGCGCTGGCCTCGGACCACGCCAGGGAGGGCGAGTGGTGGCCGGATCACTTCGACTCGCCCTTCTACTTCGCTCTCCTGGCGCGCGACGTCGCGCGCTGGACGCGCACCCCGGGCTTGGCGGAGGAGAGCGTCGGGGGCAGGAGGCTGGGCGATCTGGTGCGCGCCGTGCTGAGCCGCGCCGCCGCCGCTGCCGGCCCCGGCGCGCTTCCGCCGAAGCCGCTGCACGACCGCGACTGGGCAGACAACGTCTTCCGCGGCGGGCTCGTGACCTACGACATCGGCCTCTACCACGGTGCCCTGCTCGCCGCTGCCGAGCTGTTCGAGGTCTCGTCGCCTGACGAAGCAGCCGCCTACCGCGAGACCGCCGCGCGCGTGCGCGCCGAGGCGAGCGCGCGCCTCTACCGCGCCGACCTGGGGCACTTCGTCGAGTTCGTCGCCGAGGACGGCTCGGGCGAGAGCCGCCCTACGCTCGACTCGCTCACGGCCGTTCGCTTCGGCCTCGCCTCGCCCGAGCAGGCGAAGGCGACGCTCGCGAGCGTGCGCCGCGAGCTCGAGACGCGCAACAACCCTCGCCAGCGGTACGGCGACTGGGGCGTGATGTGCGCGTACCCTCCCTACGGCCGCGGCACGCGGTTGCGCGGCAAGAGCGCGTTCCCGCTGCGCTACCACAACGGCTCCGACTGGCCCTACCTCGACGGGCTCTACGCCGAGCAGCTCCTGGCCGCTGGCGAGCCGGGCTGGCGTTACCCGTTGACCCGCTGGCGGCAGTGCTCGCTGGCTCGGGGCTGGCCGGCGCCGGTCGAGTACTACGCCCCGCCCTGGGGTCGCGGCTCGGCGCTCAACGGTTGGAGCGCCATGCCGGCCGCCGCGATGCTCCTCGGCGGCTTCGGCCTGAACCCGGCCGGCGCGACCGTGAAGGCGCCGCCGTGGGGAGACTGCGAGCTGCGCGGCGTAGCGCTGGCAGGCGGCCGCCGCGACGTCAGCGTGCGCGCCGGCGTCGTCGAGGTCTCTGGGCGCTAGGTCCCAACCGGATCGCGCCCGGCCCGGCCGCCTGGCCTCCGCCTGTGACACGATGGCCGCCATGGCCGAGCCGCTGACCGACCTCAAGGGCCTCTCGTTCGAGGGCGCCGAAGGCCCACGCTTCGTGTTCAGGCGGCCGGGAGGCGGATCCGGTGGCGGTGCGCGCCTCGTCGTGACGTTCGTCGAGGAGGACGTGGCGAGGGTCCAGGTGCAGCCGCACGGCCGGGCCTTCGTCGGGCGGACCTGGACGGTCGTCGGGCGCGCCGGCGACGCTCCCCCCGAGGGTCGCGACCGCGAGGACCTGAGCGTCTTCTCGCCCGTCGAGCCTTCGCTCGGCACCGTGCCCGGCGGCGTCAGGCTCGCCACCGGCAAGGCTGTGGTGAGCGTCGATCTGGCTGGCGCCGCGCTGACGTTCTCGCTGCCAGACGGGGCCGTGCTGCTGCGCGACCACCCGCGTCTCGCGTACAGGTACGCCACCGCGCCTGCCGCGCGCGGCATCCGGCACACTCTCGTCCGCGACCTGGCCGAGCTGTACCTCGGGCTCGGCGAGGTCAGCGGCGGGATCGACAAGCACCACCGGCGCCATCGCCTGGCCCCGAAGGACGCGCTCGGCTACGACGCCCGCGACGCCGACCCTCTCTACAAGCACATCCCCTACTACGCGACGCTGACGCCCGCCGGGCACGCCGTGGGCCTGCTCTACGACTCGGGCGCCGAGGCCGTCTTCGACTTCGGCTCCGAGGTCGACAACTACCATGGGAAGTTCCGCTACGCCGAGGTCGACGCTCGCGAGCTCGACTACTACGTGCTGTTCGGACCGCGGCTGGCGGATGTCGTCAGGCGCGTCAACGACCTCAGCGGCTACCCGCCGCACGTGCCCAACTGGGCGCTCGGCTACCTCGGCTCGACGATGCGCTACACCGACGCCGAGGACCCCACCGCCGAGCTCGCCGGCTTCGTCGACAAGCTGCGGGAGCACGACCTGCCCTGCAGCGCGTTTCACCTCTCGAGCGGCTACTCGCTGGCCGACGACGGCCGCCGCTACGTCTTCGAGTGGAACGGCAGGCGCGTGCCGGACCCGGCGGCGATGATCGCGCCGCTGAAGGCGGCGGGCATCAAGGTCTTGGCGAACATCAAGCCGGCGCTGCTTACCACGCATCCGCGCTACCCCGAGCTGGCGGCGGCCGGCGCCTTCGTAGCCCGCTCGGACGCCGACGAGCCTTACGTCAACCGCTTCTGGGACGGCGAGGGCAGCTACCTCGACTTCACCAACCCGGTCGCCTACCGCTGGTGGCAGCGGCAGGTCGAGGAGCGGCTGCTCGCCCACGGCGTCGACGCGACCTGGAACGACAACAACGAGTTCCAGATCACCGACCCCGAGGCGCGCACGTCAGCCGGGCCGGCCGGGGACCTGAGGCCGGTGCTGACGCTGCTGATGAACCGCGCCAGCCGCGACGCGCAGCGCGAGCATGCCGCCAAGGCCGCTGCGCTCCCAGAGCCGGCCGGCACCGACGCCGGCACTGCCCAAGCCCCCGATGCCGCCGCCCGAGCCCCCGAGCCGCAGTTCCAGATCACGCGCAGCGGAGCCCTCGGCGGCCAGCGTTACGCGCAGACCTGGTCCGGCGACAACCAGACGAGCTGGCGCACGCTGCAGTACAACATCGCGATGGGGCTGGGCCTCTCTCTGTCCGGCTGGGCGAGCTACGGGCACGACGTCGGCGGCTTCGCGGGACCGCCGCCCGACGCCGAGCTGCTGGTGCGCTGGATCGAGGCCGGGGTGCTCATGCCGCGCTTCTCGATCCACTCCTGGAACGACGACGGCAGCGCGACCGAGCCGTGGACGCATCCGGAGGTGCTCGGCGAGGTGCGCGGACTGCTGCGCCTGCGCGAGTCGCTCGCGCCCTACCTCGCGCGCCTGTTCCGCGAGGCAGCCACCGACGGCAAGCCGATCACCAGGCCGTACGTCTACCAGTATCAGCAGTGGCGACCCGGTTGGCGCGAGAGCTTCGCCTACCTCCTCGGCGACGACCTGCTGGTTGCCCCGGTCTACCAGCCCGGCGCCACCACGCGCACCCTGCTGCTGCCGCCGGGGACCTGGCTCGAGTGGCGCAGCGGCCGCGAGCACGATGGCGAGCGCGAGGTGACGCTGGCGGCTCCGCTCGGCCAGCCCGTGATGCTGCTGGCCGGTACGGCCCGAGGCGGGGAGCTGGGCGAGGAGATCGCGAGCGGCCTGGCAGGGAAGGGCGACGAGGCCGTCAAGACCGCGGAGAAGCGCTAGCATCCGGACGTGCGTGTCGACGGCACCTCCGACGGTGCGGCGCGCGAGCTCATCTTGCGCCACGGCTGGAACAGCACCGTCTACCAGCTACTCAACCCCGACATCCTTCACTGGTTCGCGCCGGGAGGCGCCGCACTTGTCGGCTACGTCGAGCACGCCGGGGTGCGGGTGGTCGCTGGAGCGCCGGTCGGCGAGCTCGAGCAGCTGCGCGAGGTGGCGATGGCGTTCGAGGAGGAAGGGCGCAGCCGCGCCGCGGCGACCTGCTATTTCGCCGTCGAACCACGCTGGCTGGCGCAGGTCGCGGGGCGCGCTCAGGTCGCGCTGGTCGGCGCACAACCGGTGTGGGACGCCGCCGACTGGGCTGGCAGGGTCGACTCTCACGCCTCGCTGCGGGCGCAGCTCAACCGCGCGCGCAACAAGGGGGTCGAGGTCGAGGCCTGGCCGCTGTCGCGCCTGATCGCGGGCCAGCCGGAGGCCGGCGATCTCGCCGCCGTACGCGACCGCTGGTCAGGCGCCAAGGGGCTGCCGCCCCTGAGGTTCCTGACCGGCGTCGAGCTGCTGCCGGACACCGCCAGGACGGATGGCCCGCTGACCCACGACCGCCGCCTATACGTTGCGCTGAGAGACGGCGTGCCGATCGGCTACCTGGTCGCCTCGCCGATACCGCTGCGCCGAGGCTGGCTGGTGGAGCAGGTGATCAGGGACCCTCGCGCGCCCAACGGCACCGCCGAGCTGCTGATCGACAGCGCAGCGCGCGACCTGGCGGCCTCCGGCGCCAGGCGGCTCACCCTCGGCCTGGCACCGCTCTCGCGCCGGCACGCGCCGACGCCGACCCAGCGCCCCACCACCCCGACCTGGCTGCGCCTTGCCTTCGGCTGGGCCCGCGCGCACGGCCGCCGCTTCTACGACTTCGCGGGGCTGGAGGCGTTCAAGGAGAAGTTCCGACCGCAGGCCTGGGAGGGCGTCTACCTCGTCTCCAGCGGACCGCGCATCGGGCCGCGTACGCTCTACGCCGTGGCGGCGGCGTTCACGGCGGGCCGGCCCCTCAGCGCGCTCGCTGCGGGCGTGTGGCGGGCGTACGGACGCAGCTCCAGGCTCGGGTAACGTGGTCTCGTGGATCAAGGCTCGCGCTTGGTGGAGCTCGTCGCAGCCGGCGGCGTCCTGGTGCTGAGCGGCGCCGGGATCAGCACCGATTCCGGCATCCCCGACTACCGCGGACCGAGACACGGACCGGGCTCGGATAGACCCCGCAGCCAGCCCGTCAGCTACCAGGAGTTCGTGCGCAGCGCCGCCGTCAGGCAGCGCTACTGGGCGCGGAGCTACGTCGGCTGGCCCCTGATGCACGGCCGCGAGCCCAACGCCGGCCACCGCGCGCTGGCCGCCGTCGAGAGCGCGGGCCTGATCGCAGGACTCATCACCCAGAACGTCGACGGCCTGCACCAGGCGGCCGGCAGCCGCTCCGTCATCGAGCTGCACGGCTCCCTCGCCCTGGTGCGCTGCCTGGTCTGCGGCGCCTACGAGGCGCGCGAGCCGCTCCAGAGGCGGCTCGCCCTGCTCAACCAGGACTTCGCCAGCCGCGCCTTCGAGGTGCTCCCGGACGGCGATGCGAACGTCCCGGACGACGCCGTCGCCGCCTTCGAGCCGGCGGCCTGCCTCGCTTGCGGCGGCGTGCTGAAGCCCGACGTCGTGTTCTTCGGCGAGAACGTGCCGGCTGGCAGGGTGGCGCGCTGCTTCGAGCTGCTGGAGGCGGCCAGGGCGCTGCTCGTCGTCGGATCGTCGCTCAGCGTGAGGTCGGGCTACAGGTTCGTCGTGGCGGCCGCCGGCGCCGGCAAGCCCGTCGCGATAGTCAACCAGGGACCGACGCGGGGCGACGGCGAGGCCACGGTGCGCGTCGAGGCTCCGCTCGGGGAAGCGCTCCCCGCGCTGGCGGCGGCTGTTACTGTAGCTGGCATGTCTCATCGACGGGCGGTATGACTGCTGCCGCCAAGTCTTAGCCCCAACCGTGGGGCATCGCAGGGGAGAGGGAGCTTATGTGGCCATTCGGTAAGAACGCCAAGGGCAGGCTCGAGGACGCGATCAAGGACCAGGACCTGCTCAAGGGTCTCGGTCTCAAGGTCGAGGTCAAGAACAAGACCGCGATCGTGACGGGCACGGTCCCGAACGATCGCTACCCCAACCTGATCAACGCCGTCGCCAGCGGCATCAACGGCATCGACAGGGTCGACCTCAGCGGCATCACCGTGTCGGAGAGCGCCGCTGGCGGGACCGTGACCCCGTCCTCCGGTGCGATGAGCACTGCCTCGGGCGTCCCCGGCGCCGTCACGTCGAGCGCCGCCACGGACCCGAGCGCCCTCGCCAAGGCAGCGCTGGCCGGCATCCGGGCTGAGCCGAGCCTGCAGAACAACCCGATCGACGTGCTGCAGAAGGGCAGCACCGTGGTGTTGCGCGGCGCCGTCGACGACCAGGGCGAGTGGGAGAAGGCCAAGGCCCTGGCGCTGGCCGTGTCCGGCGTCACCGCCGTCGACACCAGCGGCCTGCAGGTGATCGCCAACGCCTCGCAGCTCAACGTGACCGACGACGACGGCGACATCGTCTACACCGTGAAGTCTGGCGACACCCTGTCGCACATCGCGCTGCACTACTATGGCAGTGCTGGCCGCAGCTCCTACATGAAGATCGCCGAGGCCAACGGCATCTCAGACCCGAACAAGATCCGCGTCGGCCAGAAGCTGAAGATCCCCGGCACCACCAAGGGACCGTCAGAGCAACTGGTGTGAACGCCGCGCGCTGACGCTTCGCCGCGACTGCGGCTGGCTTAGGGCGCGCCATCCGGCTGGAAACCCGGCGACGAACGTTCCCGTTCCTGTCGCCGGAGGTGGGCGAGGCTCGGTGCTAGAATCTCGCCCACCATGGCCAGGTTGGGAGTAGAGGCAGGCAGCCTCCACGTCGACAGGGTGCGGCTGCTCGACCTGTTACCCGACACCGTCCCTCACGTCGTGGTGCTCGAAGCCCCGACCGGCTTCGGCAAGACCGACCTCGCCCTGAGCTGGGTCGCCAGGTTGGCGGCGGAGGGTTGGCGCAGCCTCGTCGTCTCGCAACGCGGCAGGGACCTGCGCACGGCGATAGCCGCCGCGCTCGAGATGCCGAGCGAGCTCGACTGGGGCCTCTTGGAGCGTGAGCTGTGGCGTCGGCCCACGCTTCTCGTCATCGACGATCTCGAGCAGGCGGCGCGCGCCGACCCCGCCTCCGACCCCGCCACCGTCCCCGCCACCGTCCTGGCCGACACCGGCGGCTGGCCGCTGCTGGTGGCTTATGCGGCAAGCACCGGCGCACCGCTCGTGGACGGCGCCGTAGCTACTGCCTTGAGGTCAGGGCTCTCCGAGCCGGCCTGGCGGCGCCTCATGCTGCAAGCCGCGGTCCCCGACGCTCCCCGCGACCTAGGCGGCGACTCGTGGAGCGAGGCGTTCTCCCAGCTGGAGAGAGCGGGTTTCGTCACGGTCGAGGAGGCCGGGTCTCGGCTGACTCCCACGGTCGTCAGGGCCTTGCTGAGGTCGCGTGTGGCCGAGGTCAGGCAGGTCGTGGCGGAGGTGGCGCCGTGGCTGAGCGAGAGGCAGGCGTGCGCGGCGCACGAGGCGACCCTCGACGCTACTGCGCTGGCCGCGACGCTGGAGACCGCCACCTCGGCCCTGGAACGCGACGATCCGCACGCTCTGCTCCGCTGGCACGGTCTGGCGACGGCCACGGCTGGCGGCTCGCGGCGGATACGCGTGGGGAACGCGCTGTGTGCCGTCGGACGTCGGGGAGAGGGCATCGAGCTGCTCGTCGCCACCGCCGCCGACGAGACTCTGACCGCCGATCTGCGTCTCACGGCTCTCGGCGACGCCATCTACTTCCTGGCCGAGCAGCCCGATGACCGAGGCACGGCCAGGCGCCTGTTGCACGAAGCCGATTCGCTGTTGGCTTCGGCATCGCCCGAGCGGCAGGGGAGGTTCCTCAGCACGGCTTCGGCCATCGACTTCAGGGCCGGCGACTACCAGGCCGCCAAGCGGTTGGTCGAGAGGGCGCTTCAAGTGCTGCCGCCCAGCAACAGACACCGTTACGCCCCGCTGATGAACCTGGCCGTGCTCGACTGGAACTTAAGCGGCGACATCGAGGGACGCATCAGGCTGCAGCACGAGGGTCTGGAGATCTGCCGCGCCGAGTACCCCGATCACGTCGTCGGCGTGTGCCGCGACCTGGCGCAGCTCTGTCTCTACCTGGGGCGAGAGGCCGAAGCCCGCGCCTACCTGGCCGAAGCCACGCGGTTCGAGGCCGCCCGGCCGGTGCTGGCGCTGGAGGTCGAGGCGATGTCGGCTCAACTCGACGACGATCTCGACGCCCTGACCGACGTGGCGCGCCGCGCCGCCTCGCTGAGCGACCCCGGCGTCGTCGACGCCATCGCGGCGCGTCACGTGGCGGTTCTCACGCGTCACGGCCAGGCCCGCAAGGCGCTGAGTCTGGCGGCGGGGCTTTCGCCCCCCGGCGGCTTCACCGCGGTCGCCCTGGCGCTCGCGCATCTTGCCCTCGGCGAACGCGCGGAGGCGGAGCGCAGGCTCAGCGAGGTCGAGGACCCCGCCGCCGAGCGCGAGTACCGGCTGGCGTGGCTGGCGGCGAAGTACAGGGTCGGCGGCTCCGTGGCCGACCTGGAAGCCCTGTGCCGCATGACATCGGCGGGCGAGGCCGTACTGCCGTTCTTCGTGCCGTTGGCTGAGCTCCCTCGCGACCGGCACGACCTGGCGGCCCACTACCCGTTGGCGGAGGTGATGCGCTCGGGCTGGAAGGCGGCGACGGCGGCGCGGCTGGCCGAGGTGCCGCCGCTTGACGTCACTACGCTGGGCGCCGTCTGCGCGGAGGTGCTTGGCGAGAGCCTCGAGCTGATCGGACGGCAGCGTGACCTGATGGCGCTGTTGGTGCTGGGACTCGGGCGTAGAGAGCTCGGTGCTGCCCTGTGGCCCGATGCCGAGCCCGAGAGGGTGCGCAACAACCTCAACGTGCAGTTCAACCTCTTGCGTCGTCTCATCGAACCCTGGGGAGTGAGGACGTACCTGTTCGAGGACGGCATGCGCCACACCGACTCCGACCTGCGCCGGTTGCGCGAAGCGCTCGCGGCCGGCCGTGCGGAGGAGGTCATGGCCCTCTACCGCGGGCCTTTCGCGCCCGGTGTCGAGGTCGAGGCCGTCGCCGATGCGCGCACCGCGCTGGAGCGCAGCGTCGCCGAATCTCTGGTAGAGGCGGCTGCCGCGGCGCCGCGACAGCGGGCAGCGGCGTACCTCAAGCGCGCGCTGGAGCTCGAGCCGCTGAACGAAGAGGCTGTGCAGTCCTTGCTCGGCCTGCTCGTCACAGCCGGTCGCCACGGTGAGGCTTTGCGTCGCTACCGCAACTTCGCGTCAGACCTGGCCGCCCAGCTGGGCATGGCGCCGCTGGCCGCCACCACGCGGCTGGTGCTGCCCGACCCTAGTAGGTGACCTTCACCTCGACGATCGCGCCACGGAAGCGCGAGTGGATGTAGCCAGCATCACCGGGACTCGGCCCGTTCCCACCCGTCCAGGGGATCCAGACCTCGTCGTCGACGACCGCGTAGGGCCACGATGACACGCCGCAGCTGCCCGGCGTCTCGTCCAGGCCAGGCACGCTGACTAAGACCTGTTCATCGAAGATGCCGAGGTTGGTGCTGGTGGAGCCAGTGGCGTGGTCGTAGTAGTTGAACGCTCTGACCTCGTAGGACTTCGCGCCCGATCTGCGCTCGAACACCCAGTACATGAACATGCAGTAGCGCGCCGTGCCCGGTGGCGACTCGTACGCCTGCTCGACGATCTCGTACCTTCCGCGGTAGTGGGACTCCCTCTCGACTCCCACGACCTCCGTGGAGGCGACGCCCATCAAGGGGGTGGCGGCGGAGATCGCGCCGCTGCCATCGTCCAGGTACGCCTCGACCCTGATCGTGTCGCGCAGCTCCTCGCTGATGTTGACGGGATCGTTGGCCAGGTACTGGATCTCGGCGCTCTTGGTGTCGACGCTGGTCGTGCCGGGCGTGTCGAGGAAGCCGTACTCGCCGGAGGTCGACCAGCGGAAGATGAACTGGTAGTCGATGAACGCCCTGTCGAAGGTCAGGGTGAAGACCTCGCTCACCTTGGTCAGGCGCATCAACTCGCCCGGCGCCGGGTAGATCTCCATGGCCTGGGTGAGCCTAGACGGGTGCCACACCATCAGGGACGGGTTGTTCTGGACGTCGTTGACCGCGGCGCCGATGCCGGCGGAGGAGTAGGACTCGCTCATGAGAGCCACGATGGCCTTGGCCGTGGTGGTGGCGGCGTTGCCCTTGAGCCTGGCGAGCTGTTGCGGCGACAGGTTGAGAGGTCCCGTGCTGCCGACCGAGATCTCCATCAAGGTCTGGAACAGCTGGTCGTCCGGCGGCGGTAGAACGGCGGCCACCAGGGTGCCCTGCAGTAGCGGCCAGGGGGAGACGAGAGGGTTGTCGAGACCCAGCGCCTGCATGAACGGCTGGCTGGCCGTCCTGGCCTGGGCGGTCCTGCCGGCAAGCGCCGCGAAGCTGAAGCCATCACTGCCGCTCGAGCCGAACAGCACCAGCCTGAACACCGGGTAGAGCATCTGGGTCCAGTAGGTCTGCCAGACGAGATCGGTGTACGTGGATCCCCAACCGGCGATGAACTGCCCGTACTTCGGGTCGATCACGATGTCGCCTGAGATCGTCGTGTCAGAGGTGGCGCCGATGACGACGGCCACGTAGAAGGTACGATCGGTCTCCGTCGCTTTCTCCAGCACGATGGACGGGGTCACGGAGGGGGTCAGCGAGGAGTCGCCGCCGAGGCCGACGGCGTTGGCGATCCCCACGGCAGCCTCCGCCCCCGTGGCCGGGAGCAGCGGGGTCGGCGCTCCCTGCGGCAGCGGTTGCGGGTACTCGTAGAACCAGCTCCCGTCGCTCCCGCCCAACCCTGTCTGGTAGAGGTAGAGCGCGCCCGCCCGGCGCGCCTCGTTGATGACGGCGATGCTGAACGGCTCCTCGCCAGCCACCAGCTCGAAGCCGCCGCGCATCCCGGGATCGCTGATCAGCACGCCCGAGTTGCCGTCGATGGCCAGCGGGAACACGAGACCGCCGGCACCGAAGGTGGCGGGCGCTCCGGAGGCG
>CAYYOK010000028.1:0-31401 GCA_964473205.1 uncultured bacterium | reverse complement strand
ATCAGCTCCTGCGAGTCGGAGGAGCTGATGCACCAGCTCATCGCCTACCTGCTCTCCGACGAGGCGCAGACCTACTTCACCAACAACGTCTACGAGTACCCGATCACCACCACCGTCGCGCCCTACGAGGGTCTCGAGAGCGGCGCCGTCGTGACGGCGGCCAGCCCGGTGGTCGATCTCGCGTCGATCGACGACCTCGAAGGTACTCTTGAGCTGCTGCGCGAGGTCGGCCTGCTCTGAGCATCGGTCAAGTCATGCTTCTGGCTCCTGGTCGAGTCAGAGGTCTGTTGGGCAGACTCTCACGGCTGCCTTGGTACGTCGTCGCTCCGGCCTTGCTGGCTGGAGCGGCGACGTTGCTGCCGCTCGCCTACCTGGTGCTGAGGGCGCTCGAGGTGGACCTGAGCGCTCTCGGGCCGTTGATCTTGCGCCAGCGCACCTGGGACCTGTGGCGCAACACCCTGGCGCTCACGGGGCTCGTGCTGGTCTTCGCGACGCTCATCTCGGTCCCGCTCGCGTGGCTGGTGGTGCGGACCGATATCCGCTGGCGCAAGGTGATCACCTGGTTGGCGGTCACGCCTCTCGCCGTGCCCGGCTACGTGATGGCGTACGCGCTGCTGGGGATAGGCGGTTACCAAGGCCTGTCCTCACGGCTGTTCGACGTAATGCTGCCGCGCCCCAGCGGCCTCGGCGGCGCGGTCGCCGCGCTCACCCTCTACACCTTCCCTTACCTGTTCCTCAACCTGCGCAGCGCCCTGCTCGGCCTCGACGCGAGCCTCGAGGAGAGCGCCAGGAGCCTGGGCCTGCGGCCCTTCGCCATCTTCAGGCGCGTGGTGCTGCCGCAGCTTCTGCCTGCCCTGCTGGCCGGCTGGCTGGTGATCGCGCTCTACGTGATCGGGGACTTCGGCGCCGTCGCCCTGATGCGCTTCGAGACGTTCAGCTTCGCGATCTACACCCAGTACGCCTCGGCGTTCAACCGCGGTTACGCCGCCTGGCTGGCGCTGATGCTGGTGGCGCTGACGCTGGTGTTGGTCGTGCTCGAGCTGCGCCTGCTCGGTAGCCGCCGCTACGCACGCGTCGGCAGCGGTGCCGGCCGCCAGGTGCAGAGCGAGCGCCTCGGCCCGTACGCTCCGCTGGCCTACGCGTTCGTGGTCCTGTTGCTGCTCGCGGCCATCGGTCTGCCCGTGGTGACCCTCGCCTTGTGGATGGTGCTGGTCCCTCCCGAGCTCGGCCAGCTGCGCTCGGTGCTCGACACCTTCGTCGCCACCGCCCGCCTAGCGGTGCCGACCGCCGTGGTCGCGACGCTGTTCGCGCTGCCGGTAGCCGTCGCCAGCACCCGGACCAAGTGGTTCGGCGGGCGCCTGGTCGAGAGGCTCGTCTACCTCGGCTACGCGATCCCGCCGATGGCGCTCGCGCTGGCGTTCGTGATGTTCGCGCTCAGGGCCGCTCCAGGCCTCTACCAGACCTACGCGCTGCTGATGATCGCCTTCGTGGTCTCGTTCATGGCGCTCGCCATCGGCCCGATACGCAGCGGGCTGCTGCAGATCAGCCCGCGGCTGGAGGAGAGCGCCCGGTCGCTGGGCCGCGGACGCTTCGTCGCCTTCGCATCGGTGACGCTGCCGGTGATCGCCCGCAACCTGCTGGCTGCGGCCGCGCTCGTGCTGATGGTCGTGATGAAGGAGCTGCCGATGACCTACCTACTGGGTCCGACCGGTTTTCGCAGTCTCTCGGTCAGGACCTTCGGCTACACCAACGAGGCGATGATGCCGGAGGCCGCCCCTTACGCCGCCGCCATCGTGCTGTTCTCCTCGCTGTTCGTCGGGCTGCTCCTCGCCTACGAGGGGCGCCGCCGCACGCGCGCGCCAGGCTGACGGCCTGCTCGAGGATCGAGCAGGCCAGAGGGCAGCGGCGCGCCCGCTGACACCAGGAACCGCCCCAAGGGGTATGCTACTGAACGCGTGTCGCGCCTCCTGGCCCGAACGCCGCAACTCGGAGAGGTGCCGGAGTGGTTGAACGGGACGGTCTCGAAAACCGTTGTGTGGCTACGCTGCACCGTGGGTTCGAATCCCACCCTCTCCGCCAAACGAGCGGAACAGGGCCGCCCCATCGGGCGGCCTCTTCTCGGATGGCGCCCAGCTAGCCGGTCGGGCTAACGCTCGCCGCTCGATGACGCTCGGCCGGATGCGGCCGGTCCGAACGTGCGGCTGGCACGAGAGGGCGCAGGACAGGAGCCGAAGGTGGCAGTCTCCGTGGTAGAGCACCCCCTGGTACAGCACAAGCTGGCCGTGCTGCGCGACGAGAGCACCAACGTCCGCGACTTCCGCTCCCTCTGCGCCGAGATCAGCATGCTGATGGCCTTCGACGCCATGCGCGACCTGGAGCTGGAGGACGACGAGGTCATGACGCCCGTCGCGCGCGCCAAGGTCAAGCGCCTGGCGGGCAAGAAGCTCGCCCTGGTCGCGATCTTGCGCGCCGGGCTCGTGATGGTGGACGGGATACTCGGCCTGGTGCCGACCGCCAGGGTCGGCCACGTCGGCCTCTACCGCGACCCCGAGACCCTCAAGCCGGTGCGCTACTACGTCAAGCTGCCCAACGACATCGCCGAGCGCAACGCGTTCCTGCTCGATCCGATGCTCGCGACCGGCGGTAGCGCCGTGGCTGCGATCGACCTGCTCAAGGAGAAGGGTGCCCAGCACATCAGGCTGCTGTGCATCATCGGAGCACCCGAAGGCATCGCGACGGTCGAGGCCGCCCATCCGGACGTCGACATCATCCTCGCCGCCAGGGACGAGCGCCTCAACGACCACGGCTACATCGTCCCCGGGCTCGGCGACGCCGGCGACCGCATCTACGGGACTCGCTAGCTCACCGGCACTCTCCAGCTCGCCGGCGGGTTAAGACGCCTATCACCAAGCGGGCCTAGAATGGGTCACGTGCGCTCCGGGCTCGTAGCTTACTTACCGCTGGTGATCGTCGCGTTCTCGGCCGCCCTCGTGGCGGTCGCGCTGTTGGTGCCCAAGGTGCGCACCTTCGCCCTGCGCATCCAGGCGGTGCAGCACGGCGGCGGCTCGCACGGCGACGGGGTCAGGCGCCACGTCGGCAGCCTGCCGAACATCGGCGGGATCGCCATCCTGGGCGGCTTCCTCCTCTCGGTGCTGGCCGGCAGCCTGGTCGCGCCTTCACTGATCGGCGAGTACCGCGTCGAGCTGCTAGCCATCGCCCTTGGCGGCGCGCTGATGACCCTCGTCGGCTTCCTCGACGACATGTGGGAGGTCCACCCGGCGCTGCGCCTCGCCACCCAGGCGGTCGCGGCCGGGATCCTCGTCGTCAACGGCGTCAGGATCGACTTCTTCACCGACTACTTCGGGCCGGGCACCTTCGTGTTCATCCCCGAGACGCTGTCGATCGTGGTCACGCTGCTCTGGGTCATCGGCTTCACCAACGCGTTCAACTTCATCGACGGGCTCGACGGCCTGTCCTCTGGCATCGCCGCGATAGCGAGCATGAGCCTCCTGGCCGTGGCGCTGCAGTTCGACGGACGCGGAGCCGCCGTCTTGCTGCTGGCGGCGCTCGCCGGCTCCTCGCTGGGGTTCCTGCGCCACAACTTCGGCCCCGCGACGATAATCATGGGCGACTCCGGCGCCTACCTGCTCGGTTACGTGCTGGCCGCTGCCAGCGTGCTCGGCGCCCTCAAGGTCACCGCGGCCGTCTCCGTCGTCGCGCCGATCCTGGTGCTGGCGCTGCCCGTCCTCAACATCACCCAGGTCACCGTGCGGCGGCTGCGGCGCGGCAGCAACCCTGCCACGGCCTCCAACGACCACATCCACGACCTGCTGCGCGAGCGCTACGGGTCCAAGCGCCTCACCGTGCTGCTGCTCTGGTTCGCCACGCTGGTGCTCGGGGTGGTCGGGATGCTGCTCTCCGCCACGCCACCCGCCCTCACGCTGGCGACGCTGGTCGTCACCGTCGTGATGATCGCGGCCGTGTCGCTGGCGAGGCTCGCCGAGGTACGCCGCGCCGGCGAGGCCGCGACGTGAAACCCGGGAGCCGCGCCGGCTTCCGACCAGAAGTTGGGAGCCGCGCCGGCTCCCGACCGGTAGTCTGCGTCGCCTTCGGCACGCGCCCTGAGGCCAACAAGATGGCTCCGGTCGTCACGGCGCTCCGGCGCCGCGACGACCTGAGCACCCTCACCCTCGTCACCGGTCAGCACCGCGAGCAGCTCGACGACTCCTTGGCCACCTTCGGCATCGTGCCAGACGCTGATCTCGCGGTCATGGAGCCGAGGCAGGGCTTGCCTGAGCTCATCGCGCGCATCGTCCCGGCGACCGCGCGCGCGCTCGAGGACCTCGGCGCCGACTACGTGCTCGTTCACGGCGACACGACCACGACCTTCGCGGTCGCGCTCGCGGCGTTCCTGGGGGGTATCCCGGTGGCGCATGTCGAGGCCGGCCTGCGCAGCTTCGACCTCGCCCAGCCGTTCCCTGAGGAGGCCAACCGGCGCCTCACCGACGTGCTGACGGACCTGGACCTGCCGCCGACGCCCCTCGCCAAGCGCAACCTGCTGGGGGAGGGCAAGAGCAAGGAGCGCATGGTCGTGACCGGCAACACCGCCGTCGACGCCGCCCGCCAGGCCCTGGCCAAGGCCCGGCTCCCTGCCGAGCTGGCGGGCCGCAGGCTGGTGACCGTGACGATGCACCGGCGCGAGAACCTGGGCGTGATGGCCGGCCTGGCGGCGGCCCTCGCCAAGGTGGCGGCCGCGAACCCCGAGCTGACCTTCGTCTACCCGGTCCACCTGAACCCGGCGGTGCGCGAGGCCGTCTGGCCGCGCCTCGAGGGCGTCGCCAACGTGCGCCTTAGCGAACCCGTCGACTTCCTCACGATGCTCGCGCTGCTCGCCAACAGCGAGCTGGCCGTCACCGACTCGGGGGGCATCCAGGAAGAGGGCGCGTCGCTGGGCGTGCCCGTGGCGGTGCTGCGCAACGTCACCGAGCGGCCCGAGGGGCTCGAGAGCGGCAGCCTGACGCTGCTCGGCACCGACCCGGCGACGGTCGAGGCGCGCCTGCTCGCGCTGCTAGCCGACCGGGCGCGGCTGACCGCGATGCGAGCGGCTCCGAACCCCTACGGCGACGGCAACGCCGGCGAGCGTGTGGCTCGGGCGGTGGCCTGGCGTCTGGGCCTGGGCGCGCGGCCAGAGGACTGGGACCCGCGATAGAGTGTTGGGCCGATGCGCCTGTTCGCGATCGCCGACCCTCACCTCTCTGGCGCCGCTGAGAAGCCGATGACGATCTTCGGTCCGGGCTGGCGCGGCCATCCCGAGGCGTTCTTCGAGGGCTGGCGCAGCGTCGTCGAGGACGACGACCTGGTGCTGGTGCCGGGCGACATCTCCTGGGCGATGAGGCTCGAGGACGCGGCGGTGGACCTGGCCGCGATCGCCGAGCTGCCAGGGCGCAAGGTGCTGCTGCGCGGCAACCACGACTACTGGTGGCCGTCGATCTCCAAGCTGCGCCGCGTCCTGCCCGAAGGCGTGTACGCCGTACAGAACGACGCTTTGGAGCTTGGCGGGGTGATCGTGTCGGGCACGCGGGGCTGGCTCTGCCCCGGCAGCCGCGCGTTCACCGAGGACGACCAGCGCATCTACGAGCGCGAGGGCCAGAGGCTCGCCCTGTCGCTGGAGGCGGCGGCCAGGCTGAGCGGGATCTACCACGTGGTCATGCTCCACTTCCCGCCGACGAACCAGCGCCTGGAGCCGAGCGTCTTCACCGAGCTGATAGCGGAGGCGCGCCCTGACGCCCTGGTCTTCGGTCATGTCCACGGCTACGGCGACGGCGCCTCCGGGTCGGCCACCGGCGCGGCCGCTCGCGAGCAGGAGGTGCCCCCCGAGCCGGTGCTGAGGTCGCTGGGCGAGATCGACGTCCACTTCGTCGCGGCTGACGCCCTGCGCTTCGTCCCCAAGCTGATCGCCGACCTCGGGGCGCGGTCCTCGTCCGAGGTCGCCGGCGCCGAGGCAGCGGGGAGCGCCTGATGTCCACCGGGGTCCTCGTCGTCAACGCCGGCTCCTCGAGCCTCAAGCTGAGGCTGCTGCCGGCCGGCCGCTGGGTGCGCGTCGAGAGGGTCGGCGGAGCCTCGACCGCCGAGTGCGACCGCGGCAGCCTGGAGCCGGGCCCGCTGGCCGACCAGTCACAGGCGTTGGCCTTCGGGCTCGCGGAGCTCGCGAGGGCGTCCGAGACGGAGCCGCCGCCGGTCGTCGGCCACCGCATCGTCCACGGCGGCACCCTGTTCACTCAGCCCACGCTGATCGACGACGCGGTCGAGCGCGAGCTCGAGAGGCTCTCGCCGCTGGCTCCCCTGCACAACCCGGCGAACCTCGAGGCTCTGAGGGCTGCGAGGCGCCTGCTGCCGGATGCCGTGCACGTCGCCGTGTTCGACACGGCGTTCCATGCGACGCTGCCGCCGCGTGCGTACCTCTACGGCCTGCCGCCCGAGTACGCCGCGCAGCGCGGCCTGCGCCGTTACGGCTTCCACGGCACCAGCCACGACTACGTCACGCGCCAGGCTGCGGCGGTCCTGGGATGCGAGCGTTCCGAGCTGCGCATCGTCTCGCTTCACCTCGGCAACGGCGCGAGCGCCGCGGCCGTGGCGCATGGAGCCTCGATCGACACCAGCATGGGCTTCACCCCGCTCGAAGGGCTGCTGATGGGCTCGCGCTCAGGCGACATCGACCCCGGGCTCGTCTTGCACCTGTTGCGCGCCGGCATGTCGGTCGGGGAGGTCGACGACCTGCTCAACCGCGGCTCTGGACTGCTCGGCATGTCGGGCGTGTCCAACGACATGCGCGACGTGCGCGCCGCGGCCCGCTCCGGCAGCCTCGACTCTGAGGCCGCTCTGGAGGTCTTCGCCTACCGGCTGCGCAAGGTCATCGGCGCCTACGCCGCCGCGATGGGTGGGCTCGACGCGGTGGTCTTCACCGGAGGTATCGGCGAGAACGATCCGCAGACGCGCAGCGATGCCACGCGTGAGCTAGCCTTCTTGGGCATAGCGCTGGACGAGGACGCGAACCGGGCGGGGCGCACCCTGATAAGCGCGCCAGGCAGCCGCGTCAGCGTGCTGGTGATCCGCACCGACGAGGAGGCGCTCATCGCCGAGCAGGCGCTGGCCGTCGCGACCGCGTCGCGGCCGGCGCGGGCCGCCGGCGCAGAGGCGTCAGGAGGGACGTAGATGCTCGCACTAGGTATCGACCTGGGAGGCACGAAGGTGCTCGCCGCCTTGGTGAGGGGCGGCGAGGTGCTCGACCGGCGGCTCATAGACACGCCTCAGACGGGTTTCGCCGACGTCGTCGACGCGATCTGCGCCGCCTGCGCGCCGCTCCTCGAGGCGTCCGAGCTGGGCGGCGAGAGCGTCGCCAGCGTCGGCATCGGATCGCCCGGCCCTCTCGACTACAAGCGCGGCATGGTCGTCTTCGCGCCCAACATCGCCGGGATGGTCGACGCGCCGCTCGTGTCGGCGCTGGAGTCTAGGCTGGGCCTCGCCGTCGAGCTCGAGAACGACGCCAACGCGGCCGGCTACGCCGAGCACCTGTTCGGAGCCGCGCGCGGGTTCGACTCGAGCTTCTACCTCACGCTCTCGACGGGCATCGGCGGGGGAGTGTTCATCGGCGACAGGCTGGTGCGCGGCGCCAACGGCCTGGCGGGGGAGATCGGGCACATGACGCTCCTGCCGGGCGGACCGCTCGGGGGCGACGGCATCGGCGGCAGCCTCGAGGCCATCGCTGCGGGCCGCTCCATAGCGCGCGACGCGAGCTACGCCTACGGTCGCAGCATGCGCACGCCCGAGGTCTTCGACAGGGCCCGCGCCGGCGAGAGCATGGCCCTCGCGATCATCGACAACTCGGCGCGCTTCGCGGGCATCGGGATCGCCAACGTCGTCAAGACCATCGACCCGGCCGTGATCGTCATCGGCGGCGGCCTCACGCGCGCCGGGCCCTTCTATCTGGACAAGGTGCTGGCCTCGGCCGACGACTACCTCAGGGGCTATCCCAAGCCGGAGTTCAAGCTCGCCGAGCTCGGTGACGACGCCGGCGTGATCGGCGCCGCCGCGGCCGGCCTGGCAGCCGCCAGAGAGCGCGAGCGCCTTCCCGGGAGGAACGCATGACCTTCGGTGTCGAGGAGCTGCTGGCAGGGCTCGTGATCTTCGGCCTCAGGATCGTCGACGTCTCTCTTGGCACGCTGCGCATCGGCTTCCTGGTCCGCGGCCAGCGCCGCCTGGCCGGCACCTTCGGGTTCTTCGAGTCCCTGACCTGGCTCATCGCCGCCGCGCAGGTGCTCAGCAACCTCGACTCGCCTGTCAAGTTCGTCGCCTACGCCGCCGGCTACGCGGCCGGGACGATGATGGGCGTCAGCATCGAGCGGTGGCTGGCGGTTGGCGAGACGCTGATGCGGGTCGTCTCGACCTACGGCTCGCCGCCCTACGCCGACGAGCTGCGCGACGCCGGCTTCTACGTCACCGAGCTGCGGGCTCAGGGCCGCGACGGCGACGTCAGCGTCTCGTTCACCGTGCTGCCGCGCAGGCGCGTTCCCGAGGCCGTCAAGCTCGTGCACTCGGTTAACCCGCAGGCCTTCGTGACCTTCGAGTCGACCCAGGGGATGCGCGCGCAGGCCCACCCGGCAGCCAGGGTCAGGAAGTAGACCGGCGAGCGGCTCAGTAGCTGGTCGTGACCTGCGGCTCCAGCCTCACGACGCCGCCGGCCGCGTCGACCAGCGCGTCCATCTGCCGACCCGCCAGCCGCGAGGCCGCTGCTGACGCCGCCTGCGAGCGGCCCAGCGGCGCCAGGTGCACCACGACGGGCGCGGCGTCGAGCGCGAGGCTCGCCGTGCGCGCCAGCCGCTCGGCCACGCGCGCCGGCGTCCACTCCACGCGCATAGCCCGTTTCATGGCCAGCAGCAGGCTGCGGCGCGAAGGCTCCTTCACCACGAGGCCCGCCTCGCCCTGGCGCCGCGCCACCGCCGGCCCAGGGGCGCGCTCGATGAGAGCAGCGAACGAGTCGAAGAGCGCGTCGACGACGTCGTCGAGCAGGAACGACTCCGACAGCGGCCCCTCGAGCGCCTCCCAAGCCTCCTCGAGGATGTCCTCGTCGGGATCCGCCGGGTCGAGGCCGCGGTAGGCCTCCTTGATGCGCGCGGGCAGGCCGCCGAGACGGTAGTAAGAGTCCTCGATGGCGGCCGGCAGCCCCAGCACGCCCAGCTCGTGGCCTTCGTCCTCCAGGCGGCGCAGGGTCCAGAGCTCCGACCCGGCGGGCGCTTCCGACTCGGACAGGTGGCGCAGGCTGAAGGCAGGGAAGCGCAGGGCGCGAGACGTCACGCTCACAGGCTAACCGCGGGCGCCGGCCGCTGCGTCGGGACGACCGCGGCTGGCGCGCACGGCTGGTAGAGTACCGCCGTGAACGACGCACGCGACACGCGTCAGGGCTCTTCGCTACGCGGCCGCGCGCTGTGGCTGGCCGCGGCGCTGGTGCTGCTGGTAGGCGTGGCGGTCGCGACCGCGATGAACCTGCGCGACTACTTCACGGTCGCGGAGGTCAGGCTCCCCGACCTCGTCGGCATGTCGCAGGACCAGGCTGCTCTGGTGCTGCGGCGCGAGGGGCTCGAGCCGGTGTCGTTCGTGCAGCACGTCGCAGGCGCCGCGCCGGCGGCTGTGACGTCGCAGGCGCCGCTGCCCGGCTCGATCGTAAAGCGCGGCCGCACCGTGCACCTCGGCGTCAACACGCCTCCCGCCGACGCGCGGCTGCCCGACCTGGTCGGCATGCGCGAGGCCGATGCGCTCGAGAGGGTCGTCGAGCTGGGGATAGTCGTCGGCTCCGTCAGCTACCAGGCCAGCGAGCGCGCCGCAGGTACCGTCATCGCCCAACAGCCGGTGGGAGGAGAGCGCCTCGGCGCTGGGGGGAGCCTCGAGCTGATCGTCAGCCGCGGCCGCGACCTGCCGCTCCTGACCGTGCCGGACCTGCAGGGGCAGAACGTCGACAGCGCGGTGGCCGAGCTTCGCCGCCTGGGTTTCACGCGCGTCGAGACGCTGCCATCGACGGTGAGCTTCACGGCCCCCAACTCGGTCGTCGGGATACAGCCGGGACCCGGAAGCCAGGTCAGGGCCTCCACTCCGGTCGCACTGCACTACTCGTTGTCGAGCACCAACGTGGTGAGCGTGCCCGATGTCATCGGCTACCCGCAGTGGCGCGCCCAGCTGGCGCTGCAGGCCGCCCAGCTGCGCCTCGGCCCGATCACCTACGTCGACGACCCGGCGCAGCCCGAAGGCGTGCTGTCCGTCAGCCCGACCGGCTACACGCTGCCGGGCACGCCGATCTTGCTGACCATCAACGGGACCGAGCCGGCTCCTCTGCCCAGCTTCGGTTTCCCGCCCGCCGGCGACATCGAGGGCGGCAGCGGCGCGACCGGCACGACCGGCGTAGACCTAGGCGGTCAGGACGCTCAGAGCCCTGAGACCGGCTCCGCGACGATCCCAGGCACCAACGTGCAGCTACAGGCCGACGGCAGCAGGATCGTGCCGTTCAACTTCGACCCGACGTTCATGGGCGTCAGGCGCCTGCTCGAGCAGCCGTACAGCCTGCGCCTGGTCGTCAGCGACGACCGCGGCGAGCGCGCGGTGCTCGACACCGTGGCTCAACCGGGCGAGGTCGTGTCGGCGTCGGTCACGGTCTACGGTGACGAGGCTCTGCTACAGACCTACATCGACGACGTCTTCTTCCAAGCCTGGCGACCCTGACGCTCGGCCGAGCGGCGCAGGGCGGACGCCGGCCGTCCGCGGGAGCCGCTAGCCGCGCTCCTGCCCCGCGTCTGCCAGCGCTGCGAGCAGCGCTCGGGCTCCGCCTCTGACGCTGTACGCCTCGACCCCAGACGCCCGCAGGTAGAGGCTACCCAGCTCGCTGATCGAGCCCTCGCTGCAGACCAGGTAGGTGGGTCCTCGCGTCAGCTCGGCTGGCAGCGGCTCGCCCGCCGTCACGGCGGCGCTCGACACCGGCACGGCGCGCGGCAGCGGCTCCGCGTCCCTGTGGGCGGTCGCTCTCAGGTCGAGGAACGTCGCGCCCTGCAGGTACGCGCGGGCGGCTTCGCGGGCGCTGATCGTGCTCATCGTTGAACAGAGGCTACTCGACCGAGTGGGATATGTCGCGGCCTGAGATGCGCAGGGGACGGAACAATCGGTGTTGATATACTCGCGCGTGACGAACAGCCGAGGAGGAACGGCGTGAGCGAACCCGACATCTCCACCCTGGCCCGGCGCCTGGCGGAGCAGAACAACGTCGACTGGCGCTCCCTGAACGGCAGCGGGCCGGACGGCAAGGTGGTCGAACGCGACGTGCTCGACTACTTGTCCCGAGTGATGTCGGGCTCTGAGGCACTCGACCCCACGCCTGAGCCGTTGCCGGAGGGCATGGAGGCGTGGCCCGAGCAGGACCTCGCCGCGTTCCGGCAGGGTGTCGGCGAGGGCGCTTCGAGCCTCGACGCTCTGCGCGACGAGATCGCGTCCTCTGCCAAGTCCACGTCCTCAGGCTCAGAGGCTCAGGAGCCCATCGTCGAGACCGTGGCCTTCGGCAGACGCCAGCCCGACGCGGAGACGGCGCCGCCGCAGTCGGCGGACGAGAGCTCGCTCGCCGGCGACGGCGCGTCGTTCGGTGACGCCGGGCTCGGGGACGAGGCCGGCGCGGCCGAGGAGCTGCTGGGCGAGGACATCTTCCTGTTCGATGACGACGCTCCGCCGGCCGTGACGGTGCCGGCCGTGGCAGAGGCGATCGACCCCGTCGACGAGCTCGACGACCTGCTGGTCGCGGGCGACGACGACGCGTTCGAGGACGCGGCGGTCGTCGCCGACGGTCACGACGACGACAGCCTCGCCGCCGGAGGCTTCGAGCCGGACGGCGGGCTGGGCGGCTTCGAGACGCTCGAGGATCAGGTCGAGGAGTTCGTGATCGGCGCGACGAGCCAGGCTCAGGACGACTTCGCCGACCTGGGCGTCACGGGCCTCTCCTCCTCGAGCTACGACTCGGACGACGACCTTCCCGACCTGTTCGGCGAAGCAGCGCCTGCCGATACCGACGAGCCCGCGTCGGATGCCATCTTCGCCAGCTCCGATGGCGAGGCCGCCATCTTCAGCGCCGACGAGCCTCTCGCGACGGGCGCTTACGGCGCCGCTGCCGCCTACGACGACGACGCGGACGAGCCTGGGACGGTAGACGAGTTCCGGTTCGATTCCGCCTGGACGTCCGACTCGGCTAGCGGCGCTGTCGCCGCCCAGGAGCCGACCTGGCCCGGTCTGGACGAGGTCGCCGCCGAGCCAGGCGTCGCCGCTGATGCCGGTCAAGAGGACGCTGTCGAGACCCGCGAGATCGCGGCGCCCGCCGTGTTCGCCGCCGGCGCGTTGCCGCTGGCGCGGCCGGCCAGCCTACTGAGGCGCAACGTCGACCTCAGCAGCCTGGCCAGCGCTCAGCTCGCCGTCAGCCTGGAGCTCGGCAACGCCGAGCCGTTGAACGTCGCCCCGTTCCTGCTCCGCGCCGTCGCCAAGGCCGCGGTCGAGACGGGCCTCCCGCCCGGACCGATCGCCCTCGCCGACCTGTCTGGCGGCGTAAGGCTGCGGCGCGTGGACGATGCGGCCTCGCGCTCGTTCGCATCGCTCGTCGGCCTGCTGGAGGACCCCTTCGAGGAGGAGGACGAGCCGGTGCTCGCCGTCGCGGACCTGGGGCCCCTGGACCTCGACGAGGTGATCCTCGACCTGGACGTGCCGGTGGTGAGCCTCGGAAGGGTGCTCTACGACACCCAGCGCGGCGGCTACAGGAGCACGCTCGCGCTGTCCGGCTCGCTCGCGCCCGACAGCGGCGCGCGCCTGCTGGCACGCGTGGCCGAGCTGCTCGACGCTCCGGTCAGGCTGGTGCTGTAGCTGCTTTGGGCGCAGGGCTGATCATCAGCGCCAGCAGCAGGTAGGCGGCAGCCAGCGTGCCGAGGGTCAGCGCGCCCGTGATCACGAAGAGCCAGCGGACCTTCGCGACGTCGGCGCCGACGTAGAGCGCGATGCCGGCGCAAAGACCCAAGAGGACGCGCCCTTCGCGGCTGCGCCTGAGCCTGCGCTCGGTGCCTACCGGGTGCCTGGCGCGGCGCTCCTCGCTGCGCGCCTCCGCCGCCTCGGGCCGCGACGCTTCGCGCTGCGTCGGGGCGCTACCGTCTGGTGACTCTGCTGCGCTCACGGCGCGAGTATATCCGCCGGCCACGACCGCTGACCCCTCGGGGCCGCGCTGCGTCCGGGCGGCTGCGGTAACCTCGTTAGCGTGACCCCGATGTCCGACGCCACCACAAGCCCTGGCGGTCCTCGCCCCTCGGTCGTGGTGGCGGTGAGCGGCGCCAGCGGCATGCTGTACGCCCTCGACCTGCTGAGCGCGCTGCGGAGCTCCGACGCTCGGGTGGACCTGGTCGTGACCGCCGGCGCCAAGCAGGTTCTCGCCAGCGAGGACGGCGTCGACCTGCAGGCACTGACAGACTTGGCCGACGAGGTGCACAAGGACTCCGACCTCGGCGCCGCCTTCGCCTCTGGCAGCCGCCGGCCGCTGGGGATGGTGGTCGTGCCGTGCAGCGCCGGCACGCTCGCGCAGGTCGCGCAGGGCATGACTCCCACGCTCGTCACGCGCTCGGCCCACGTGTGCCTGAAGGAGCGCGCCCCGCTGGTCCTGGTCGTGCGCGAGGCGCCGTACTCGCGCCCGATGCTCGTCAACATGCTCGCCGCTCACGACGCCGGCGCCGTGATCTTGCCTGCGTCGCCCGGCTTCTACCACCGGCCTGCCAGCATCGCCGACCTCGTCGGCTCGGTCACGGCCAGGGTGCTCGACCACCTGGGCATCCCCAACGCGCGCGTGCCGCGCTGGCGCGAGGAGCGGGGTTGACGTTGCCCGCCAAGGGGGTCGGAGCCCTGATAGCCGCCGCTGGCAGCGGCGAGCGGCTGGGCCAGGGACCCAAGGCGTTCGTGACGGTTCGCGGCCGGACGCTGCTCGAGCTGTGCCTGGAAGGCTTCGCCGGCGCCGTCGACGAGTTGGTGGTGGCGCTGCCGGCCGGTGCGAGCTGGAGCAGGTCGGAAGCCGCCGAGCGCTACGAGCGCGTGGTCGTGGTCGAGGGCGGGCGCGACAGGCAGGCCTCGGTGCGGGCGCTGGCGGAGGCCAGCATCAGCCCCATCGTCTTGGTGCACGACGTGGCGCGCCCGTTCGTTACGCCCGAAGACGCCGCGCGCGTCGCCTCGGCCGCCGGCGAGGTCGGCGCGGCGACGGCGTCGGTGGCGATACCCGACAGCCTGGTCGAGACGGACAGCGGTGCGACCGTCGATCGCTCCAAGCTGAGAGCGGTGCAGACCCCACAGGGGTTCGCGCGCGAGCTGCTGCTGGCGGCGCACGAGTCCGCCGCGCGGGACGGCTTCTCGGCCACCGACGACGCGGCGTTGGTCAGGAGGCTGGGGCGGCCGGTGCGCCTGGTAGAGGGGAGCCGGCTCCTGAGCAAGCTGACCGAGCCGGGCGACCTGGGCTGGGCGGAGGCGCTCTACGACGTCTGGCGCGCGCGCCTGCTGGAGCAGCGGCGCGGCCTGTGAGCGCAGAAGGATCGGTGGAGCTGAGCGCCTGCGCCAAGGTGAACCTGGGCCTGGCGGTGATCGCGCGCCGCGGCGACGGCTACCACGAGGTCGAGACCTGGATGGCGCGCCTGAGCCTGGCCGACACGCTCGAGGTGACCCTCGGGAGCGAGCCGGGCGTGTCGCTGACGCTGCTCGGCGCCGAGGACCTGCCCAGTGGCCCCGAGAACCTGGCGGTGCGGGCCGCCGAGGCGTACCTGAGGCGCTGGGTCGAGCTGACCTCGCGGAGCGCGCCCGGCGTCCATATCTCGCTCACCAAACGGATCCCCGTGGCCGCCGGACTGGGTGGCGGCTCGAGCGACGCTGGCGCGACCTTGCGCGCCCTCGCAGCGCTGCTCCCGCTGCCCGACGCCCAGCGGCATGGCGCCGAGCTGGCTCGCCTCGCCGCCGCGCTGGGCTCCGACGTGCCCTTCTTCGCCGCCGACATGGCGTTCGCCGTCGCCAAGGGCCGCGGCGAGCGGCTCTCGCCGGCGCCGGAGCTCAGGGCCCCGCTGGTGCTGGTCAACCCCGGGCTCAGGGTGTCCGCCGCCGACGCCTACGGCGCCCTGGTCGGCTTCAGCCCGCGGCTCAGGGTCGAGGACTTGGCGGCGCGGCTGGCCGAAGGCGCGGAGCCGCGCTGGCACAACGCGCTTCAGGCCGGCGTGCAGCGCGCCCATCCGGTGATCAGGGACGTGGTGAACGCCCTCAAGGGGGCTGGCTTGATGGGCGCGATCATGTCGGGCAGTGGATCGACCTGCTTCGGCGTGGCTTCGAGCGAGGAGCACGCGCGCGCAGCCGCCGAAGACCTGGCCGCACAGCATCCGGGTTGGTGGGTTCGGCAGACCTTCAGCGGCTAGAGCGTTCGTCCGCAGCCGCGCTACCTGAGCTGGCGGCGGAGGCGCTCGCCTCCAGCGTGACGGCCTCGCCCTCGACGCTGAGCGCGACCCACTCGCCCTCTCCCAGGCGGAGGCCGGGCGGCGTGGTGACGATGATGCGCTCGTCTGACGCACCGCCGCGCGCCTGCTCACCGCTGGCGCTGAAGACCAGCTCGTAAGTGGTGTCGTGACCCTTGAACTCCCGCCTGAGCACGCGCGCCTTCGCGCCCGGCCCGACCTCTAGCTCGCCGAGGGGGGAGATGCTGAGGTGCTCGGGGCGCAAGGAGACGACGACCGGACCCTCGGCGGGCCGGCTGAGCCGCACCTGACCCAGCGCGGTCTCTACCACCGGGCCTCGCGCCATGCCACGCAGCAGGTTGGTACGGCCGAGGAAGTTGGCGACGAAGGCGGTGCGGGGGTCGTAGTAGACGCGCTCCGGGTTGCCGACCTGCTCGAGCTGCCCGTCACGCATCACGGCCAGCCGGTCGGCGAACGACAGCGCCTCCTCCTGGTCGTGGGTCACCATCACGGCGGTCGTGCCGGTGCGCTTGAGGATCGCTCTCACCTCGTGGCGCGTCGCGCCGCGCAGCGAGGCGTCGAGGTTGCTGAACGGCTCGTCGAGCAGCAGTATGTGCGGCTCGGTCGCGAGCGCCCGCGCCAGCGCCACGCGCTGCTGCTGCCCGCCCGAGAGCTGATGCGGGAAGCGCGACTGAAACACCGTGAGCCCGACCAAGGCCAACACCTCGGCGGCGCGCTGGCGCCGGGAGCTCCTGTCGCCCTTGAGGCCGAACGCGACGTTGTCGAGGACGTTCAGGTGCGGGAACAGCGCGAAGTCCTGGAACACGAAGCCGATGCGCCGGCGCTCCGGGCGTACCCACGCGGCCGGTCCCGCCACGACCTTGCCTGCGACGGTCACGGTGCCGGCGTCGGGCCGCTCGAAGCCGGCGATCAGCCTGAGCAGCGTCGTCTTGCCGCAGCCCGACGGGCCGAGCAGACAGAGTATCTCGCCCGGCACGATGTCCAGATCCAGAGCGTTGACGGCCAGGGGTCCGTTGGCGCCGTATCGCTTGGCGACGCCTCTCAGCGCGACGACCGGTTCGGTGCCGGCGGCGGCGGAGACAGCGGGGGAGGAACGGTCCAGGGCCGGCATCGGTCAAGCTTAGCCCGGCCCGCCGCGCTTGGGCGCCCTGGGTATGTCAGAGAGGAACGCCTCGTCGTCCTGGACCAGGAAGTCCTCGCCGGCCAACGACTCGACGTGATGCCTGAGCTCGTGCGTCAGCGTCTCCCACGCCTCGTCCTCCCAATCGAAGCCGTCGGGGTCGGAGGCGGCGATCGCCGCGAACGAGCCGTGGTAGATGGCGATGTGGCGGCCGAGGCCCTCGCCGGCGCCGAGGAAGCTCTCGGGGCCAGGGTCGATGTACTCGCCCATGCGGAAGAGGTCCTCGTCGTAACCCTCCTCGACGAAGGTGTCGGGCAGCACGTGCACGCCTTGCAGGCCCTCCATGAAGCGCTCGGGGATCTCGGCCACCAGCTCTTCGATGAGGGCGGTGAAGCGCTCGAAGGTCATGCCTAGCCGGTGCCCGGAGCCAGGATCACTGGTGTGCCGCGCTCGGCGCTCTCGTAGGCGGCCAGGATCAGCCTGACGGCCTCGCGGCCGTCGGCGCCGCTGCACGGCACGGGCCCCTCGCCGCGGACGGCGGCCACGAACGCGGCGATGTGCCGCACGTGATTGCTGTCGCCGCGGAACGCCGTCTCGGTCACGTCGGTCTCGTCCCAGCTCAGGCCGGGCGACTGGCGGAAGGAGTGGCGCAGCTTCGCAGGCCCGTAGCGGTTGGTGTACTCGAGCGCACCTTCGGTGCCGTAGAGCCAGAACCCCTCTTCCCAGCCGGTCGCGCTCCACGACGTCTCGATCACGCCTATGGCCCCCGAGGCGTAACGCAGGCTGAGATGGGCGGTGTCCTCGACCTCGATGTCGTAGCGCAGCGTGCCCATGCGGCCGAACGCCTCCTCGACGGCTCCGCCGAAGAAGCGCGCCAGGTCGGCGAGGTGGCAGCCGTTGTCGAGCAGCGTGCCGCCGCCGGCCGAGGCCTTGGTGCGGAAGGAGGGGGTCACGCCCTTGCCGCCCCAGTCGTGGGCCTGGCGCAGCCTGATGTGCGTCAGCCGCCCGATCGCGCCGTCCTGAAGCATCTGCTTGGCGAGGCGGGCGCCGCCGTTGGAGCGCAGCTGGTGGTTGACGCACAGGAGCACGCCGGCCCTGTCGCACTCTTCGATCATCTCGTCGGCCAACGCCAGGTCGAGGGCGATCGGCTTCTCGACGAGGACGTGCTTCCCGGCCGCGGCCGCGGCGACGGTGGCGGGGTGGTGCACCACGGTCGGCGCCGCGATGCTGACGATGTCGAAGCCGCCAGCGGCGAGCATCTGGTGGTAGTCGGTATAGCTGCGCTCCACGCCCCAGGTCAGCGCCTTGGCTGCCACCAGGTTCGGGGCGACGTCGCAGACGGCCACGATCTCGACGCCCGCGGCGCGGTAACCGGCGACGTGCGCCTCCGAGATGCCTCCGGTGCCGATGATCGCGACCTTGAGGTCGCTCTGGGCCGCGCTCATGCCGTGCGGTCGATGACCGGAACCTTGCCGGCGTGCGGTACGGCCTCGAGCGCGTCCGCCGCGTTGGGGCTGGCCGAGTCGTCACGGCGCATGCGCGCCTTGGCGTAGAGCGCAGCGTTGCAGATCACGCGCTGTACCTGCGGATGGTGGTAGGTGGGGTAGGTCTCGTGGCCGGGCCTGAAGTAGACGACGCGGCCGAGCCCGCGGCGCCAGGTCATCAGGCTGCGGAACACCTCGCCGCCCTGGAACCAGGAGATCATCAGCAGCTCGTCGGGGTCGGGCACGTCGAAGCGCTCGCCGTACATCTCCTCCTGCTCGAGCTCGATGTAGTCGCCGATGCCGTCCATGATCGGGTGGGCGGGGGCGAGGTTCCACAGCCGCTCCTTCTCGTCGGCCTCGCGCCACTTCAGCGAGCCGTAGGTGCCGATCAGCCTCACGAACGGCTTGGAGAGGTGACCGGAGTGAAGGACAACCAGGCCCATACCGTTCAGCACGGCGCGCTGCACGCGCTCCGCGACGGCGTCGTCGACCTGGTCGTGGGCTTTGTGGCCCCACCACAGCAGCACGTCGGTGTCGTCTAGGACCGCCTGGGTCAGGCCGTGCTCGCTCTGGCGCAGGGTCGCCGTCTTGACCGCGGCGCCCGACTGCCGGCGCAACGCCGCCGCGAGCGTCTCGTGGATGCCGTCGGGGTAGATGCTGCGCACCAGGTCGCTCTCGACCTCGTGCAGGAACTCGTTGAAGACCGTGACCTTCAGGTCTGACACTTCAGCCTCCGCGCTACAGGGTTCCTGCTCAGGCACCCGTTCTGGGGGTTCCCGCCTGGGTTCCTGTTCGGGGTCCTGTCAGTCGGTCACCGCGCCCAGCGAGGCGCTCGAGACCTGGGCCGCGTACTTCGCCAGGACTCCCCGGCGGTAGCGTACCGCCGGCGGCGACCAGCGCTCAAGGCGCGCGGCGATCTCGTCGTCCGAGAGCTCGAGCTGCAGCAGGTTGCGCTCGGCGTCGATGGTGATGATGTCGCCCTCTGCCACGATCGCCAGCGGTCCGCCCACGTACGCCTCGGGAGCCACGTGCCCCACGACCAGGCCGTAGGTGCCGCCCGAGAAGCGGCCGTCGGTGATGAGCCCGACGGAGTCGCCTAGGCCCTTGCCGATGATCGCGCTGGTGGGCGAGAGCATCTCGCGCATGCCCGGCCCGCCCTTGGGGCCCTCGTAGCGGATGACGACCACGTCGCCGGGGTTGATCGCGTCGGACAAGATGGCTTCGAGGCAGCCGTCCTCGCTGTCGAAGACGCGGGCGGGGCCGGAGATGCGAGTGCTCTTGAGGCCCGTGGTCTTCGCCACCGATCCCTCCGGCGCCAGGTTGCCGCGCAGGACGTTGAGGTGGCCGTAGGGGTAGATCGGCTGGCCGTACTCGTGTACGACGTCCTGGCCGGCCGGCGGCTTGGCGGGAACGAGCTCGAGGTTCTCGGCCACGGTCTTGCCGGTGACGGTGAGGCAGTCGCCGTGCAGCAGGCCGGCGTCGAGCAGCATGCGCATCACGAGGGGGATGCCGCCGACGCGGTGCAGGTCGGTGGCGACGTACTTGCCGGAAGGCTTGAGGTCGCAGAGCACAGGGGTGGTGTGGCGCAGGTGCTCGAAGTCCTCGAGCGACAGCGCCACGTCGGCGGAGTGGGCCATGGCGAGCAGGTGCAGCACGGCGTTGGTGCTGCCGCCGACGGCGAAGACCACGCGGATGGCGTTCTCGAACGCGCGCTTGGTCATGATCTGGCGCGCGGTGACGTTCTGCTCGATGAGCCGGTACAGCGCCCTGGCACTCTCCTCGGTGCTGAGGCGCTTCTCCTGGTCCTCGGCGGCCATCGTGCTGGAGTAGGGCAGGCTCATGCCCATCGCCTCGATGGCCGAGGACATGGTGTTGGCCGTGTACATGCCGCCGCACGAGCCGGGGCCGGGGCAGGCGCGGTTCTCGATGGCGTTGAAGGTCTCGAGCGAGATGCGCCCGCCGGCATGAGCGCCGACGGCCTCGAACACGCTGACGATGGTCAGGTCCTCGCCGTCGTGATGACCGGGCTTGATGGTGCCGCCGTAGACGAACAACGAGGGCAGGTCGAGGCGGGCGAGCGAGATCATCGCGCCCGGCATGTTCTTGTCGCAGCCGCCGATGGCCAGCATGCCGTCGAGGCTCTGACCGCGACCGACCGTCTCGATCGAGTCGGCGATCACCTCGCGCGACACCAGGCTGCACTTCATGCCCTCCGTGCCCATCGAGATGCCGTCCGAGATCGTGATCGTGCCGAACATCTGCGGCATCGCGCCGACCGACCTGAGCGTCGCCTCGGCCGCGGCGGCCAGCGCTCCTATCCCCGAGTTGCACGGGGTGATCGTGCTGTGCCCGTTGGCGACCCCGACTATCGGCTTGTCGAAGTCGTCGTCGGAGAAGCCGACGGCGCGCAGCATCGCCCGGTTCGGCGCCCGGTGGTCGCCGTGCGTGGTGACGCGGCTGTTGCGGTTGAGGGCGGACGTCTTGCCGTTGGGCACGTGGAGCTCCTTCTACTGCGGCATCTTGGGTTCGTGTCTCGGGGCGCGTGGAGGCCGTGCGGTCAGCCCTGCAGCCTCGCGACGACAGCGGCCGTGAACGCCGCGGTGTTCCGCCTGCCGCCGAGATCGACGGTCGGGTCCTCGGCGAGGGCGGCCTGAACAGCGCCCTCCAGGGCGGCGGCGGCCTCGGTCTCGTTCAGGCTGTGCCTCAGCATCATCGCGGCCGAGAGCATGGTGCCGACCGGGTTGGCGATGCCCTTGCCTGCGATGTCCGGAGCGCTGCCGTGGATCGGCTCGAAGAGGCCGATGGCGCCGCCGAGGCTGGCGGAGGGCAGCAGGCCGAGCGAGCCGGGGATGACCGCCGCGAGGTCCGACAGGATGTCGCCGAACAGGTTGCCCATGACCAGCACGTCGAAGGCGCGTGGATCGCGGACGATCTGCATGGCGGCGTTGTCGACGTAGAGGTGGTCGAGCTCGACGTCGGGGAACTCGGCGGCGTGGATGCCCACGACTACGTCGCGCCAGAACTGCGAGACGTCGAGGACGTTGGCCTTGTCGACGTTGGTGACGCGGCCGCGGCGGCCCCTGGCGGTCTCGAAGGCCAGCCGTGCGATGCGCTCGACCTCGTAGCGCTCGTAGACCATCGTCGAGAGGCCGCGGTCCTGCTCGACGAAAGAAGGCTTGCCGAAGTAGATGCCCCCGGTGAGCTCGCGGAAGATCAGCATGTCGGTGCCGGCGGCGCGCTCGGACCTGAGCGGCGAGAGGCGCTCCAGACCGGGGAAGACCTTGACCGGCCTCAGGTTCGCCCACACGCCCAGCAGCTTCCTGAGCGCGAGGATGCCGGACTCGACCCGCTGCTCGCGCGGCAGGCGGTTCCACGGGTGGTCGCCCACCGGCCCGCCGGCCGTGCCCATCAGGACGGCGTCGGCTTTAAGGACGGCGTCGCGGGTGACCTGCGGCAGCGGCTCGCCGTGGCTCTCGACGGCGTTGCCGCCGAAGGGCAGGTGCTCGAGCTCGAACTGCAGGCCTCGTGCCGCGGCCAGCGCGTCGAGCGCGACCAGCGTGGCGTCGATGACCTCGGGACCGATGAAGTCTCCGGGCAGAACGGCGATCTTGTGAGTCACGCGGCTCCGCTGGCGCCGCCGACGCCTCCGGCCCCGGCCTGGCTGCTGCGGCTAGGGTGTCCGAGCCGCGCCGCGAGCCGCAGCGTGGTCTCGTTGGCCTCGAGCAGCTCGCCGATGGGGTCCCAGTAGCCGGTCAGCAGCGCCTCGCGGGTGGAGGCGGAGAAGCTCGCCGGGAAGCTCTCGGAGCCCGCCTCGACCACCTCGCTCCCGACGTCGATGCTGACCGCCAGGGACGGGTCGGCGTCGACCATCGCGCTCAGGCTGGCGAGATCGGCCTCCGACAGGCGCGCGCACACCAGACCGATGGCGGTCGAGTTGCCGTAGAAGATCTCGGCGAAGCTGCCGGCGATGACGCCCACGAAGCCGGCGCGCTGGATCGATTGCGGCGCGTGCTCGCGGCTCGAGCCGCAGCCGAAGTTGTTGCCGCTGATCAGGATGCTGGCGCCGGCGCGCGCCGGATCGTCCAGCACATGGCCCTTCGGCGCGCCGGACGGCGTGTAGCGCTCGTCCTGGAACAGCGCGTCGCCGAGCCCGTCGAAGGTGACGCAGCGCAGGAAGCGCGCCGGGATGATGCGGTCGGTGTCGATGTCGTCGCCGGCGACCACCACGGCGCGTCCCGCGACCCTGCGGATCTGCTCGAGCGGCATCAGGCCACCGCCCCTTGGGAGAAGACCTCGCGGGCATCGCTTATCACGCCCGTGACCGCGGCGGCCGCGACCATCACCGGGCTCATCAGCACGGTGCGACCCGTGGCCGAGCCCTGACGGCCCTTGAAGTTGCGGTTCGAGGAGGAGGCGCACAGCTCGTCGCCGACGAGCTTGTCGGGGTTCATGGCGAGGCACATGCTGCAGCCCGCGTCGCGCCACTCGAAGCCGGCGGCCTTGAAGACCCTATCGATACCGAGCCTCTCGCACTCCTGCTTGACGAGCTGCGAGCCTGGTACCGCGATGGCCTTGACGCCAGGGTGGACGCGGCGGCCGGCGAGGAACCTCGCCACCTCCTTGAAGTCGGAGACGCGGCCGTTG
The DNA here is from genome assembly GCA_964473205.1 of uncultured bacterium. GTDB lineage: Bacteria > Deinococcota > Deinococci > Deinococcales > Trueperaceae > CAYMRL01. Next base: position 8,602 of record CAYYOK010000028.1, on the reverse strand, counting down.
GTGCAGGAGCCGAAGAACGCCACGTCGATGGGCGTGCCCTTGATCGGCGCGCCGCCGGTCAGCTTCATGTGGGTGAGGGCCTCGCTTATCGCGGCGCGCTCGCGCTCTGGCGCTCCATCGACCGACGGCACCAGCTCGTCGATGGCGATCGCCTGGCCGGGGTTGATGCCCCAGGTGACCGTCGGGGGGATGTCCTCGGCGCGGATCCTCACCACGTCGTCGTAGTGGCAGCCGGGGTCGGAGGCGACGGCCTTCCACCGCAGGACGGCCGCGTCCCACTCGGCGCCCTTCGGCGAGTAGGGGCGACCCTCGAGGTAGTCGAAGGTCGTCTGGTCGGGGTTGACGTAGCCGCAGCGCGCGCCGCCTTCGATCGACATGTTGCAGACGGTCATGCGCTCTTCCATGCTCATGCGGTCGAACACGTCGCCGGCGTACTCGTAGGCGTAGCCGATGCCGCCATTGACCCCGAGCGTCCTGATGATGTGCAAGATGACGTCCTTGGCGTAGACGCCGGGCGCCAGCTCGCCGCTAACCTCGATGCGCCTGACCTTCGGCTTGCCCAGCGCCATCGTCTGCGTGGCGAGGACGTCACGGACCTGGCTGGTGCCGATACCGAACGCGACGGCGCCGAACGCGCCGTGCGTGCTGGTGTGGCTGTCGCCGCAGGCGATGGTGCTGCCCGGCTGCGTTATGCCCTGCTCGGGGCCGACCATGTGGACGATGCCCTGCAGGCCGCTGGACAGATCGAAGAACGTGATGCCGGTCTCGGCGGTGTTGCGCCTGAGCTCCCTGATCATCTCGTCGGCGAGGTCGTCCTCGAACGGCTCGACGCGCGTGTGGGTCGGCACGATGTGGTCGACGGTCGCGAAGGTGCGCTCCGGCATCAGCACCTTCAAGCCGAGGTCGCGCAGCATGCCGAACGCTTGCGGGCTCGTCACCTCGTGGATCAGGTGGGTGTCGATGAAGAGCTGCGTCTGACCGCTCCTCAGCGTTCCGACCGTGTGAGACTCCCACACCTTGTCGAGCAGGTTCCTAGGCACCGTCATCGATACGCCCTTCCGTGCGCCGCACGTTTAAGTGAAAACCCCCGGGGTCGCGGTCGTCCCCGGGGGTCGAGCTGGCTCGTGGTAGCTCCGCCGCAGCGGCCTGAGTCAGGCTAGCGCCCCCGCCCTGCTAGTAGTAGGTACGGTCCGGCCGCCAGTGCGCGTGCCGAGAGCTGGCTGTGGCTGGCGCTGACTTGCACGTCGCTGAGTATATGTAGGCCCATGCGGGGCGTCAACCGAATCTGGTAGCCGTGCTGGCGCCGTCGGCCGCCTGCGGCCAACGCTCAGCCCATCCGCCCATCGCGCCCGATGGGCGGAGACGACATGCGGCCGCCCAGCGGCTCGCCCGGCCGCTGGCGTGCGGCCGTGGTGGTCACGACCTGGTTGGCGTCGGCGCCGTCCGGGCCGCCGGACTCCACCAGGCGCACGTACTCCTTGGCGTCCACGGCGCGCGCCAGGCCCATCTCGAACGAGATGATCTTCTTGAGGTGCATCCGGGCGAGGCAGGCGTCCATCGTGAGCATGCCGATCTGCCCGCCCATCTGGATCGAGGCGGGGATCTGGTGCGTCTTGCCCTCGCGGATCAGGTTCCGCACCGCCGGCGTGGCGATCAGGAACTCGTACGCGAGCGCCCGGCCGTCGCCGGAGGCGCGCGGCAGGAGCTGCTGCGTCAGGATCGCCTGCAGGTTGCTGGCGAGCTGCACGCGCACCTGCTCCTGCTGAGCCTCGGGGAAGACGTCGATGATGCGGTCGATGGCCTCCGACGCCGAGTTGGTGTGCAGGGTGGCGAGGACCAGGTGGCCGGTCTCGGCCGCCGTCACCGCGGCGCCGATGGTCTCGTGGTCGCGCATCTCGCCGACGAGGATCACGTCTGGCGCCTGACGCAGCACGCTCCTGAGGGCGGCGTGAAAGTTCATGGTGTCGTCGCCGATCTCGCGCTGGTTGATGATCGACGTCTTGTGGCGGTGGAAGAACTCGATCGGGTCCTCGACCGTCACGATGTGTTTCGGGTACTCCTCGTTGATCAGGTCGATCATCGTGGCGAGCGTCGTGGACTTGCCCGAGCCGGTCGGGCCGGTGACGAGCACCAGGCCGCGGGGGAGACGGGCGACGTCGGCGACCTCGGTCGGCAGGCCCAGGTCGGCGAAGGAGAAGACCTCCTCGGCGATCGTGCGCATGACCCCGCCGACGGAGCCGCGCTGCACGAAGCAGTTGACGCGGAAGCGGCCGTGGCCCGAGAGGCTGAACGAGAAGTCGAGGTCCTTGCGCTCCTCGAAGTTGCGCTGCTTCTTCTCGTCCATCAGCGCGTACATCAGGCGCCGGGTCATCGTCGGGGTGAGGGTCTCGTGCTCGGTCGGGCGCCACTCGCCGTCGATGCGCAGCATCGGGGGGAGACCGACGGTCAGCAGCAGGTCGGAGGCGCGGCGCTCGAGCGCGAGCTTGAGCAGGTCGACGATATCGGCCTGTATCTGGGTCGAACGGATCTGGTCAGCCATGCTCTCAGGTCTTCCTCTCGCCGCCCGGTCGTCGATTCGAGCGGTGGGGGTCGCCGGGCGTGAGCCCGGGCGGCCTTCCTCGTTACCTCAACGACTGAAGCATGGCGCGAAAGGGCCTCAGTCCGCTGTGCGAGCCAGCACTTCCTCTAGGGTCGTGATGCCCTGCAGCGCCTTGTGGATGCCGTCCTGCCTGAGCGAGACCATGCCGCGCTCGAGCGCGAGCTCGCGCAGCTCGAAGGCCGAGGCCTCCTTGACGATGGCCTTCTCGAGCTCGTCGTCGACGATCAGCAGCTCGTGGATGGCGAAGCGGCCGTTGTAGCCGCTGCCGCCGCACTTCTCGCAGCCGACGCCGCGGTACAAGGTCTTGCCCTTGATCTCGTCGTCCCTCAGGCCCAAGCGCCTGAGGACGTCGGGTTCGGGGGTCGAGGCGACGCGGCAGTCCTTGCACACCTTGCGCACCAGCCTCTGCGCCAGCACGCCGATCAGCGAGGCCGACACGTTGAACGGCTCGATGCCCATCTCGGTGAGGCGGGTGACGGCGCCGGCCGAGTCGTTGGTGTGCAGGGTCGCGATGAGGAGGTGGCCCGTGAGCGCGGCTTCCATCGAGATCTTGGCGGTTTCGTGGTCGCGGATCTCACCGACCATGATGATGTCGGGGTCCTGGCGCAGGAACGAGCGCAGCGCCCTGGCGAAGTCGAGGCCGGCCTTGATGTTGACCTGTGTCTGGTTGATGCCGGGGATCTCGTACTCGACCGGGTCCTCGATGGTCGTGACGTTGACGTCGGGGGTCGCGAGGCGCTTGAGGATCGAGAACGTCGTGTACGACTTGCCCGAGCCGGTGGGGCCGGTGATCAGGAACATGCCGTAGGGCTTCTGGATCACGTCGGTGAAGCGCTGGAAGTTGTAGTCGGCGAAGCCGAGGTCCTCGATCTCGGGGATGTCGGCCGACTTCTTCAGGATGCGCATCACGGCCTTCTCGCCGTAGACGGTGGGCAGGGTCGAGAGGCGCAGGTCGACCTCGGTGCTGCGGTCCTTGAAGCGCACGCGGCCGTCCTGCGGCAGGCGCCGCTCGGCGATGTTCAGGCCGCCCATGATCTTGATGCGCGACGACAGGGCAGGAGCGGCCTGCTTCGGCATCGTCATGTACTCGCGCAGGTTGCCGTCCTTGCGGACCCTGACGACGACCCGCTCCGGGCGCGGCTCGACGTGGATGTCGGAGATGTCGTTGAGGATAGCCTCGCGGATGATGTTGTTGACCACCTTGACGAGGGCGTTGTCGTCGATGGCGCTGGTGTCCTCGACCTCGGAAGCCGACTGGCCGCCGACCTCCTCGACCACCGCCTTGGCGAGCTCGTCCATGTCGGTGCCCTCGCGGTAGAACCGGTTGAGCAGGCGCGACAGGGTCTCCTCGGTGGCCACCGCGGGTTGAATCTCGCGGCCGGTGATGAGCTGGATGTCGTCGAGCGCGAAGACGTGGCGCGGGTCCTTCATCGCCACGACGAGGGTGTTGTTCTCGAGGCGCACCGGCATCGCCGAGTAGCGCCTGGCCGTCGCCTCGGGCACCAGGCTGACCGCGTAAGGGTCGACCTTGACGCCCTCCTCGACGAAGTCGAAGCCGAGCTGCATCGCGAGGCTGCGCGCCAGCATGTCGGGACTGATCTTGCCCGACTGCACCAACGTGTCCTCGAGGCGTCCGCCGCCGGCGCGCTGCTTGTTCAGCGCCTCGTCGACGTCGACCTGGGTCACGTAGCCGAGATCGACGAGGATCTCGCCGAGCGGCTTGACGCTGCCGAGCTTCGCCTTCTCCTCGAGCGCGCGCCTGAGCTGCTCGAGCTTCAGCCTGCGGCTCTGCAGCAGGGTCTCGCCGAGGCGGCCCTGGTCGTTGGCGTACATCAGATCGATGCGCTTGAGCACCGCGCTCTCGGGCGCCGCGACGAAGCCGACCTCGCGCTGGATGATCGCCTCGAGGTCGGGTATGCGCCTGGGGTCGGCGATCGCGACGATCAGCACGTCCTCCTCCATCCGGTACGGGACGGCGGAGAACTGCACGGCGTCGAGGCGCAGCAGGTGCGCGGCCAGACGGTCGCTGACCTTCTCGTCATCGAGGTTGGTGACGAACGGGATGCGCATCTGCTCGGCGAGCAGGCGGGCCAGGCGCTCCTCGTCGAGCGCGCCCTGCTGCACGAGGATGCGCCCCAGCAAGCCGCCGGTGCGCTGCTGCTCTTCGATGGCCTTGTCGAGCTGCGCCTCGGTGATCAAGCCGTTACTCAGCGCCAGGTTGCCGAGGCGCTGGCTGATGTCGACCTCGAGGTCGGGCGGCGGCTCGAGGTTCAGCTCGGGGTAGTAGGTGGCGAGAGCCCATTGGAGCTCCTTGCGGAGCGCCTGGTAAGGCTCGACCAGGCAGCCGGAGCTGTCCTCGATCTCCTCGATGGCCAGCGCGTCCAGCGGGTCGGCGAGCGCCACGCGCAGCCTGTCGCCGTCGATGGCGAACGGCATGGCGCGAGCGTCGAGGGCTAGGTCGGCCCTGACCTTCGCCAGGGCGTCCGCCATCACGTCGACGCGCGGGAGGTTGACGAGCGGGATGCCGAGCGACTCCTCGATGGCGCGAGCGATGCGCTGCTCGGAGATGAAGCCCATGTCGACGAGGATGTCCCCGAGCTTGCCGCCGACCTCGGTGTGCCGCGCGATCGACTGCTGGAGAGCCTCGTCGGTAACGTAACCGCGTTCTAGCAACACGGCGCCGAGCCGTTTGTCGCCGATGGACAGTACCGCCACGCCTAATACTCCTTCAGGACCATTCTCTCAACATGGCGGACCAGGCGCGTATGAGGAAGCTTACCCTTGGTTAACGGCCGCACCAGGACCGTCTTGAGCCCCGCCCGCTTGGCGCCGAGCACGTCGGTGAAGAGCTGATCGCCGACCATCGCCACGCGCTCGCGCGTCACTCCACCCAGAGCCGCCAGTCCGCGCCTGAAGCTCCATGGGAACGGCTTGCCTGACAACGGGAAGGCCGTCACGCCCGTGAGACGGCTGAGCTGCGCCACGCGCTCGCGGGTGCCGTTCGACAGCACCACCGCCCGCTTGCCGGCGGCGGCGATGCTGGCCAGCCAGTCGGGGCCGGTGCCGCTGCTCACCTCCGCGTCGGACGCGACCAGCGTGTCGTCCATGTCGACGAGGAGCGCGTCGACCCCGAGCCGGTCGAGGACCTCGGGGGTCAACTCGGCGACGCTCTGAACGCGCAGGTCCGGTTTCAGCACGCCGGGAGTGTAGCACGGGCCTTCTCGGCGCCCTGACGCGCGCTAGGCAGAGATAGCGAGCCGGTAGAGAGCGCGGGCGTTGGCGTCCAGCTCGACCTCCAGGTCTGCGGCAGCCACGCCCAGCACCTCGGCCAGCCGCGCTGCCGTGTGGCGCACGTTCGCCGGGACGTTCGGCTTGCCGCGCAGCGGCTCGGGGGCGAGGTAGGGGCTATCGGTCTCGACGACGAGACGGTCGCGAGGCAGCCCGGCCGCGGCGGCCCTGAGCGCGCCGGCGCTCTTGTACGTGAGGTTGCCGGCGAAGGAGAACCACCAGCCCGCCCCGAGACCGGCCTCGAGCAGCGCCGGATGGGCGTTGAAGCAGTGCAAGACGCCGCGCCGCACACCGAGGCCGGCGGCCCTCGCCACGCCGTCGGCGGCAGCGAGGCTGGCCGCCTCCGAGCCCTGCGCGTCCCTGACGTGCAGGACCAGTGCCTTGTCGTGGGCTGCGGCCAGCGCGGCGTGCCAGTCGAACGCCGCCCTCTGCGCCTCCGTGGTCTCGTCCTTCCAGTAGTCGTCGAAGCCGGTCTCGCCGACCGCTACGACGCGCTCGTGCGAGACCAGCTCCTCCAGGCCCTCGCGCACGCCGCTGGCGAACAGGGCGGATGCCTCGTTCGGGTGCATGCCGATGGCCGCGTAGACGTTGGGGTAGCGGTTCGCCAGCTCGACCGCCACCAGGCTGCGCGGCAGCGAGGTGCCGACCGTGACGATCGCCGCGAGGCCGGGGTCGGCGGCGGCGTGTGGATCGGCGCAGCGATCGAGGTGGCAGTGAGCGTCGATCATCGCGCACCACGATAGCCCCAGGCTCGCCGAGCCGCGGGCTGATCGTGTGAGTTCTGCGGGCCGATTGTGTGAGTTCTGTAAGAAGGCCGCTGCTAGCCTCCGTGCCAGAAGCTGAACGCCATGGGCCAAGGCCCAGGACAGAGGGATCAAGATGGTACAAGAACGCGCGATGGCCGAAACCATCAGGTACTACTCGAACGAGGAGCTGAGCGAGATCATCGCCAAGTGCGAGAACGCCATCTCCGACGGAACCGCCGAGATCGAGGACTACGAAGCCTTCGTGTTGTGCCAGAAGGAGCTTGCCCGCCGCACCTGGGCGTGAGCCTCAGGGCTTAGGGGCGTTCAGCCCAGCTTCTCACATCAAAGCCAGCGACAGCGCGCGTAGCATGCACCGTGCTCGCGCGCTGTTCTCATGTTGGCGGCCGCCTCCACCTCGGCCTCTTCGCCCTGGCGGTCGGCCTCCTGTTCTCCGCCTGCGCCCCGCGCACCGTCGCCGAGAGCGTCGCGCGAACCGCCCCGGTCAGCGGTAACGCGGTCACCGAGCGTCCGGGCGACAACGGCGCCCAGCTCGTCGCTCTGCACAGCGGTCAACAGGGGATGGCGTCGTGGTACGGCCCCGGCTTCGCGGGCCGCCGCACGGCCAACGGCGAGATCTTCGATCCGAGCCAGCTCACCGCCGCTCACAAGGAGCTGCCCTTCAACACTCTGGTGAGGGTCCACAACCTCGACAACGGCAGCTCGGTCGTAGTGCGCATCAACGACCGCGGCCCGTTCGTGCACGGGCGCATCATCGACCTGTCCAGGGCCGGCGCCGAGGCCATCGGCATGATCGGCTCCGGCACCGCCAGGGTCCGTCTCGAGCCGATCACGCTGCCGGCCGGCTTCGTCCGCGTCGGCGCGACCGGAGGGCTGAGGGGCTTCGAGGTCCTGTCGAGGGCACACGCCATCGGCACCCTCTTGGTGCTCGAGCCGACCGACGGCGGCGAGAGCGTCGTGGTCAGGGTCGTCGGCCAGGACGTGCCCAGCGAGACCGGCGCCGACATCCTGGTCGGACTCGAGCTCTACGCCAGGGTCGGCGCCGAGGTGAAGGTGCTGGGCGGCTGAGCCCTATCTGGCCGCTGCCTTGCCGCGCCTGCAGCCCGCAGCCAGCTCGCTCGCGAAAGCCTTGAGGTCCTCGCCGCGTTCGAGCGCGGCGACGAGAGCAGATCCAACGACTACACCGTCGGCGTAGGCCCCGACCGAGGCGGCCGTCTCTCGCGACGACACTCCGAACCCCACCGCCACCGGCAGGCCGGTGACGGCCTTGGTGCGAGCGACCAGCCCCTGCACGTCGGCCCCGACGGAGCTGCGCGCGCCGGTGACCCCGGTGACGCTGACCGCGTACACGAAGCCGCGGCAGGCCGCCGTGACGAGCTCGAGCCGCTCGTAGGTCGAGGTGGGCGCGACGAGGAACACGGTGTCCAGGTCCACGCCCCTGGCGGCGGCGATGAGGTCCTCGCCCTCGTCGGGCGGCAGGTCGGGGAGGATCACGCCGTCGCCGCCGGCGGCCTTGAGCGCCGCGGCGAAGCCGGCTGGGCCGTCCGGGTAGCAGTAGATCGGGTTGTAGTAGGTCATCGCGACCAGCGGCTTGTCGCTCCTGGCGCGCAGCTCGGCGATCAGCCCGAGGCTGCGCTCGGTGTCCATGCCCGCTGCCAGCGCCCGCTCGCCGGCGCGCTGGATCGTCGGTCCGTCCCCCAGCGGGTCGGAGAACGGGATGCCGACCTCTAGCAGGTCGCACACCTCGAGGAGCTCGGTGGCGGCCCGCAGGTACCTCTCGGCGTCGGGGAAGCCGGTCATCAGGTAGCAGACGAGCGCGGCGCGCCCCTCCTCGGCCGCGGCGGCGAAGGCCGTGTCGATGCGGCTCACGAGGCCGCCTCCTCGTCCGAAGCGCGGCCGCTCTCGGCACCAGAGCCGCCGCTCAGACGCAGGACCACGGCGACGTCCTTGT
>CAYYOK010000027.1:6759-32093 GCA_964473205.1 uncultured bacterium | reverse complement strand
AGGGCGACACCTCCGCGTACAGGGCGTACTTCGGACCGCAGCGCTTCACGAGCTTCGACTGGTACCGCGGCTCGCACCCGGACGGGCTCAGCCATTACCAGGTGTTCGAGGCCGGCGGTCGCGAGTTCCTCCACCTCAACCTCGAGTGGGAGCCGATCGGGCCCGCCACGGACCCGACCACGCCGCTCGGCTGGGCCAAGTCCGTGCTAGCCGCGCACCCTCACCTGCCGACGCTGATCACGACGCACGCCTACCTCTGGGACGAGCCCGGTCAGGAGGGGCGCTTCCCGGACAGCGCCCGCGAGGGCTGGCGCCTGGAGGGGGCCACCAGCGTCACAGGCTTCACGACCAGCGGTCAGGGGATCTTTCAGGCGCTCGTCGAGCCGCATCCGCAGGTGCTCGCCGTCTTCAACGGCCACTATCACAAGCACACCGAGGACGCGAGCCGGCGCGGCGAGTACCACCAGGTCAGCACCAACGCGGCGGGCGGCGCAGTGTACGAGATGCTGGCGAACTACCAGTGGGACGGCAACGAGGCCAGCGTGGGCGGCGACGACTGGATCCGCATCGTCACCTTCGTGCCCGGCGAGGGCGGGAGCTCCGATCGCATCGAGGTCGAGACCTTCTCGCCGCGCCGCGCCGCCAACGACGAGCCCGCCTACAAGGAGGGCGAGTGGTCGAGGTTCGGCTTCGACATCGACTTCGCGCAGCGGTTCGCGCTGCGGTGAAGCGCCGCTGGGACACCGGCGGCGAAGCGAGGGCTTAGATGGGAGACATCAACCCGCTCAAGTTCGACGGTCGTATCGGCCGGCTGCAGTTCCTCATGTACGGTGCCGGCATCACCTTCCTGCTGGGCACACTGTGGTTCGGTCTCGTTCTCTTCCTGCTGCCGAGCGACCCTTGGCTGGTGACGGTGCTCCTGCTCGGGCTGGTGACGGTGACGGTCCTCGCGACCTCGAGCTACGGCGTCAGAAGGCTGCAGGACCTGAACCAGCCCGGCTGGCTCTACTGGCTCGGTCTCGTGCCGGGTGTCTCGCTGCCGCTGTTCGCGATCCTGCTGCTCGTGCCCGGCACGCCGGGGCCCAACCGCTACGGCACCAGGGGCGGTACCGGCGCCGCGTCGAGCCAGGCTGGTGCCGCCCTGAAGGCCGCGGCGCCCATGGAGTCGGCCCCCGCTCCGCTCGTGTCCGGGCGGGTCGCTGCGCCGTTCATCCCCGAGCCGGAGGGCGAGTTGGGCGAGGAGCACTACCGTCACGTGCCGTCCACGGCGACAGCCCCCGCCGCGTCCGGGCGCACGAGAGCCCCGGCTCGGCCGACACGGCCTGACGACGCCACCTCTCGCGACGTCGGGCTCGGCGTCTTCGTCGACCCTGCGAGCGGCAGGGAGACCGAGGGCGGGCGCGTGCATCTGTTCAGGCGCGCGCCGAGCGGCGGCTCGGGCGAGCGCTGGACGACCGTCTGCGGCATGCAGGTGGACGGTCCTCAGGCGGGCGGCAGGGTGCGCCTCGTGGCGACGCAGGGGGAGCCGACCTGCGTCTCGTGCCTCGCCCGCATGTGAGGCGCGACGCGGGCGCTACGCTCTCGAGATCCCCCCACCGTCGTCGGTGAGCACGCCGCCCGCGACCAGCTCGTCGACGAGGCAGCGCAGCATCGCGTGACCGCGGAACTCGAGCTGCTTGTCCATGGCCGCGCACACGGAGCGCCACAGCGCGCTGAACGTCACGCCTGTCGCGGCCGCGAGCGTGCGTTCCCTGACCTCGCCGAGGAAGCCGCGCGTCGCGCGGGCGGCGGCCGCGGCTCCCGCCGCGTCGAGCGGAGGGTGGTGGGCGGCGTAGACGGTGCGCACCTCGCCAGCCTCGATCATCCTCAGCAGCCGCCCGAGGCTGTGCTCGAACGCCTCGGCGCCCTGGTAGCCGTGGAAGAACGGGGCGGCGAGTGCCAGCAGCAGGTCGCCTGTGAACAGCTCACCGCGTTGTCTGTCGAGGAAGCCGATCTCCTCGAGCTTGTGCCCCGGCAGCCGCAGCGTCGTCAGCGCGGTCTCGTCGTCGAGCCTGAAGGTGACGCCTTCTTCGATCAGCAGGTCGATGTCGACGGCGCCGTCGACCAGGCCGAGGATCTCCTCGCGCTGCTCGGGGCTGTCGGGGAGCTCGTCGGTGACGAGGCAGAACTCGCGGTAGTGGGCGTCTAAGTCCTCGAACCACGGCAGCGCGCCGGTGCGCGCTTCGCGGTCAGCGGTCGCGGCTGCGAAGCGCGCGCCGGTCGCGGCCTTGACCGCTGCGTTGCAGCCGATGTGATCGACGTGAGCGTGGGTCAGGAGCACGACCCCGACGTTGCCAAGCTCGCGGCACAGCCCCAGGACCTCCTCGCGCATCGAGGCGATGCCGGTGTCGATCAAGACGCTGTAGCCGCGGCCGCGCACGCCGTAGACGTTGAGCGGAACGCCCGGCATCAGCTCGACGCCGGTGCTGACGATGTGGCGCGGCAGGCCCATGGCCGCGGTCGCCGCTGCCGTCACGGCTGCGGCGGTCCTGGCTTCCGTGACGCCGACTGCTGCGGCGCCAGCTTCGGCGCCAGCGGGTCGGCGTACGACTTCTCGGGCATGATCGTCACCCAGCCTGGGCGGCCGGGGTCGCGGTCGTAGGGGTAGCCGCCCAGCTCCTGGTAGAGCTCGGCGTACTCCTCGACCTTGGCGCGGTCGAGCTCGACGCCGAGGCCGGGACCCTTGGGCACCTCGATGGCGCCGTTCTCGTAGCGCATCAGTCCGCCCTGGATCACGTCGTCGGCCAGGTGATGGTAGTGCGCGTCGGCGGCGAAGGCGAGGTTCGGAAGGGTGGCGCCGAGGTGCAGCATCGTCGCGAGCTGCACGCCCAGCTCGCCGGAGGAGTGCACCGCCGTGCCCCACTGGAAGGTCTCGAGCACCTGGCCGGCCTTGTGCGCCTGCCTGAGGCCGCCCCAGAAGGTGGTGTCGAGTAGCACGACGTCGACAGCCTGCAGCCTGACGTTGGCGGCGAGCTGCTCGAAGTTCACGACCACGGTGTTGGTGGCCGTCGGCTGGTCGATGAAGTGGCGCAGCCGACGCATGCCCTCGAGGCCGAAGGTGAAGTCCTCCAGGTAGTCGTTGCGCAGGTCGGCGATGGCCTTGGCGACCCTGACGGCCTCCTCGACGCTCCACACGCTGTTGGGGTCCAGGCGCAGGCTGGCGTCCGGGAAGGCGGCGGCGAGGGCGCGGTAGACCTCGACGTCGTGGTCGGGCGGGAACACGCCGCCCTTGAGCTTGTGCGTCTTGAAGCCGTGCTCGCTGACCAGGTCACGAGCGTGCGCAACCATCTCCTCGGCGCTGGACTCGCCGCCCTCGCCCTCGCCCGGATGCCGGTAGAAGAGGTAGCTGGCGAAGGGCACCTCCTCGCGCAGCGCCCCGCCGAGCAGGTCGCAGGCGCGCAGGCCGTGCCGTTTGCCGATCAGGTCGATGCAGGCGAACTCGAGCGCGGCGTGAAGCTGCATGCGGTTGTTGTAGAGCGAGGCCGTCGGGTTCATGACCTTCCAGCGCAGCAGCTCGAGCTGCCTGGGGTCGTGGCCCAGCAGGTACGGCCTCAGGCCCTGGATCGAGAGCTGAGCGCTCTCGCCGCCGCCGCCCATCTCGCCGACGCCGATCAGCCCGTCGTCGGTCTCCAGCTCGACGAGGGTGCGCACGAAGCGACCCCAGTGCGCGCCGTTGGCGTGCCTCAGCGGCGCCTTGAGTGGCACCGTCACGGTTGTCGCGCGTACGTCGACGATCCTCATGCTCGCTCCTCGCCCTCCACTGCGGCATCCGCCGCGCCCTCCACCGCGTCCTCCCGTGGCGCGCCGCCGATGCCGAGCAACAACCCTCCGTCTACCACCAGGCAGGTGCCGGTCACGAACGAAGCCCTCCTCGACGCCAGGAACGCCACGCACTCGGCGACCTCGCGCGGCTGCGCGATGCGTCCGAGCGGATGCATCGCGTCGACGGCCCGCCGCAGCCCTTGCGGGTCGGGATCGAGGCCCAGCGCCCAGTCGAGCATCGGCGTGTCGACCGAGCCAGGCGCCACGCAGTTGACCCGCACGCCGCTGCCGGCCAGGTCGATGGCCAGGCTGCGGGTCAGGCCCACCAGCGCGTGCTTCGAGGTCGTGTAGGCGAGGACGTTGCGCTGGGTGGCGAGAGCCTGCACCGACGCCATGTTGACGATGCTCCCTCGCGAGCGCCGCAGCGCCGGCGCCGAGGCGCGGCACACCAGGAAGACGCTCCTTAGGTTGACGCCCATCACCTCGTCGAAGGCGGCACTGGTCGTCGACTCGGCGTCGCCGTAGCGCTGCACACCGGCGTTGTTGGAGACCACGTCGAGCCGCCCGAAGCGCTCGAGGGCGGCGGCGACCGCCCGCTCGACGGCGTTCTCGTCGGTGACGTCGACGCTGAGCGGCAACGCGAGGTCAGGGCCTCCCAGCTCCGCGGCGAGGGCGCTGAGCGCGTCGCCGTCGATGTCCAGCAGCGCCAAGGCCGCGCCGCGCTCGGCGAGCAGGCGCGCCACCGCGGCGCCGATGCCGCTGGCGGCACCCGTGACCAGGGCTACCTGGCCGGCGAACTCGCCAGCGGTCCCGGCAGCCCCGACGGCCCCGGCAACTCCGGCAACTCCGGCAGCGGTTGCTGCAGCGGCCTCGCTCCCAGCCGCCTCGCGCGCTGCGCTCGCCGCGCGGGCGCCGTCTTCCTGCTCGCCGACCGCGCTCACGTCCGGCTCAGCCGCCTCTCCACCACCGTCGCGACCTCCTCGATGTGGTCGTGCACGGCGCGCTGAGCCGCCTCGGGGTCGCGGGAGCGCAGCGCCGCCAGTATCCCGACGTGCTGCTGGTGGTCGCGCCGACGATCGTCGTAGAGGTCCAAGACGGCGAGCTGCTCCTTCACGCGCACCTCGGTGAGCGTGTGCACGACCTCGGCGAGGAAGCGGTTGCCCGAGGCGTCGGCGATCCCGCGGTGGAAGCGCATGTTGGCGCTGAGCAGGCCCTCGTCGTCACCGTTGCCGCTCAGCCGGGCCTCGGCGTCTTCGAGTACCGCCGCCAGGGTGTCGAAGGCCTCGTCGGAGCCGGCCGACGCCGCCAACGCGGCCACACCCGGCTCGATGAGCAACCGCGCCCTGAGGAGCTGAAGGATGCCGGCGGGATCGAGCTCGGCGCTGTAAGGATTGGTGAGCATCAGGCGGGGCTCGGCGTTGACCACGTAGACGCCGGAACCGTGGCGCATCTCGACGTTGCCGGCGAGCTGCAGCAACGAGAGCGCCTCGCGCATCGTCGGCACCGCTACCGCGAAGCGCTCGGAGAGCTCCCTGACGCTGGGCAGCCTGTCGCCCAGCTCCAGGCTCTCCTCGCGGATCAGCTTCAGCACCGACCGCGCCAGGCGGTTGGAGAGCGAATCGCTGGTGCGTTGCGGCCTCAGGCCGACCGAGTTCATGGCGCTCCCCCTCGCGACGTCACTGGTCGCCGCCTGCCGTGACTGCGATCAGACACGGTGCTCACCGCGGCCCTCCTTCACGAAGGCCTTGATGACCATAGCCTGACCCGGTCCGCGGTTGACGAGCCTGTAGCCGCCGGCAGCGGCTGGCACGACCGCGGTCTCGCCGTAGTTGAGCGGCAGAGCCCGGCCGCCCGCCACGATCTCGACCGCGCTGCCCTCCACCAGGTTCAGCACCTGACACTTCCCAAGCGTGTCGACGGCGACCTCGCGCTCGAACTCGAGGCGGTGCACGTCGTAGAAGTGCTGAGGGTGGGTCGGCAGGTGCACCAGCCGCCAATCCTCGCCCTGCTCGATGACGGCAGGGCGGGAGATCAGCTCCTCCTCGACGATCCCGGCGACGCGCGAGGCGTCGAAGTTATCGAAGGCGCGCCCCAAGTTGATGGGCCGAGGCTTGCCGTCGAGGTCGAGGCGCTGCCAGTCGTAGACCTTGAAGGTGAAGAGGTAGGTCGTGGCGCTGATCTCGAGCACGACGTTGCCCGCGCCCGAGGAGTGGACGGTGCCGTTGGGGATCAGGTAGAGGCCGTGCTTGCGCGCTGGCACGCTGTGCACGAAGCGGTCGACGTCGAAGGCCTCGCCGCTGGCGTTCACCCTCTCGAGCTCCGACCTGAGCTCGCCGAGGTCGACGTTCGGCTTGAAGCCGAGGTAGATCTCGGCGCCCTCCGGCACGGTGTCGGTCACGTAGTAGGTCTCGTCCTGCGTGAAGCCCTGACCGAAGCGCTCCCTGACGTAGTCGTCGGAGGGGTGCACCTGCAGCGAGAGGTTGCCGCCGCCGTAGGTGTCGAGGTAGTTGAAGCGGATCGGGAAGTTGGGGCCGAAGCGCGGTGCCGCCTCTCCCAGCACGGCCTCGTGCGCCTGGAACATCAGCGCGTCGAACGACACCTCCAGCAGCCGGCCGCCCTTGTGCAGCAGCAGGCCGTTCTCCGGTGTGATCAGCTCGAACGACCAGGCGTAGTTGATATCGGGGCGCGGCAGTGCGCTGAAGCGCTGCCTCAGCCAGTCTCCGCCCCAGGGACCGGCCTCGAACCAGGGGCGCGCTCGGAAGGCGCTCCGCGCCATCGCGTCGAGCGTGTCCCTTAGGCAGGCGCCGGTGGTCGCCGCGATCTGGTCGGGGCGCTGCGCGTCGACCCAGATGTCGACGTCGGGCAGCAGCTCGCGCTTGTGCCGGGCGAGGACGGGCCAGTCGACGAAGAAGTAGCGCTTGTAGTCGCGTTTCGGGTCGCGCTTCTGACCGCGCTCGTCGTCCGCGCTGGGACTCTCGCCGAGGGGGGCGACGGCCCCGGCGCGCGAGCGGTACTGCACCTCGTTCTTGGGCACGTCGACGTAGACGAGGGTCCCGGTCACGCCCGCGAGGGCCGCGCCGCAACCGTAGACGATGGTCAGCGGCGCGGACGAGCCGCCGGCCTCCACCTCGGCTCTCAGCGCCGCGAGGACCGCCGCGTCGAACAGGTCGGTGAGGCTGCCAGGGTACTGCCGACCGAAGATCGGGTCGTCGCCACCGAGGTACGGGGCCAGCAGCTCGGCGAGGACCGGCTGCGGCTTCAGCGCCGCACCGATGTCATGCCACTCGCTCGCGACCCCGCGCCGGGTCAGCGCGGCGGTCAGGCCCGCGCGCAGCTCGTCCCAGTCTACGCCGCCATGACCGTCGATCACGACGCTGCCGCTGGCAGGCAGCGCCGCGGCCAGCGCGTCGTAGCCGAGCCAGATGTCGCCGTGAACGAGCTCGAAGGCGGGGTACAGGTCGTACTCGCCGGGGCGGCTCGCCGGCTTGCTGATGGGCAGCAGGCGCTGGTCGGTCTTGCGGTACGCCTCGCGCACGGCTTCCTTGCTCATCTACAACCCTCCGACCCGCACACGGACGAAGCGCGGGCGGTAGAGGTCGGCGTCGGCGAACACCCAGGCGATGTCGGAGGCGTTGACGTTGTAGCTGATCAGCAGCTCGCCATCCTCGGTGAACTGCGGGTGGGCGTGGGCGTTGTAGGTGAAGGACAGCCCCTCTTCCTGCTCCGGCGTCAGGTAGAGAACGGTGCGATCCTCGAACGGGCCCGCCGGGTCGCAGGCGGCGTAGGCGACGACCTCGGGGCTGAGCGTAGTCAGGCTGCTCATCGCCACCAGCAGGAAGCGGCCACCCACGTGGGTCACCGAGAACTCGTTGCCAATGCCAGTCAGCAGCCGGACCGAGTCGGCCGGGTCGCTCGACCACGACTCGCCTCCCGGAGCCGTGGCGTACTCCCAGCTCGCGGCATCGGCGACGGCGCCCGCCTTGGCGCGCGCCAGATGCATGTGCTTGCGAGCGCCTAAGTCCTCCATGCCGTAGATGTAGACGTGCTCACCGTGCTCGAGGACGGCAGCGCCCCACGACACGCCGTGCTCGGAGGGCAGCGGCTCGATCGACACCAGCTCGAGGTCGGGCAGGCTCACCGTGGCGAGGGCGTTGTCCTGCCACGCGAAGCCCCACATGCCGCCGCCGGTGCGCTCGAAGCGGATCAGGAAGACCCTCAGCACGTCGCCGGCCGGGGTGGCCTCGACGGTCGCGTCGTAGACCCAGAACCAACCGCCGAGGTCACCCGTCGGGAAGAACGACTGGGGTATGCCTCCGATGTCGCCGGTGAAGGTGCTGAGCTGGTCGCCGTCTTGCACCACCAGCGAGTTGTTGATCATCGGCGTATTGCGAGGCCGCGTGCGGCTGGGGTTGACGAAGCCGATGAAGCTGTCGGAGAACAGCCATAGGGTGCGGCCGTCTGGCAGCTCGACCGAGTAGGTGCTGTCGCCGCCGGTCCAGCCGGGTCCGAAGCTGGTGAAGAGCGCGTCGAAGGTCTCGTCCTTCACCGCGCTGTGGCTCTCGATCATCGTCTCCTCGCTGCAGGTGCCTGTCGTCGTGTCCTGGGCCGTCGCCGTGCCTAGCAGGGCGGCTGTCAGCGTTGCGGCCAGCGTCGCCTTCAGCAGCTTCGCGCCCTCGCGCGATCGAGGCGGCCGGGCCGCCGGTGGTGTCTCGCTCATGTTGCCTCCTCGACCGGCGACCTCAGCCGGTGAACGCCGTGGCCCAGGCTCGTGCTGATCCAGGGCAGCTCCACGTCGAGCGCCCCGTTGGCCGGCACGCTCAGCTCGACCTCGAGGCCGCCGTCGACGACGCTCCAGGCCGTGCGGTACTCGCCGACCTGGGAGCGGTAGGCGACCTCGCAGCTCTCCAGCGGCGAGGCCGCGGCCTCGCTCGCGAAACGCGGCGGCCTGAAGCGCGCCCTGGCGAAGCCCGGCGCCGTTCCCTCCAAGCCACCCAAGCCGCTCACCAGCCAGTCCAGCACCGCGCACAGGCTCGGGTGGTTGAACGAGTTCATCGCCGGGTCCGCGAAGCCGACGCCGCCCAAGTAGCTGTCCCAGCGCTCCCACAGCGTCGTGGCGCCCTGGTCAAGCATGTAGAGCCAGCCGGGGTAGTCGCGTGACCTGACCAGGTCGAGGGCGAGAGCGTCGTACCCGAAGCGCGACAGCACGTTGAGCAGTCGCGGCACGCCCATGTAGCCGGTCGCCAGGCCGCCGCGTCGGCGGATCGAGTCTGCCAGGCGCGCGGCGGCGGCCGGCCTGTCCGCCTCGGGCAGCAGGTCGAAGTCGAGGGCCAGCACGTGGCCGGTCTGGCTGCCGGTTCCGACGGTCACATCCTTGGCGCCGTCTTCAGTGACGAAGCGCCTGCGGAACGCGGCCGTGACGGCCTCGCGCAGGCTGGCGTAGCGCTTCGCGTCGCCGGCCTCGCCGAGAACCGCCGCGGCGCGCGCCAGCAGACCTGCCGAGCGCGCGAAGTAAGCGGTGCCGATCAGGTCCTTGGGCGTGTCCTCGCCGGCCGCCAACCAGTCGCCGAAGCCTTCCGCGGGGCGCACCAAGGTCTCGCTCTCGCCGGATAAGTGGTCGACCCAGCGGCGCATCATCGCGTAGTTCTCGGCGAGGACCCGCTTGTCGCCGTAGCGCCGGTAGACGAGCCACGGCAGGATCACGGCGCAGTCGGCCCAGCCCGCCTCGCCGCCGCCGCCCGCGAGCACGTCGGGAACGACGTGCGGCAGCACCCCGTCGTCGTACTGCGCCTCGCGCATCGAGGCCAGCCAGGCGCGATAGTAAGCGGCGAGGTCGAAGAGGTGCATGGCACTGGGCGCCGTGGCGTGCACGTCGAGCCAGCCCATGCGCTCGTCGCGGTTGGGGCAGTCGGTGGGCAGCGCGCCGTAGTTGCTGCGCAGCGTGCGCTCGCAGGCGGCCACCAGCGCATCGAGGCGCTCGTCCGAGGAGCGGAGCTCGCCGGTCTTCACCAGCCGCGAGCCGACCTCCAAGGCCGTGACGTCCTCCGGTCTCAGGTCGGCGCCGAGGCCCCCGACCTCCAGGTAGCGGAAGCCGTGCCCGGTGAAGGCCGGCTCGAAGACGTGGTCGCCGGCGACTCCATCGGCCCGGGCCGGCAGGGTCAACGCATCGAGCTGGGTCGCGCCCCTGAGGCTCGCGGTGTAGAGCTCGCCGTGCTCGTCGAGCATCTCGGCGTGGCGCAGGCTTACCGTCCGCGGCCCCGCCGCCGTAGAGGCAGCGTCGGCAGCGTCCCCAGCGGGCACGCGCAGCCGCACCACGCCGCTGAGGTTGCGTCCGAAGTCGACTAGCTGCCTATCGGCGGTCTGGCCGGCAGGAGCTGCCTCGCCGGCCGGCCTTCGGCGTATCGAGACCGCGGGATGCTCGGCCACGACACCGACCTCTGGCGCGCTCTGCGCCGCCAGGCGCGGGCCGGTTACCTTCTCCACCGGCCCGCCTCGCTCGCGCGTCGCAGCGCCCCGCAGGTCGTGCCACTCGCCCTTGATCAGGTCGGCCGCTCGCCTGTGCGATGCAGCGCTGTTCCAGCTCTCGTCGCTGGCGACGACGCCGGCGTGGTCGGTGCCGAGCGCGTAGTGCAGCTCGCAGATGAGCGCCGGCCTCGCGCCGTAGACGCTGCGCCCGACGCAGGCGACGTTGCCGGCGTACCAGCCGTCGGCCAGCTCGGCCTCGATCAGGTTCTCGCCCGCCACCAGCAGGCTGCCGACGTCGTAGGCCTGGTACAGCGCGCGCTGCGCGTAGTCGGTCCAGCCCGGCGCGAGCCTGGCCTCGCCCACCGGCGAGCCGTTGAGCCGCAGCCGGTACAGCCCCAGTGCGCTGGCGTAGAGCCGCGCGGCGGGTCCGACCGCCTCCTCGCTCAGAACGAAGGTGCGCCGGAGCACGGGCGGTGGCGACGGCGGTGCGACCGCGCGCAGCCGGCCCCAGGGGAGGTCGCCGTAGGTGCCGAGCAGGGACGCGCCCTGCCACAGGTCGGCCAAATCCAGCGACCTGAGCGTGCCGGCAGCCGACAGGAACAGCCTGCCCACCGCCCCGGCCGGCCCGACGTTGGTGCGAGGAGCGCTGAGCGAGAGTCGGTTGCGGCCGCTGATCAGGTAGGGGCGTAGGTCGACGAAGTACGCGGTCCGCCAGTAGGTGCCGGTGTCGACGACGCGGCCGTTGAGGCGCAGCGTGAACGGTCCGAGCACCGCGAGCAGCAGCGTCGCCACGGAGTCCCGAAGCGCGCCGTCGGCTGCCGAGGAGGGCTCGAGCGTGAAGGAGGCTTCCAGCTCGGCCTGGCGCTCGCCGCGCGGGTCGTCAGCGGGCCACGCCCAGCGGCAACCGTCCAGGCCCGCCTCGCTGTCGGCCGGCAGGTCGCCGAGGTCGCGCGGGGCGGCGATCCACGCGCCGGTCCAGGCGGAACCGAGCTGGCCGGTCTCGAAGGTCGCTACCGGGCTCGAAGCGACCCCGCCGGCGGCGTCCTCCACGGCGACGCGCCACCAGCAGCGCTGCCTGGCGGCGAGGGGCGCGCCCTGGTAGGCGACCCCGAGCTGCTCACCGGACGCGACCCAGCCGCTGTCCCACAGGTCGGGCGCGCTGTCCAGGGCCTCGCGAGACGACGCCACCGCGACGCGGTACGCGACCTGCCGGGCAGGACCGGGCGGCGCGCTCAGCTCCCAGCTGAAGGAGGGGCTTCCGTCTCCCAGGGCGAGAGGAGAATCCTGATGGTCGCAGCGCAGAGCCGTGGGCAGCAGCGATCCGGCGAGGAGGGCGCCGGAGGCAGCGTCTGAGGGACGAGCGCTCACGAGCCCCGCCCCCACACCTTGGACGCCGCGCCTTTCAGCGCCGCGCCTCCGATGTCGGCGGCGGCCGTCAGGCGCACGCTGATGCCTTCGTCGTCGAGGGCTGCGGCGGCCGGGCCGCCGAAGAGGTCGAAGGCTCGAGCGATGTTGCCGCCTAGGACGACTACGTCAGGGGCGAAGGCGTTGATCGTCGGACCCAGCGCCCGCGCCAGCCTGGCACCGAAGCGGTGGTAGGCGAGGATCGCCGCTTGGTCGCCGCCGCGCGCGCGGGACGCGAGCTCGGCCGCGCTCGGCGCCCCGTCGACCTGCGCCAGAGACGAAGCGCCGGTCCACAGCGCGGCGATGCCGCGGCTCGACAGGGCGTCGTCGACGGTCGCCCCCTCGAACGGCAAGTGGTAGACGTGACCGTCCCTGGGCACGCCGGGGCCGCTGGTCACCAGCTCATCGTCGACCAGGAACGCCGAGCCGCAGCCGGTGCCCAAGGTCAGCGCCGTCGCGCGCCGCGCGCCGCGCGCCGCGCCATACCCGAGCTCTCCCAGCGCGAAGGCAGAGGCGTCGTTGAGGAACACCAGAGGCAGCTCGCGCAACCACGGCAGCGCCTCAGACAGCAGCGGCCCGAGCTCGATCCCGTAGAGCCGCTCGAACTTGTGAAGGCCGCGGATGAGGAAGCGGCCGCGCTCCTCGTCGAACGGCCCGGGGACCGCGAAACCGACTCCGACGATCTCGCCGGCTGGCTCGACTTCGGCCGGCCCGACCTCGTCCAGCTCGACGCCGCCAGCCTCGCCGCGTGCCCAGCAGCGCCTGAGCCTGTCGAGCTCGTCGGCCAACGCCGCCACCACGTCGGCGGCCGGGCCGCCCGAGTCGAGCGCGCGCTCCCTGACGCCGCACAGGCGCCCATCGCGCCCGACGACGGCGCCCGTCACGGAGCTGCCGCCAACGTCCAGCGCCAGGCACGCCGGCCCACCCGGCCGGCTGGGCACGCTGGGCCCTAGGTTCCTGGCGTCAGTCGGCGGGTCGGCCGGTGCAGAGGCGTGGCGCTGGTCCGCTGACGACACCCATCACTCCTGTCCGAGCTCCAGGCGGTGGTCGGCTCCGCGCAGCAGCAGGTTGTGAAGGCTCATCCGACCGACTACCCCCGCGTCGCGCGGCTCCAACTCGAGCGGACCGTGCGCTTGCGGCGCCAGCCCAGCGAGAGCCTCGATCACGATCTGCGCGTACTTGCCCCCCGACACCAGCGTCGGCTTCTCGATGTGCGGCATCTCCATCGGCGCCTTGGCCCCGGCGCCCGCCAGCCGCGGGCTGCCCTCGTCGCCGTGGGTGTAGGCCTGGCCGAACGGCCCCTGGCGGGTGACGTCGGCGAAGCCGGGTCGCTCGGGCCCGCCGAGCCAGGCCATCGCCTCCTCGGCGTAGCCCTCCTGCATCAGCACCTCGAAGGCGTAGGCCGGCCAGGTGGTGTAGGCGCCCTCGTCCTGGTGGTCGGTGCGCGAGCTCGAGGCGGTGTCGGGGTCGAGCGGCGAGAGAGCGTGCATCCAGGTCTCGGTCTTGAGCTCGCGCAGGAAGAACGCCACCATCTCGCGGCGCTGCTCTGTGCTCAAGTCCTCGCGCAGGCATTGGGCGACGGAGTGGAAGTCGAGGCAGTGGCGCACCACGACCTTGCTGCCGTCGGGCTGCTTGCACGACCACACGCCGTCGCCCGGTACGTAGAGGTCCTGGACAGCCGGCACCATCTCGTCGGCCAGGGCGCGCAGCTCGGTAGCCTCGGCGGCGCGTCCGGCGTTGTCGAGCAGCCCGGCCACGGTGCGCAGGTTCCAGACGTTGGCGGCGTTGAACGAGGCGACCTTGTGGGTGTAGGTGCTGACGCACTCGAGCAGGTTGTTGGCGCCGCCGTAGTCGGCCAGCCCGTCGTCGTCATCGGCGATGCGCTGGTAGTAGAGCGCGGCGTCCCTGAGGTGGCTCAGCACGCTGGCGCCGCGCACCTCCTCGCCAAGGAACGCCGCGTCGCCGGTGTAGCGCAGGTACTGCCAGGTCATGTGGATCAGCGCGTAGTCGTTGACCGCGTACCAGAAGCCGACGGGCTGGCGGGTGCGGAAGTCGATGGCGCAGCCCTGGTGCAGGTCGGCCTCGAGCCAGGCGATGATCATGCGCTTGAGGGCGGCAGGGTCGAGCAGGGCGAGGATCCCGGCGATCATCTTGGTGTCCCAGGGGAACGCCCAGTTGATCGGGAACGTGAACATGCTCGAGGGGAAGCCGGTGATGTAGACCTCCGCCGGCGTGCCGAAGCGCGGGCTGCGCTTGCACTGCAGCAGGGTCATGACGCCCAGGTAGTACAGCCGCTCCACCTTGGGGTTGACCGACCTGACGACCGGGGCGTGGCCGCTGAAGCTGCCGCCCCTCTCCTCGAACGCCGCGCGCCACTCGCGCTCCCAGCCCGCACGCGCCGCTTGGCGCTCGCCGTCGAACTCGCGCAAGACGCGCTCGACCGCCAGGCGGCCGCCGGCGAGGTCGGTGGCGAGCAGATGCACCCAGTCGAGGGTGTAGCTGGCGCCGGGCGCGAGCTCGACGCGGTAGCGCAGCAGCGCGTGGGGTCGGCCCTCGACCGGCAGCTCGGAACGCTCTCCGGCCAGGAACGCCTGCCACTGCTCCTCGCCCGGATCCAGGCCGACGACGGCGCTGGGAGCCGGAGTGGAGGCGCAGAGGGCGAACGCGTCCCGCTTCGGACCTTCCGCCACCAGCACGCCGCCTTCGGTCCTGAGGCTGCCCTTGAGCATCGTCTCGGGCGGCCAGCTGACGTCCCAGACCGAGTCGATGTCGGCGTTGACGCTCAGGTAGAGGTCGAGGGAGCGAGCGGCGGCGCCCTCGTTCGTCAGCGCCAGGCGGTTGAGCAGCGCCTGCTCCGACACTGCCAGGCTGGTCTCGACCCGGTAGCGCAGCCCGTCATGAACACCCTCGCGCTCGATGCGGCTGGGGTACCAGCGGTAGTCGAGCTCGGCGAACAGCTCGGTCGTGGACCGCGGCGGGCCGCCGTCGGCGGCGACGAAGAGCTGCGCCTGCGCTCCGGCGTGGAACACCTCGGGCGAGCTGAAGCCGGCGTAGCCGAACGGCTCGCGCCCCACCACGACCCCCGACCACTGGTTGGTCAGCGCCGGCGCGGCGAAGTCCGGGTCGCGAGGGTCGACGCGCAGCAGGTCGGAGGCGAGGTCCTCGGCGGCCGGCAGGTGCACCAGGGCGTCGTCATCGAAGCCGCTGCGCGCGAGGCGCGCGGCGCCGGTCTCCAGCTCGGTCTCCAGCGGCCCCATCAGCCCTTGAGTCCAGTCATGTTCATCCCCTCGACGAAGTAGCGCTGCAGCACGAAGAAGAGCACGATGATCGGCAGCATCACGATCAGCGAGGCGGCCATCAGCAGGTCCCACTCGGTGCCGGTCTGCTGCTGGAAGGCGCGCAGGCCGATCGGCAGCGTGAAGTTCCGCGGGCTGTGCAAGTAGATCACCGGGCCCATGAAGTCGTTCCAGGTCCACAGGAAGGCGAAGATGCCGGCGGTGGCCATCGCCGGCTTGGCCTGCGGCAGCACGATCTGCCAGAAGATGCGCAGCTCCGAGCAGCCGTCGATGCGCGCGGCGTCGGAGTAGTCCCGTGGGATGGTGCGGTAGTACTGGCGGAAGAGGAAGATGTTGAAGGCCCCGCCGCCGAAGAAGCTCGGCACGATCAGCGGCAGCAGCGTGTCGACCCAGCCGAGGCGGGTGAAGATCACGTACTGCGGGATCATCGTCACCTGCGCCGGGATCATCAGGGTGGCCAGCACGATGAAGAAGAGCGCGTCGCGCCCGCGCCATCTCAGCTTGGCGAAGCCGTAGGCGACGAAGGCGGCGGAGAAGACCTGCCCGAGCACGCACAGCACCGTCACGATCGTCGAGTTGCGGAGGTAGCGCCAGAACGGGAAGTAGTTGATCGCCTCGATGAAGTTGCTCCACTCCAGCGGCTTCGGCCACCAGACCGGCGGGTAGGCGTAGATCTGCGACTCGGGCTTCAGAGCGGTGCCGACCATCCACAGCAGCGGGAAGAGGAAGGCGGCCGAGCCGATGATCAGCAGCGCGTAGACGGTGATGGCGTAGGCGTGGCGCGCCGACAGCAGCGTCCCCCTGCGCCGAGCGCCTCCGGGCCTGCCGCGTGCGTCGATGCTCATGCTCACTTCAGCTCTCCTCGTAGTAGACCCAGCGGCGCGACAGGCGCATCTGGGCGATGCTGAAGGCGACGATGATGATGAACAGCACCCAGGCCATCGCCGAGGCGTAGCCCATGCGCAGGTTCTCGAACGCCAGGTTGAACAGGTAGAAGACGTAGAAGAGCGTCGAGTTCACCGGCCCGCCCTGGGTCATCACGTAGGCCTGGGTGAAGATCTGCAGCGAGCCGATGGTCAGCGTGATGAAGTTGAAGAAGAGCGTCGGCGAGAGCATCGGCAGCGTGACGTAGCGCAGCTGCGCCGCCCAGCCGGCGCCGTCGATCTTGGCCGCGTCGTAGAGCGCGCCCGGGATGCTCTGCAGGCCGGCGAGGTTGATGACCATCACGCCGCCGAGGCCCCAGAGGCTCATGATGATCATCGCCGGCTTCGACCACTCGGGCGAGAAGAGCCATAGCGGCCCCCTGATGCCGATGAGCTCGAGCAGCGAGTTGATGAGGCCGTAGTTGGGGTTGAACACCCACAGCCACAACAGCGCGACGCCGACGCCGGACAGCACCGAGGGCAGGAAGTAGATGGTGCGGAAGAAGGCCATCCCGGGCAGCTTCGAGTTGAGCAGCAGGGCGAGGCCGAGGCTGATGGCGAGCATCAGCGGCACGCTGATGAAGGTGTAGTAGACCGTGTTGTACAGAGCCGTCCAGAACAGCGGATCGGCGATCAGCGCCTCGTAGTTGCGCAGGCCGATGAAGCGCGGCGGCTGGTAGATGTTGTAAGAGGTGAAGCCGTAATAGAACGACAGCGAGATAGGGATCAGCGTGAAGGCGAGGAAGCCCACGATCCAGGGCGAGACGAAGACCCAGCCCCAGATCGTCTCGTTGCGGCCCAGGTGGCTGCGGCGCGGCGCGGTGGGGGCTGGCATGCTCGCCCCGTCAGGCTGTAGAGCCTGACGGGGCGAGGTGCCGTTGCCAGTGACTGGCGGCATGCGGCGGCTGGGTTACTGGGTCTGCCGGAAGCGCGCGATCTCGGCCTCGAGCGACGACTGCGCGTCATCGAGGGCCTGCTGCGCCGACTTGCGACCGAGGAGCGCGGCGTCGACCTCCGGCTGCAGCGCGGTGTCGTACCAGGTGGGCGCCTCCATCACGAAGGGGCGGAAGCGCGAGACTGCCATCTGCTCGACCATCACGGCCCACACCTCGTCGGCCATCAGCTCGGGATCGGTGGCGGCGGCCTGGTTGCCCACCATCGAGCCGTTGCGCTTCGCGTAGGCGGCCTGCACCTCGGCCGACATCAGGTACTCCATGAAGCGCCAGGCGGCGTCGGGGTTGCGCGTGGTGGCGGTGATCTCGACCGAGAAGCCGTTGCTCCAGCTCGCCGGCGAGTCGTTGTGCGGCAGCGGGGCGACGCCGAAGTCGAGATCGGGCGCGAAGCGCCTGACGAAGGCGCCGTAGGTGTTGTTCTGAGCGATCATCGACACCTGGCCGGAGACGAAGGGGTCGGTGCCGCCGGGCGGGAAGCCGGAGGTGAAGGCGGTCATGTCGCGCGCGCCGTAGCGATTGACCAGGTCGACCATGAACTCGAGGGTCGCGACCGCCTCCGGCGAGTTGAGCACCAGGTCGCCATCTTCATCGAGGAACTCGGTGCCATTGGTCCAGGCGAAGGTGTAGAAGCCCAGATTGCCGAGGGTGGGGTTGAAGCCCACGCGCGTCAGGCGGCCGTTGGAGGCCTGCACGGTCAGCAGGTCGGCGTACTCGGAGAGCTCGGCCCAGTTGCTGGGCGGGCTCTCAGGGTCGAGCCCGACCTCGGCGAAGTGCGCCTTGTTGTAGTAGAGGCCGCGCACGTCCGTCTCGAACGGCAGCGCATAGATGCCGCCCTCATAGGTGAGCATCGGGTGCGTCGCTTCCCAGTAGGGCTCCAGGGTCGCGCCGGTGGCCGCCATCTCGCCCGAGATGTCGAGGATGATGCCGGCGGAGGCGCGGCTGGCGACGTTGCCGAGGTCGTTGAGCGCGACATCGGGGCCGGTGCCGGCGGCCATCGCGGTGGTCAGCCGGGTCCAGTAGTCCCAGAAGTTGGTGCCGAGGTGCTCGACCCGGATGTCGGGGTTGGCGGCGTTGAAGTCGGCCACGACCTCGTTGATGAAGTCGAGCGCGTCGCCCGCGTCGAAGATGTGCCAGAAGGTGATGTTGGTCTGGGCGAAGCTCCAGCCGGCCATGGACAGGCCGGCGGCCAGCGCCAGGCGAAGGATGCTGCGTCTCATGATGCCTCCTGCGACTCGTTTGCTCCGACGCCGATCGCGCCGGGCGTACTGCTCTGAAGCGTCTGGCTGTACGAGGGTGCCGCCGTCGGGCTGGGCGTCCTTGCAGCCGCTTCGGCGCGGCCGGACCTACCCGTTCCGGGCGTGTACGGTTGGCGTTGGCGGCACGCCGGCGCGACCCGTCCTTCCCGCAAGTCATCAAGTGACTTGCTGACTTGATGTCTATCAGCAGTATCGTCCGGCCGGGCGGCCGTGTCAACGCGCCGCGTTAGCATCCAGGGGGAGGCCGGCCTTGCCCCTAGACCCCGAGATCCGCGACTACTTGGACCGGTTGGCGGCGCTAGCGCCGGCCCCGGCCTGGGAGCAGCCTCTGGCAGACGTGCGCCGCGGCGTGCGCGAGATGACGACGGCGCTCGCGCGCGTCGACGTCGGCGACGTCACCGACCTCGCGCTCGACGGCCCCGGCGGCAAGCTGCCGCTGCGCGTCTACCAGCCGCGGGCGGCGCGGGACGGACGCGGCCTGATCGTCTTCTTCCACGGGGGCGGCTTCGTCATGGGCGATCTGGACACCCACGATCACACCTGCCGCCGCCTGTGCCAGGACTCCGGCGCCACGGTGGTCGGGGTCGAGTACCGGCTGGCGCCCGAGGCTCGGTTCCCCGCCGCCGCCGAGGACGCCATCCACGCCGCCGGCTGGGCGCTCGCCAACGCCGCGGCGCTGGGAGCCGACCCGGCCAAGGTCTTCCTGATGGGAGACAGCGCCGGCGGCAACCTGGCCGCCGTCGCCGCCCTCGCGACGCGCCATGCCGTGCCACCGCCCGCCGGCCAGGTGCTCGTCTACCCGGTCACCGACCTCCGCGACGTGCCCGGCTACGCCTCCCGCAGCGACTACGCCGAGGGCTTCGGGCTCTCGCAGCGGGCGATGGAGTGGTTCTGCGAGTGCTACGCGCCCGAGGCTCAGCAGCGCGAGGACCCGCGCGCCTCGCCGGTGCTGGCCGACCCGAACGGCGCCCCTGCGGCGCTGGTGCTGACCGCCGAGTGCGACCCGCTGACCAGCGAGGGCGAAGCGTACGCCAGGAAGCTCGCCGCGGCCGGCGTCGACACGGAGTACCACTGCCAAGCCGGGGCCAACCACGGCGTGCTGACCAACGGCGAGGGTTGGCAGGCGGGCGAGAGGCTGTGGGAGCGGGTCCTCGCCTGGCTGGCGTCGCGCTCATGAGCTCTGGCCCCGGCCCCGACCCCGGCTGCGGCTGCGGCTGCGGCTGCGGCTGCGGCTGCGAGAGCCGGATCACACCGACACCGTCTGCGCAGCGAACCTCCTTACACTTTCTCGGGCCCGTTCCGTCTAGCCTGCGGGCCGGGAGAGCGAAGGAAGAGCGGGAGCGCCGCCAAGGCCTTCAGGTCACGGCTGGGAGAGACGCATGGCCGTGCCGAACACAGGGCTCGTGAGGGCGCCTGCTAGCCCCGGATTGGCCGTACCCGCTGCACGCGCCGGGCGCGTTCTGCGCCTGGGTTCGGCGCTGCTGGCAGCAGTCGTGCTGCTGGCGAGTTGCGCCGCGATCACGCCTACCGACAACCACGCCTCCTGCCTGGACCTGCTGCTGGGTAACGCCGTGACCCCCGGCGCCGTGAGCCACGCGCACGGGTCTCATGGTGCGCCGGGCGGGCTCCGGGCTCACTCCGTCGCGACGCCGGAACCGAGC
This sequence comes from uncultured bacterium, assembly GCA_964473205.1. GTDB lineage: Bacteria > Deinococcota > Deinococci > Deinococcales > Trueperaceae > CAYMRL01. Next base: position 12,337 of record CAYYOK010000027.1, on the reverse strand, counting down.
CCGCCGCCTCCGACGCCGACCCGCAGCTGGTCGCAGGCCGCGGGCTGGCCAGGCCGGCAGCTGCCTCAGGCCGGCGATCTCGTCACGATCCCCGCTGGCGAGGTGGTGCTCCTCGACGTCAGCCCGCCGCCCCTCGCCGGCCTCAGCATCGAGGGCTCGCTGGTGTTCGCGCAGGCGGACCTGGAGCTGACGAGCGACTGGATCTTCGTGACCGGCGGTCTCTACGTCGGCAGCGCTCAGCAGGCGTTCACCCACCGGGCCGTCATCACGCTCACGGGCGAGCGGCAGGGCGACAGCGGCTGCCTCGGCCACAAGTACATCGGCCTGCTCCACGGCACGCTCGAGGTCTACGGCGACCCGGAAGGCTCGAGCTGGACGCGGCTGTCCGCGACGGCCGCCGCCGGAGAGAGCAGCATCACCGTCGACGACGCTACTGGCTGGCGCGTCGGGGACCGCATCGTGATCGCCTCGACCGACTACTTCGCCCACGACAACCGCGGCGACGTCGTCGCCGACCGTCAGGTCGAGGAGCGCACGGTCGCGTGGGTAGGGGGCAACACCGTCGGGCTCGACGCCCCGCTCAACTACATGCACTTCGGGGAGGCGCAGACGTTCGGCCAGGGGACCAGCGGCTACAGCAACACCGTGCTCGAGTCGCGAGCCGAGGTCGCGCGGCTGAGCCGCAACGTCACCATCCGCTCAGAGGCCGCCACCACCGATCCGAACAGCGACCGCTACCGCTTCGGCGGGCACGTCATGGCGCTCGGCGACAGCCGCATCCGCCTCGACTCCGTCGAGCTCACCAACCTCGGGCAGGTCGGCGTGCTGCTGCGCTACCCGGTTCACTTCCACCTGATGGGCGACGCGGGCGCGGGCAGCTTCGTGAGGAACTCCAGCCTGCACCAGCTCTTCAACCGCTGCATCACGGTTCACGGCACCAACGACGTGCTGCTGAGCGGCAACGCCGCCTACGACACCTTCGGCCACTGCTACTTCCTCGAGGACGGCGCCGAGCGCGGCAACCTGGTGACCGGCAACCTCGGCCTGATGGCGCGCAAACCGCCAGAGGGCACCGCCCTGCTCGGTTCCGACACGTCCTTCCTCGGGCCGGCCATCTTCTGGATCACCCATCCTGGCAACGACTTCGTGGGCAACGTGGCCGCGTCCTCTGAGGGCACCGGCTTCTGGTACGGCCTGCCGGAGCACCCGACCGGCCCGTCGTACGCGATCTTCGACGGCGCCAACACCTGGCCCCGCCGCACGCCGCTCGGCCTCTTCGTCGACAACCTGGCGCACTCGAACAGCGCCGACGGCCTGCACGTCGACCGCGGACCGACCTCCGACCTGACCGGCGTCGAGACGACGAGCTACCGGCCGCGCCAAGACCCGGCCAACCCAAACTCGAACCCGGTGCTGGCGGTGTTCGAGGGCTTCAGCGCCTACCGGCATCGCAACGGCGCGGTGTGGACGCGCGGCGATCACACGGTGCTGCGCAACGCGCTGCTGGTCGACAACGCCATCGGCGCCACGTTCGCCTCCAACCTCACGCGGATCGAGAACAGCATCGTCGTGGGCGAGAGCGCCAACCTCGGCCACGTCTTCAGCTGGGAGCCGCAGGTGGGCCGCTCGCTGCCGAAGCCCTGGAACGCGGGCTTCGCGATCCGCGGCTTCGAGTTCTACGACGGACAGGTGTGGGCGGACCGCGTGCACTTTCAGAACTTCGTGCCGAACGCCGTGCGCGAGGCCAGCGCGATCGGGATCCACAGCTTCACCTCGTTCTCGCTCAGCCCGTTGAACCACCTGCGGGCCGTCACCTTCGGGCCTGAGACCAACGAGGTCTACCTGCCCACGCGCACCGCCGAGGACCAGGAGCCGGGGAGGCACGACAGCAACGAGGACGGCTACCGCAGCGCGGTGTTCCAAGACCGCGAGGGCAGCCTCACCGGCACCGCCGGGGCGTGGGTCACGGTCGACAACCCGCTCCTCACCCACGGCGACTGCGAGTTCAGGGCGGCGTGGAACTCGCATGTCTGCGAGGGGCGCTACGCGGCGCTGTCTCTGCGCGACCAGACCTCGCGCACGGCGCGGATCGAGCCCGTGACGCTCTACCGCGGCGCGAGCCCCGGCACCGGCCCGAGCCACACGATGTTCGGCACGCCCAACGGCGGACCGTCGGTTCCGAACCGTCACTTCCGCAGCCTGCTGCCTCTGATGGAGGGCGGCCGCTACCACTACCAGTTCTCGGGCGTCGCCCCCGACCACCTCACGGTCGAGCTGAGCAGCATCGTCAGCGGCGACAGCCTCGTCGTCTCGCTGCCGTGGGACGCCGGCGGGGTGCACATCTACCGCGACTGGTGGATCGACGAGCGCAACCGCGTGCCCGTGGCCGGCAGCCTTTCGTCCCTCCTGTCGCAGGTAGGTGGCGTCGCCTACTACTTCGACGAGGGTACCGGGCGCCTGTGGTTGCGGCTCGAGGCGCAGACCGGCCGGGACTACTCGCACATGACGATCTGCGGGAAGCGCTTGTGCTGAGCGCCTGATCAGCCGACGTCGCGCGCCACCTCGCGCTCGACCCAGCGCCTGATGAACGGACTGTCGAAGCGCAGCTCGCCGCCATCCTGGATCAGGAGGCCGCGGCGCAGCAGCGCTTCGACGGCGCGGTGCAGCGAGGAGGGCGCGCCGAGCCCGTACTGGTCCCTGACCTCGGCGGCGTAGAGCTGCTCGACCCCGAGCGCCAGCACGCGCAGCACGTCCTGCTGTCCCGCCGCCAGCTCGCTCCAGAGCTGGCGGGTCAGCGCGGCCTCGCTGTCGACGACCTCGTCGAGGGCCGACTCGACGTCCTCGAACCTGACGCGGCCGGCGGCCACGCCGCGGAAGTAGAGCTGCCTGGCGAGCTGGATCACGTCCTGCGTGCGAGGACCGGCCAGCTCGACGACGGCGGCTCCCACCCCGGCGTCGACCTTGCCGGCTCGCTTCAGGCGCACCTCGACCCACTGCCCGAAGTAGCCGGGCGCGATCGGATCGAGCGCGAGCAGCTCGAACATCTTGTAGAAGGCGCGCTTGGGGCCGATCAGGTCGCGCACCAGCGCCTCCTGCGAGCCGGCGCACACGAAGCCGAGCGCGCCGAAGCGCTGCATGCAGTCGCGCAGGTGCCACTCGGCGGTCTCGCCGCCGAAGTTGGCTATCGCGTGGAACTCGTCCAGCACGACCGCGACGGGCCGCTTGGTCCTCGTCCCTATCGCGTCGAGCCGCTCGAGCACCGACTCGAAGGCCTGTCGCCGCTCCTCGTCGGACGCCGTGCGCCGCTCGATGCCGAAGCTGATCGTCGGCGGTCCGCCGCGCTCGTCGAGCTTGACGCTGACGCGCGGTGCGATCTGGCCGAGCAGCTCGTCGAGGCGCAGGCGCGCAGGGCGCGTCTCCTGGTAGAGCGAGCGCAGCAGGCGGCTGGCGACGTCGAACAGCGTCGTCGCCGTCGAGACGTCGGCGCCGACCACGATCGGCCTGCTGCCCGCGCCGCGCGCGGACCTGGCCGCGTCCGCGCCCAGCCAGATCGTCGAGCTCTTGCCCATGCGCCTAGGCCCGTGAACCAGCAGCTTGGAGCCGTTGAGGACGGCGTGTCTGATGGCCGCGACCTCGTCCTCGCGGTTGGCGAAGCTGTCGCCCTTGACGCGCTCGCCGATGCGGAACGGGTTGGGCTTGCTCATCGCACCTCCTCGAGCCGTTTTCGCAAGTTAGCGTATCGCAACGTTGCGAAGCCTCCCTTAGGCCAGCGAGCTTCCCGCCAGGGCCGCGTCGAGCTCGGCTGCCAGCAGACCGTCGATCTGCGCGCCGGGATGCCTGACGTGCGCGCTGGCGATGGCGCCGCGCCGCCGGTAGACCTCCTTGCGGATGGCCAGCCCGATGCCGGGCTGGAACTCGAAGCGCAGCAGCGGCGCCGCTCGGTAGAAGGCCTCCCTCGCGCGCGCGACGTCGCCGGACGAGTGCGCGCGGTAGACCTCGATCAGCACCTCGGGGTACGAGAAGCCCGTCATGGTGCCGTCCGCGCCGCGCGCCAGCTCCTCGATGAGGTAGAGCCCGCCGAGACCGCCGACTATGGCGAGGCTCTGGCTGGCGGCCCTGAGCGCGCCGACCTTCGGAGCGCTCGGCGCCTCCTCGAGCTTGATGGCGCCGACGCCGCCCAGCTCGGAGTGCAGGCGCAGGACCAGCGCGGGCGAGAGCGTGATGCCGGTGGCCGCCGGGTAGTCGTGCAGCACGACCGGAGCGCCGCCGTCGGCGTCGATGCGCCGGTAGTACTCGAAAATCACGGCGTCGTTCTGGACCGGGGGAGGGGCGACGAGGAGGCCGGCGGCACCGGCTGCGACCGCGGCGGCGCTGCGCTCGACGGCGAGCTGCGTGCCGGCGGCTCCCGTGCCCGCCAGCACGGGCACGCGCCCACCCGCCGCCGCCACGGTCGTCGCGATCACCTGCTCCTGCTCGGCCTGCGACAGCTTGGGCGCCTCGCCGAGGACGCCGAGCACGACGAGGCCGTCAACGCCGAGGCCGATGAGAAAGTCTGTGAGCCGCTCCAGGCTGGCCAGGTCGAGCGCGTCGTCGTCGTCGAAAGGCGTCGGCATGATCGTGTGGACGCCCGTGATTCGCTTCATCGCTTCCCCTCCAACGGCGTCAACTGCCCACGCCGTGCTGGGCCAGCACGGCGGCCCCGCGGGCCGAAGCGGCCGGCTGCGGCGCGAGCCTGAACGCGCGGCCCAGGCTGGCCTCCAGCATCTCACCCCAGAGCGCCTCGGCGGAGCCTCCGCCGCCGAGCACCAGCTCGCCGCCAGCCAGGCCGGCGTCTGCGAGCCGCCCGAAGGCCGCACCGATCAGCCCCGCTACGCCCTCCAGCGCGGCGCGCGCGAGATGCGCGCGACCGTGATGCAGGCCCAGGCCCGTCCAGGCGCCGCGGCCGGCGGGTCCGCGCTCCACGGCGCGTTCGCTGCTCAGCAACGGCGCGAAGCGCGCGCCCTCCGCCCCGGCCGGGACGGTGGCCGCCAGCGCGTAGGCCTCGCTCCAGCTCAGGCCGAGCGTCTGCAGCGCCCACTCCAGGGCGATGCCGGCGTTGTGCACGGGCAGCAGGTGGTACCAGCCGCGCGGCGTCGCGGCGCGGAAGACATCGGCGCCCGCCGTGGGCGGCGCGTACTCGGGCAGCATGGCCGCCAGCTGCGCTCCCGAGCCGATGGTCAGGTGCACGTCGCCGTGCGCCAGCGCGTTCCCGACAGCAGCCGCGGCCGTGTCGGCGGCGCCGGCCACGACCGGCAGCCCGGCGGGCAGGCCCAGCTCGTCGGCGGCGCCAGGCAGCAGCTCCCCGGCCACGCCGGCCGAGGCGACGAGCGGAGGTAAGAGGCCGGCGTCGAGGCCGAGGCCGTCGACCGCCTCCCGAGACCAACGGTCTCGTTCCACGTGAAACAGCAGCGTCGCCGAGGCGTCGCTGGGCTCCGACGCCGCCTCGCCGGTCAGGCGCAGCCTGAGCCAATCCTTCGGCTGCAGCGCCCAGCGGGCGCGGGCGACGGCGCCCGGCTCGTGGCGCGCGAGCCAGAGCAGG
>CAYYOK010000027.1:0-6749 GCA_964473205.1 uncultured bacterium | reverse complement strand
GGCCCGGCCAGGCCGGGCGCGGGCGAGTTCGCCAGGCCGCGCAGGACCTCGGGATCGAGGGCTCGGTACGCGTCGAGCTCGGCGGTGGCGCGGCTATCGACCCAGGTGACGGCGTTGCGGACCGGCGCGCCGGCCTCATCCGACAGCACCACCCCATGCATCTGCCCCGAGAGGCCGAGCGCCACCACGCGCGGGCGCCCGCCGGCAGCCCCGGCGCGCGAGCCGCGGCCATCGGATCCGCCGCCACCGAGGCCGGCGCCGTCAGGAGCCGCGCCGCAGGCGTCCAGCGCCTGGCGCGTCGCCGCGACGGCCGCCCGCCACCACTCGCCCGGCGCCGTCTCGGCCCAGCCAGGGCGCGGCGACTCGAGGCGGTACTCGGCGCGCCCCAGCCCCAGCAGGCCCCCGCTGCGGTCGATCAGCGCCGCCTTCGCCGACAGGGTGCCGAGGTCGATGCCCAGCCACGCCTCGACCGAGGCGCTCACCGCGGGCCGGAGGCACCGGGCCAGCCGGCGCGGACCTCGGTGCTGCTCAGGTCGAGGCGGAACTCGCTCTCGCCCAGAGCGCTGAACAGGTCGGCGGCGGCTGGCGGCAGGGACAGATCGGCGAGGGTCCTGAACTCGCCCTGCGTGGCACGGCCAGCGACGAGGAAGCGGCAGCCGCGGCGCCTCACCTGCTCGAGGGCCGCGAGCATCGCGCCCTGGTCGCCTCCGTAGAAGCGCGGCTGCACGATCCGCTCCGCCGTATCGAAGCCGACGACGAAGACGCTGCCGGGGAAGAGCTCCGCCTTGTCGGCGAACAGCGGCGTGCGCGTGAGCGCGACCGGCCCCTTGCCCGCGAACTGCTGCGCGCGCCGGCGCGCCTCGCCCAGCTCGATGGGGGACTTCGCGGCGTTCATCAGCGGCAGCTCGAAGAGGGCCGGCAGCCCCGTGCGCTCGGCGGCGGCAGCAGCCAGCTCCAGGTGCGCGGCGTGCAGCGGATTGAAGGCGCCCGAGAGGATGGCGCTCGGCCCCAGGTCGGCCCCGCTGGTGACGGTGCCGTCCGGCTGCACGACGGCCTTCCCGACCCGGCCGGCCGCCAGGGCCGCCAGCGCCTCGCACGGGGCGAACTCGACCCGCAGCTCCTCGGCGGGGGTCAGGGGCAGCGCGGGAGCTCCGAGGACGCCGCAGGCGTCGGCGATGGCGCTCAGCACGACGAGGCTCACCAGCTCCTCCTCGCCAGTCCTGTCGCGCGCGCCCTTCTCCATGACGAGGAAGTAGTCGACGGTTCCCAGCAGGTCGCGCACGGCGACGGCCACGCGGTGCTCACCACGCTTGAGCCTGTCGGTCGCGATGGTGGCGGTGCTCCCGACGCCGGCCATGGGGTCGCTCGAGCCGTCCGGCAGCTGCCGCCGCGCGATCTTCAGGCACGCGCCGGCCATGGCCCTGGCCACACGCGGCACCGTGTAGTTGCTGGGGGCGAACCCGATCAGCTCGACCATGCTCTTCGGCGCGTAGACGTCCAGAGCCGAGAGGACCGTCCGGCTCGAGCCTCCGACCGAGTGCAGCCAGGCCACCGCACCGGCGCCGGCGCCCGCGAAGGCCAGCACGAGCTTGTGCGGCGTGGCGTGGATGGCGGTGACGAGATCGGTGACCGCCTCGGCGACGCCGCCAACGTCGATCGCGGCAGACGGGTCGGCGTCGGGGTCGGGCGCTGGCATCCCGCCTATCATGCCAAGCCGACGGCGTCATGGCGTAGATTGCCCTATGCAAGTCGTCCCGAGCGTCACCCTCAACGACGGCCGCTCGATGCCCGTCATCGGGCTCGGCACCTGGCCCTTAGGCGACGACGCGGCCGAACGCGTCGTAGGCGACGCGCTCGCCGCCGGCTACCGCCACATCGATACCGCGGTCCGCTACGGCAACGAGACCGGTGTCGGGCGCGCGCTCGCCGGCTCCGGCCTGCCGCGCGACACGATCTTCGTCACCACGAAGCTCGACGGCGATTCCCAGGGCGAGGAGCGCGCCGAGGCAGGCCTGCGCGCCTCGCTCGAGCGGCTCGGCCTGGAGAGCGTCGACCTGCTGCTCATCCACTGGCCGCTGCCGCAGCGCGACCTCTACGTCTCCACCTGGCGCACCTTCGAGCGCCTGCAAGGGCTGGGGCTGGCGCGCTCGATCGGCGTCTCCAACTTCAAGCCTGCCCACCTGGAGCGCCTAGCCGCGGAGACGTCGGTGACGCCGGCGGTCAACCAGATCCAGCTCAACCCGCACGTCGCCCGCCTCGATCATCGGCGCTACCACGACCAGCACGGGATCGTCACGGTCTCGTACACCCCTCTGGGACGCGGCTCGACGCTGCTAGCCGAGGGCGCGCTGGCGGGCATCGCCGCGCGGCACGGCAAGACGCCGGCCCAGGTCGTGCTGCGGTGGCATCTGCAGCACGGGCTCGTGCCGATCCCGAAGAGCGCCGACCCGGGCAGGCTGCGCGAGAACCTGGCGGTGCTGGACTTCCAGCTCGACGCCGGCGAGGTCGCGGCCATCGACGCTCTCGACACGGGCGGCGGCGTCGACTCCGACGAGCGCGGGCACTGAGCGCTCGCGGCCTTGACGTCCGGGCGGCGGGGGCGCCCGGCTAACCCGGCCGGCTGTAAGCTCAGCCATGGCGAACAGCAAGAACCAGAGGATCAACCACCTCGCCGGCATCACGCCGCTCAAGGTCAAGACCAGCCGACTCGAGCACTACGTTCTCACCAGCGGGCCGCAGGACGGCGTGCCGGTGCTGTTGGTTCACGGCAACGCCTCGTCCAGCGCGTTCTGGGAAGAGGTGATGCTGGCGCTGCCGCCCACCTACCGGGCGCTAGCGCCCGACCTGCGCGGCTACGGCGGCACCGAGGACGAGCTGGTCGACGCGACCAGGGGCGTAGGGGACTGGGTCGACGACCTGCTGGCCCTGCGCGAGGCGATGGGCATCGGCCGCTACCACGTCGCCGGTCACTCTCTGGGGGGCGCCGTGCTGTGGGGGCTCATCGCCGCAGACAGCGCCGACATCGTCTCGGCCACGCTCGTCGCTCCCGGCTCGCCTTACGGCTTCGGCGGCACGAAGGACGCCCACGGCACGCCCACCTACGCCGACTTCGCCGGCTCGGGCGGAGGGCTGGTGAACCCCGACATGGTCAGGATGATGGGCGAGGGCGAGCGCGGCACCGGGCACCCGGCGGCGCCGCGCAACGTGATGAACTCGCTCTACTGGAAGCCGCCGTTCCGCGCCGCGCGCGAGGAGGACCTGCTCAGCTCGATGCTCAGCGAGCACCTCGGCCCAGAGCGCTACCCCGGCGACTCGACGCCGTCCGCCAACTGGCCCGGCCTGGCGCCCGGCCGCCACGGGCCGATCAACGCGATCTCGCCCAAGTACGTCGGTGACGCCGTCGACCGCTTCCTCGCCGCAACCGCCAAGCCGCCGATCCTGTGGGTGTGGGGTAAGGACGACCAGATCGTCTCCGACACCTCGCTCTCGGAGATCGGCTTCCTCGGCAAGATCGGAGCCGTGCCGGGCTGGCCGGGCGACGACGTGCACCCGCCGCAACCGATGGTGTCGCAGACGCGCGCAGTCCTGGAGGGTTACGCGGCGGCCGGCGGCGCCTACCGCGAGGAGGCGTTCGAGGAGTGCGGCCACACGCCGTTCATCGAGCATCCGGAGCGCTTCATGCGGGAGTTCCTGGCGCACATGGCGGCAGCGGCTCAGGCTACGGCTTAGGAGCCGCCTGGCGCCCACGGGACGCCCCGAGCCGCCGCCGCCGTGAACGCCGCGCTCACTGCGGCCAGGCGAGCACGGCCACGACGGGCCGATGGTCGGATATACCGTCCCAGGGCCCGATGCGCGCGTCGACGGCGGTCAGCTCGGGCGTGTGGAACACGTAGTCGATCCGCAGCAGCCAGGGGGGCGGCGAGACCCCGAACGGCGTAGGCGCCAACGGCCCACCTGGGAAGGTGTGGCCGAAGCCGAAGCCGGCCTCGAGCCAGGCGTCTTGGAAGCCCTTCCTCATCAGCAGGTACGCGCTACTGCGTTCGGTGGTGTTGAAGTCCCCTAGGGCGATGACCGGCAGCGGGCTGCCCGCCGCGAACTCGACCATCATGTCCGAGGTGCGCTCCCTCTGACGCATCGAGTCCGAGATCTCCGTCGGCCACTCGCTCAGCGTCCGCGACGTCGAGGTGTTGTGGTTGTTGAACAGCGCGACGTCTCCCCACGGCAGGTGCAGCAAGACCCCTTGAGGGCTGCGGGTGTTGAACCAGCCGTGGGCGCGCCCGAGGGCCTCCAGCGGGTAGCGGCTGAGCACGCCCTTGCCGGCGCCGTCGACGCCCGCGGCGATCTCGGCGTACGGGTAGCGGTCCTGCAGCTCGAGCCTGAGCCGGTCCGCCATCGCGGGAGAGATCTCCTGCAGGGCGACGACATCGGCAGCGGCGGAGACTATCGCGGCCAGCACGGCGTCAGGGCTGTCGTTGTGCGAGTGCAGGTTGAAGGTCATCACGCTCAGGCGCGGGGCGTTCGCATCGACGGCTCCGACCTTGAGCGCGCGAGGCACCAGCAGCGGGCCGAAGACCATCAGCCCTACGATGGCCGGAACGAGCGCCGCCGCCACGAGGCCCCAGCGGCGCGTCAGCGACGCCGCCACGAGCACGATCGGCACCGGGGCGAACAAGTAGGTGGCGCCGCTGTTGAGCACGAACATCCACCAGCGGTCGTCGCCGAGCCTCAGGTAGGCGAGGTACCAGATCAGCGCCGGCAGCAGGGACAGGTAGCCGATGGCGACGAGGGCGAACCGAGCCAGCTCGACCGCGAACGGCGAGCGCGCGCCGCCGCTGGCGTCACGGCTGCCGCCGCGAGTTCCGGTCGGGACACCGATCTCGCCGCTCGCCTGGCCGCCGTCCGTCACGGGTGGTCTCCGCTGGGCGGTCGCATCGCCAGAGGGTAACGCCTAGACGCCTCGAACCGATGAAACGAGCCGTTCTCGCACGCACACCGCGCCGTCTTGTAATCGGAATGATTCCGATTTATGGTAGGTCATGTCTCCGGCGCCGGCCACTCCAACCCCGGGCCCCAGGGCCTCGGCTCACGAGCGCCTACAGGCGGAGCTGCTCGCCGAGCGAGCCAAGCTGCGCTTCGAGCTCGCGCTTACCGTCATCGCCCTCGCCGGGTTCGTCGCGGCTCTCGTGGCCCTGCGGTTCGCAGGCGGCGGTCCGGCCTGGCTCGAGCGACTGGTCGGCGGGGGCGGGGCGGCAGGTTGGCTCGCTGCGGCCGGGTACGCCGCCGCCTACGTCGCGGCTGGATACGTCGCTGCGCGCGACACGATCGCCTCGTTGCGCCGCGGCGAGATCTCGATCAGCGCGCTGATGGTGCTGGCCGCCCTGGCCGCGGCCGCGGTGGGCGAGGTGCGCGACGGTGCGATCCTGCTGCTCCTGTTCAGCATCGCCGAGATGCTCGAGGCGTACGCGATGGGCAACACCAAGCGGGCCGTCGCGGCGCTCATGAGGCTCAAGCCCGACACCGCCACCGTCGTGTCGGGCGGCGAGCAGCGCGTGGTAACCGCCGACGAGGTGGCCGTGGGAGCCGTCATCCTGCTCAAGCCGGGCGAGCGCGTGCCGCTCGACGGCGTCATCGAGTCCGGCGCGAGCAGCCTCGACCAGTCGCCGGTGACCGGTGAGTACGCACCCGTCGACAAGCTGCCTGGTGACGCCGTCTACGCCGGCTCGATCAACGGCCACGGCAGCCTGAAGGTGCGGGTCACGAAGGACGCCGCCAGCTCGACGCTGGCTCGCATGATCGAGCTGGTCACGGCGGCGCAGGCGCAAAGGGCGCCCAGCCAGCGCTTCAGCGAGTGGTTCGGCCAGCGCTACACGCTCCTCGTGCTCGCCGGCTCGGCGCTCGCGCTGCTGGTGTTCCTCGCCAGCGGCATGCCCGGCGCCGACGCCCTGTACAAGGCCGCCACCCTGCTAGTCGTCGCGAGCCCGTGCGCCGTCGTCATCAGCGTTCCCGCGGCGATCCTGGCCGCGTTGGCGCGCTCGGCCCGCCTGGGCGTGCTGTTCAAGGGCGGCGCGGCGCTCGAGGAGCTAGGGGCGATAGACACGATCGCGTTCGACAAGACCGGCACCCTCACCACGGGGCGCATGCAGGTCGCCGAGGTAGTCGGTTTCGACGTCGACGCTGGCGAGGTGCTTCGGATCGCCGCTGCCGTCGAGAGCGAGTCGGAGCACCCGCTCGCGCGAGCGATCGTCGCGGCCGCCGACGCGGCCATGGGCGCGGCCGGCATGTCCGACGCATCTGCCGACACCGCTACCGCCGCCCCTGCGGTCGCGCGCGACCCGGCACGCTCGGGCACCGTCCACGAGCTCGAGGCGCTGCCGGGCTTCGGCGTGAGAGCCACCGTGCTCGGCGAGCGTTGGTGGGCAGGGAACCGCAAGCTGGCGTCCAGGCTAGGCGCCGAGATCGACGGGCGAGTGGCCGCCGCCCTCGACCGGCTCGAGGCCGCCGGGATGACCACCGTCCTGCTGGGTCGCGCTGGGCGCGCGGGAGCCACGGGGCCGGAGGGAGACGGAGACGCCGCGCCGGGTTCGCATGCCGCGGAGACCTCCGCCGGCGACATCGTCGGCGCGATCGGCGTCGCCGACACGCTGCGCCCGAGCGCCGCGCCCACCATCGGGGCGTTACGGCGTCTGGGCGTGGAGCGCATCGCGCTGCTGACCGGCGATCACCGGCCCGCCGCCCTGGCCGTCGGCGAC
>CAYYOK010000026.1:11234-33242 GCA_964473205.1 uncultured bacterium | reverse complement strand
CGAATGAGGTCGTAGCATGCCACGCGCCAAGACCGGCATAGTCCGCCGCCGCCGCCACTCGAAGATCCTCAAGCGTGCCAAGGGGTACTGGGGCTTGCGCTCGAAGAGCGTGCGCATCGCCCAGCAGACCCTGCTCAACGCCGCCGACTACGCCTACCGCGACCGCCGCGACAAGAAGGCCGACTTCCGCCGGCTGTGGATCGCGCGCATCAACGCCGCCGCTCGCCAGGAGGGCCTGAGCTATTCCCGCTTCATCGCGGGGCTGCGCCGCTCCGGCGTCGCTCTCGACCGCAAGGTCCTCGCCGATCTGGCCGTGCGCGAGCCCGGTACGTTCAAGGCGCTGGTCGACCAGGCGAAGTCCGCCTAGAGCCGCTCACAACCAGTAGGACAGCGTCCCCCGCCGGCCGGCGGGGGACTTTCCTTTCGTGCCGAGGCCGGGCGCCCTCCGGCGGTATCCTGCGCCCATGCAGGTTCTAGAGGGACTAGACGCAGCCATCGCGTGGTGCTCCACGCGCTCGAGCGCGATCTCGGCCGAGGCCGCCGAGGGCGCCGCGACCACCATCGCCGACGTGAGGGACAGGGGCGACGCCGCCCTCTTCGACCTCGCGCTGAGGTTCGATGGCTACGCGCCGCCGCGCCTGCGGCTCGAGCCCGAGGAGATCGAGGCCGGCGCTGCCGAGGTCGCGCCCGAGCTTGCAGCCGCGATCGACGTCGCGCTCGACAACGTCGCCACCTACTACCGCGAGCAGCCCAGCGGCGAGTTCAGCTACCGGCGCAGCGGCGCCACGCTCGGCATGCTCGTCAGGCCGTTGGGGTCCGTCGGCTGCTACGTGCCCGGCGGCAGCGCTCCGCTGTTCTCCAGCCTGATCATGACCGCGGTGCCGGCGCGCCAGGCCGGGGTGAGCCGCATCGCCGTCGCCACGCCGGTACGTTCGGACGCCGGCGTGCCGGCGAGCATCCTCTACGTCGCCGAGCGTCTCGCCATCGACGAGGTCTACCCGCTCGGAGGCGCCCAGGCCATCGCGGCGCTCGCCCTCGGCACCGAGAGCGTGACGCGGGTCGACAAGGTGGTCGGCCCTGGCAACAGCCACGTGGTCGCGGCCAAGCGGCTGCTGTTCGGCGAGGTGGGCATCGAGTCCCTGCCTGGGCCGACGGAGACGTTGGTGGTGGCGGACGAGAGCGCCTCGGTCACGTACGTCGCGGCCGACCTGCTGGCGCAGGCCGAGCACGTCGGCGCCCAGCCCGTGCTGGTGACGACCTCGCGCGACCTCGCCTCCGCCGTGCTGGCCGAGCTGGAAGGAGCTGCGCGCTCCCTGCCCGACCCGTCGGCGGCCACCGCATCGCTGCGCGAGAACGGAGCCGTGATCCTGGTGGACGACCTGAGGCAGGCGATCGCCGTCTCCAACGCCTTCGCTCCCGAGCACCTGTGCCTGCTCGTCGAGGACCCGCAGGCTCTGCTGCCCCAGGTCGCGAGCGCCGGGGGGATCTTCATCGGCGAGCACAGCCTCGAGGCGCTCGGCGACTACGTCGCCGGACCCAGCCACGTGATGCCGACGGCGCAGACGGCGCGCTTCTCGAGCTTCGTCAACCTGCGCGACTTCCAGAAGGCGATCCCGTTCTTGGCTGCCGGCCCCGACTTCGTCGCCGAGGTGGGACCCAGCGCCGTCGTCATGGCCCGCGCCGAAGGGCTGGAAGCGCACGCTCTGGCGGTCGAGGCGCGGCTGGCAGCGCTCGCACGCAGCGAGAGGCGGGCCCAGGCCGACTGAGCCAGAGCAGACCCGAGGTCCGACACCGCCCGACCGGTGTCGTTGCGAAGCCGCCGGCTAGAGCCCGGGCGCGACCAGGAACGGGTTGGTGGCCCGCTCGAGGCCGATCGTCGTGTTGGGTCCGTGCCCCGGCAGCACCTGCGTGTCGTCGCCCAGGGGGATCAGCTCGCGCGCGATGCTGGCGAGGAGCGTGCCCTGATCCCCGAACGGCACGTCGGTGCGGCCTATCGAGCCGCGGAACAGCACGTCGCCGGAGACGACGCGGCCGAGCTCCGTGAAGCTGAACGCCACATGCCCCGGCGCATGCCCGGGCACGTGCAGAACGGTGGCGGCGTGGTCGCCCACTCGGAGGACGCTGCCGTGCTCTATCGCCGTGAAGTCTCGAGGCGGCTCCGGGATCTCGAAGCCCAGGTTGGCCGCGAACGCGCTGGCCCCGGCCAGGAGCGGCGCGTCGGCGGGGTGCATGAAGACGGCAGCGGGACGCAGGCGCTGCAGCTCCGCCAGGCCACCGACGTGGTCGAAGTGCGCGTGCGTCAGCCACACCGCGTCCAGACGCTCGCAGCCGCGGCGGTCCAGCTCGGCGACGATGCGCGCTGCCTCGGCGCCAGGGTCGATGACGACGGCCGCCGTCCCCGAGCAGAGCAGGTAGGCGTTGGCCTGCAGCGGGCCCACAGGGAGCTTGACGAAGCTGATCATCGGCCGCCTCTCACGAGCTCTGCCAGCACCTGCCGGTACATCTTGGCCCGCGCCGCGAGCCCCCTCAGGAGCCCGCGCTTCTCCTCCTTCATGACCTGGCTGACGCCCGCGAGCTCGACCTCGGCGCAGCGCCAGCCCTGCTCGCGCGCGTGGCGCGTGATCGCGATCTCGACGCCGTAACGGCTGGTCCTGAGGCCGGGAACCTCGAGCAGGTCGAGGCGCCTGAGCGAGCGCTGACCGTTGAGCTGGGGCGTGAGGCGCTGAGCCAGCGTCGTGCCGAGCCGGCCGCCGCTGAAGGTGCCGCGGCTCATGTCGGCCCCGCCGCTGACGACCGGCTCGGCCAACGCCGCGACGTGCTCCGGCTCCAGCCCGATCAGGTCGGCGTCGAGCAGCACGAGGAAGGTCTCGCCCACGGCCGTGGCGCCTGCTGCCAGGGCTCCGCCCTTGCCGCGGTTGGCGGGCAGCGTCAGCACGGCCGCCCCGGCTTCAGCGGCCGCGGTGGACGTGCCGTCCGCCGAGCCGTCGTCGATGACGAGGACCGTGCTCGGTCCGGCGGCCAACGCCGCTCTCACCACCGGGGCGAGGTTGCCGGCCTCTTCGAAGGCGGGGATCAACACCGCCACGTCTTCGAGCCGGCCAGGTGCTGCGCTCACGGGACCAGGGTACTCGCGCGCCTTATCGACGTGGCCGGCCTGAGGTACCTCAGCCGCTGAACAGGCCGCTCAGCTCCCTGAACGTGATCAGCACGATCAGGGCGAGGACCGCGACGACGCCGAAGAAGTGGAACTGCTCCTCCTGGCCGGGCGCGAACGGCTTGCGCCGCACGGCCACGACGGTGGCGAGCAGCATGCGTCCGCCGTCGAGCCCAGGGATCGGCAGCAGGTTGAACACGGCGAGCGAGAAGTTGATGACGGCCGCCAGCAGCACGACGGGGGCGAGGCCCACGCGCCTGGCCTGGTCGACCATGCTGACCATGCCGACCGGTCCAGCCACCTCGCGGTTCTCGGCGCCGGTTATGGCTCCCGCGAAGCCGGAGATGAAGCCGCCGACCATGTCAGGCACGACGCGGATGCCGAACCGCAGCGACTCGACGAGCGTGGGGCCGAAGCCGACCGCCGGCAGCACTGGCGCGATCCTCACGCCGAGCAGCGGAGGAGAGGGCGCGCCGGCCGGTGGCCACGGGGTCGAGACGGTCTGCTCCACGCCGTCGCGCGCGAACACGATGCGGAGCTCGGAGGCGGTGCGCACCTGCTCGACGACCTGGTTCGGCGCCGGATCGGCGATGCCGTTGACGCTGATGAGGCGGTCACCGGTCGCCAGGCCGAGCGCTTCGGCGGCCGAGCCGGGAGTCACCTCGGCTAGCGAGGAGCCGAGCACCGTCGGTGTCTGGCCCGTGGTGATCTCGCGGTAGGCGGGCTCCATGACGATGGCGCTGGCGAGGAGGACAGAGCCGAGCAGGTAGTTGGCTATGACCCCACCGACGAGCACCCACAGCTTGGCCCCGAGGCTCTTGGTGGCCAGGCCCTCCTTGGGATGCTCGAGCCGGCCGTCCTCGCCCAAGGTCGGGCCCATGCCGACTGGGTCGACGTACCCGCCCAGGGGCAGCGCGCTGAGACGCCACTCGGTGCCGCGCCAGCGCCGCCGCAGCAGCACGGGGCCGATGCCGACGCTGAAGGTCCTGACGGGCACGCCGACGCTGCGCGCGTTCAGGTAGTGCGCCAGCTCGTGGACGACGACCGCGCTGGTGAGGATCAGGACGAAGGTGAGGGCTGTGAGCATCAGGCTCCGTAGTTTATCGCAGGGCAGCGAACTTACGTATGTGGCGCAGCAGATCGGTCTTGCTCAGGACCCCGACGAGCCTCCCCGCCCCGTCGACGACGTAGAGCCGCCCGGCCTCGGTCTCGGTGATCCGCTGGAGAGCCGCCATCACCGGTTCGTTGGGCGCGATGCGCGCTCCCTCCTTGAGCACGTCCTCTACCAGCTCGCTGCCGGCCGCGACGGCGCTGGCCGCGTCCTCGAGCCTGGCCACGCCCAGCAGCACGCCATCCGAATCGATCACCGGATACGAGTCCAGCGGGCGAAACTCTGCCAACCTGGCGAACTGCCCCAGCGGCATGCCCGCCTCCACCGACGCGACGTCGCGCGTCATCAGATCGGCCACGGTGCGGCCGTGGACCGCCTCGCTTATCAGCGTGGCGTGCGACTCCATGCGTCCGGCGTTGTAGATGAAGAACGCGATCAGGGCTAGGTAGAGCTGGCCGCCGAGCAGGGCGAAGACGCCCAGCAGGATCGCGATGGCACCGCTGATGCCGACCGCCACGTTGGTGGCGGCCAGCCTGGGGAGGAACAGGGCCAGCAGGCTCCTCAGGATCCGCCCGCCGTCGAGCGGCAGGGCGGGCAGGAGGTTGAACAGCGCCAGGCCGAGGTTGGTCACCGCCAGGTAGCTGCACACCACCCGCGCCGGCGCGTCGGCCGGCAGCAGCTGCATGACGCCCCACAGGCCCAGGGCCAGCAGCGCGCTGGTGACCGGGCCGGCCAGGGCGACGACGGCCTCGGCGCCGCGCTGCCGCGGCATGTCCTGGAACTGGGCGACGCCGCCTAGGAACCACAGCCGGATCTCCTGCGTCTCGATGCCGTAGGCGCGCGCGGTCAGCGCGTGACCGACCTCGTGGATCAGCACGCTGGCGAACAGGCCGACGGCACCGAGCAGCCCGAGCAGGTAGGCTCGCGTGCCTGTGAAGGCGCTGGGATCCAGCGGCACCCCCATCGACTCGAGCTGCGCGACGTACGCCGGCAGCTGCGAGCCGATCAGGTAGGCGAACAGGGGCAGCACCAGCAGGAAGCTGTAGTCGAGCCGCACGGGCACGCCGAAGATGCGCAGCGGGAGGAGTATCGACCTGGAGGCCATCGCCTAACGATACGCCCGGCGCCGGCCCGCGCCCGAACTCCGCGCCACCCTGACCGCCTCCTGCGCCAGCCGCCTGGCCTCGGCGTCGGCCGGGCCCAGCGCGTCCCAGGTCAGCGGCGCGGCCGGCGCCTGCGCCAGCACGTCCGCCAGCACGGCCGGGATCCCCGTGAAGGGCAGCGAGCCGGCCAGGAACGCCTCGACGGCGACCTCGTCGGCGGCGTTCAGGTAGCTGGGAGCCAACCCTCCGGCCGCCCCCGCGGCGTACGCCAGGCCGAGGCTGGGGAAGCGCTCCCGGTCCGGCGCGAAGAACTCGAGGACGCCCGTCAGCGGCAGGGGCTCGAGCGGGACCGGAGGCCTGGCCGGAGCTTCGATCGCGTACTGGATCGGCAGCCGCATGTCGTGCGGACCGATGTGGGCCTTGATCGAGCCGTCGAGGAACCGCACCAGGCCGTGAACCAGCGACTGCGGATGCACCACGACCTCGATGCGCTCGAGCGGCACGTCGAAAAGGAAGTGCGCCTCGAGCACCTCCAGCCCCTTGTTGAAGAGCGTCGCAGAGTCGATCGTCACCTTGCGGCCCATCGACCAGGTCGGGTGCCTGAGCGCCTGCGCCGGCGTCACCCCGGACAGGTCGGCCGGGCCGGTGCGGAACGGGCCGCCGGACGCGGTTATGACGAGCCGCTCGACGGACGCGAGGTCCTCGCCCACCAGGCACTGGTACAGCGCCGAGTGCTCGGAGTCGACGGGGGTGATGCGCGCACCCGCGCCCGCGGCCAGCTCGCGCATCAGCGGCCCCGCCATCACCATCGCCTCCTTGCTGGCGAGGGCGACGTGCCGGCCGGCCCTGAGGGCAGCGGCCGTCGGTCCGAGGCTGGCCGCGCCAGGGATCGCCGCCACGACGGTGTCGGCCGCGAGGCTGGCGGCCTCCTCCAGGCCCTCGGGGCCGGCCGCGAGCCTGACGGAGCCGGGCAGCTCGGAGCGCAGGGTCGCTGCGGCTCCGGCGTCGGCGCAGACGACGAGCTCGGGCAGGAACTCGCGGGCTTGGACGAGGAGCTTGTCGACGCCGCCGCGCGCGGCCAACGCCGCGACCCGGTAGCCGCGCCAGCGCGCCACGTCGAGCGTCTGCTCGCCGATCGAGCCGGTGGAGCCGAGAACCGTGATGCTGCGCATGGCGCGATCATGCCATTTCCGCCGTTCGCGGCCGCGGCCGGCGGTGGTACCATCACAACGAACCTGGAGGCTCGAATGCTCGTTCGTGAGTGGATGACCCCAACCCCTCGCACGGTGACCGCGGACACTCCCGTCATGGACGCCATGCAGCGTCTACGCGACGGCGGCTACCGGCGCCTGCCAGTCGTGCGGGATGGCCGGCTCATCGGCATCGTCACGGACCGTGACCTCAAGGAGGCTACGCCCTCCAAGGCCACCACCTTGAGCGTGTACGAGCTCAACTACCTGCTCAGCAAGCTTCAGGTGAAGGACGTGATGCGCACGCCGGTGATCACGGTGCGCGCCGACGACCCGATCGAGCAGGCCGCCCTGCTGATGGAGGAGCACAGGGTCTCGGGCCTGCCGGTGCTCGAGGAAGGCACGCTCGTCGGCATCCTCACGATCACCGACCTGATGCGCGCCCTGGTGAGCTTCCTCGCGCTGCGCGAGGGCGGGGTGCGGGTCACGGTCGACCTGCCGGACGAGCCGGGCGTGCTGGCGCGCGTCGCCCAGGCCGGCTCGCCGTCGAACATCGTGGCGGCCGTGACGACCGGGATCAAGCAGGGCCACAGGCGCCGGATGGTGCTGCGCGTCAACGGCGAGGCGCAGGACGACTTCCCCGAGCGCCTGAAGAGCTCGGGCGTCGAGGTCGTCGACGTCCGCTGACGGCACAGCCAGGTCGGTGACGGCGGTCGTGCCGTCGCTGCGCGTCGACGTGCTGGGCGCGAGGGCGTTCGGCGTGTCGAGGTCGTACTTCGCCAAGGGCGTGGCCGCCGGCAGCGTCAGCGTGGCGGGCAAGCGAGCCGGCCACGCGACCACCCTGGCCGTCGGCGACGAGGTCGAGGCGCGCGCTCTCGGAACGTTCAAGCTGCTGAGCGTCGACGGGACCACACGCCGCGGCAACCACAAGGTCTCGCTGAGCGTGAGGCTCGACGGCCGGTCCCGGCCCTCGTCCGCTGCGTCGGGCGCGACTGCTAGCTGACCCTCAGGTCCTGACCTTCTTGCGGCCGCCGCCGCGCTCCTTGAACACCAGCCTGAACGGGACCTCCCTGAAGCCGAGGTCCTCGCGGATCCTGTTGCGCAGGTACTGCTCGTAGGCGCGCGTGATGAACGAGACGTGGTTCACCGAGATGACGAAGGTCGGCGGGGCCACCTCGACCTGGCTGGCGTAGAGCAGCTTCAGCGGCCGGCCTTTGAAGTTCGGCGGCGCCTGGCGCGTCGTCCAGGCTTCGATCCAGGCGTTCAGCTCCGACGTAGGTACCCGCACCCTGGCGGCGTCGTAGAGGCGGATGGCGGTAGCCAGCAGCTCGTGAAGCCCGAAGTCGGTCACGGCGCTGGTGTAGACCTTCGGCGCGAAATCGATGTGCGAGAGGACGGCGCCGATCTCCTCGCGCGCCGGCTCGAGCTGCTCGTCAGTGACCAGGTCCCATTTGTTGACGGCCACCACCACGGGCTTGCCCCAGTCGAGGGCAAGGTTGGCTATGCGCAGCTCGTGGTCGCCGAGCTCGAACGGGTCGACTACCAGGATCCCGACGTCGGCGCGCCTCAGCGCCGATTCCGAGCGCAGCCGCGAGTAGAACTCGAGGTCGTCGGCGTCCTTGCGGCGCATGCCGGCGGTGTCGATGAGCACGAACGGCCGCCCCGCGAAGGTGAAGCGCACGTCGACGGAGTCGCGGGTGGTGCCGGCCACCTCGGCGACGATCACGCGCTCGTCGCCCACCAGTGCGTTGAGCAGGCTCGACTTGCCGACGTTGGGACGGCCGATGATCGCGACCTTGACGGTCTCCTCGTCGGCTTCGTCGCCTAAGTCGGGGAGCAGCTCGGCGAGGTGGGCGATGAGCTCGAACGTCCCCCTGGCGTGCTCGGCCGAGGTCGCGAACGGGGCGCCGTAGCCGAGGGCGTAGAGCTCGAAGTAGTCGGCGCGCTCCTCGTGGCGCGGGTCGTCGACCTTGGTGGCCACCAGCAGCACCTGCTTGCCCAGCGACCGCAGCCACTGCGCGACCTCGTGATCGGTCGGCTCGAGCTCGCCGCGGCCGTCGACGCAGAACAGGACCAGGTCGACATCGAGAAGCGCCGTCTCGATGCTGCGCCTGATCGGCTCCTGCCAGCGGTCGCCCGACCAGAGGCCGCCGGTGTCGAGGAGGCGGATGCGCCGCCCCTCGTCGGTGACGATCTCGCCCTCCTTGACGTCGCGGGTGACGCCCGGCTGGTCGGCGACGATCGCCTCCTTGCGGCCGACGAGGCGGTTGAACAGGCTCGACTTGCCGACGTTCGGCTTGCCGACGATGGCGACGCTAGCCAAGGCGCGACCCCCTCGTGAGCCGGCGGCCGTTGGCCCAGGCGCGCGCGCTCATCTCGCGCCCGGCAGCCGGCTTGACGCGCAGGAGCTCTAGAGGGTCGTCGCCGGTGGCCACGACGAGCGACTCGGGGGCGAGGGCGAGCACCTCGCCAGGCTCTGCCTTGCCTACAGCCGCTGCCTGGGCGCGCGCGGCGGCCTCGAGGGCCTTCCCGGCCGGAGCGCGCAGCGCCAGCGCCTTGACGCGCTCCTGGGCGTGGTCGAAGTACGAGCCGGGCCACAGGTCGACGCCGCGGTGGCGGGCCAGCACGGCCGCGCGGCCGTCGTGCCACCGGATGCGGCCGTCCTCGACGGTCAGCGGCGGCGCCAGCGTGGCCAGCGAGCCGTCCTGCGGCTCGGACGGCAGCTTCCCGGCCGTCAGCAGGCTCAGAGCCTGAAGGAGCGCCGCGGCGCCCAGGTGCGACAGGCGCTCCAGCAGAGCGGCGGCGCCCTCGTCCTCGGCGATCTCGGTCGCGACCTGGAGCCGCACAGGCCCGGTGTCGAGCCCTGACTCGGTCTGCATGATGCTGATGCCGGTCAGGGTCTCCCCGGCGATCAGAGCCCTCTGCACTGGCGCCGCTCCGCGGTACTTGGGCAGCAGGCTGGCGTGGACGTTGAGGAAGCCGTGACGCGGCACGTCGAGCAGCTCCTGCGGCAGGATGCGGCCGTAGGCCGCGGTCACCGCGAGATCGAGGTCCAGGTTGGACAGCAGGTCCTCGAGAGCGGCGTTGCCCCTCAGGCGCGAAGGCTGCTCGAGCGGGATGCCCAGCTCTCGCGCCCTGACGGCGGCGGCCGGATGCTTCAGGGCCAGGCCTCGTCCAGCCGGCTTCGGAGGCTGAGTGACGACCAGCAGGAGGTCGTGCTCGCGCCTCAGCGCCTCGAGCGTGGGCAGCGCGAACGCCGGCGAGCCGAACAGCGCCACCCTCAGCCGGCGCGAGACGCTCACGCGGTCCGGCCGCCCGTCTTGGACCTGAGGCGTTCCTTCGCCTCGCGCTGCATGCCGGCGAGCTCGGTGCGGTTGGCCTCCAGGAAGGCGCGTCGCTCCGGCTCGGGCAGATGGTCGAAGAACAGCACCCCGCGCAGATGGTCGTGCTCGTGCTGGATCACGTGCGCGAAGTAGCCCTCGGCCGTCAGCTCCTTGCGCTCGCCGTCGGCGTCCTGGTACTCGACCTTGACGACGAGGTCCCTCGGCACGTCCTCCGCCACCAGCCCAGGCAGGCTGAGGCAGCCGTCGCGACCGTGCTGCAGGCCGTGGCGCTCCTTGATGACGGGGTTGATCATCACGTGCTCGCGCACGACGCCCCAGGCGCGGCGCTTCTGCTCGCGGGTCAGCGGTACGCCGTCGCCGGCGGGGCCATCAGACCCGTCATCCTCAGGGTGCTGGTCGCCGTGAGCCAGCTGCCCGGCCGCGTCCTCGGCCTCCTCGGGCGAGGACTCGAGCGCGATGAACACGGCCAGCGGCACGCCGACCTGCGGCGCGGCCAGGCCGATGCCGTCGGCGGCGTAGACGGTCTCGAGCATGTCGGCCACCAGCCGGGCCAGCTCGGCGTCGAAGCGTTTCACTGGCGCCGCGGGGCGGCGCAGGATCGGGTCGCCGTAGAGGCGGATCGGGAGTATCACCAGCTTGCCTTCCCGTCGACCGTCAGGGTTGCACAGGGGAGTCCACGTACACCAGCGTTGCGGTCGGGTTCGTCAGCGGAGCCACCCCGCTGGGCAGCTCGAGCCGAACCGGCAGTGTATACCGTCCGGGCTCCACGGCGCCGGCCGGGGCTTCCACCGAGCCGGCGACGCTGTCGATGCCGGCGAGCACGGAGCTCTCGCCCGCGATGTCGACCGTCTCGCTCGAGAGCGTGACCGACGTCAGGTTCGCCGCGCTGGGTCTCGCGAGCTCGACCGTTACCGTCTTGATGACCAGCGCGCCGCGCGCCTGCACCGTCACCTGCGCGGTGGCCGGCGCGATGCTGAGCTCCGACACCGGCGCGCCGGCCGCGTCCAGCGCCACCAGCAGCGCGTCGCCGCCTCCGACGCCCGTGACGGCCAGCACGCTGGCCACGCGGTCCAACACCTGGCCACGCCCCGTCAGCGTGACGGACTCGGGGCTGACTACCGGCGAGACGAGCAGGTTCTCTGGCAGCGGGCCGGTCAGCGCCGCGCTCACCGGCACCTGGCGGGAGGTGACGCTTTCGAGGAAGCCGATCACGTCGGCGGGCACGACCTCGAGCACCCTGATCTCCGGGGGCGGCTGCACCGTGATGCCGCGCTCGAACGCGCCGACGGCGTCGGTCAGGTCCAAGGTCGCCCTGAGCATGTCGGGGCGCAGGCGGTCGACGCGGGGCGCCGGCCCGCTGACAGCTACCTCGACGATGGTCGGCAGGCCGACCGCGACCTGGTCCTCGCTGACCCCTTCGACGACCAGCGGTAGCGTCAGGTTGCGCTGCGTCGTCGTCACGCTGCTCGAGGTCACGAACAGCCAGACGAGCACCGCGGCGACCAGGGAGGCGAGCTTGGGACGCCAACTCCTCGCCGAGCGCCGCAGCAGCCAGCCGATGGTGATCTTCTCGGCGCTCACGTCACGTACGCCTCTCGCAGGGCCTTGAGGACCTCGGCGGGCGCGATGTCGCTCGACAGCACGCCGTCGGAGGCGATGCTCACCGTGCCGCGCTCCTCGCTGACCACCAGCACCAGCGCGTCGGTCGCCTCCGAGAGCCCGAGAGCCGCCCTATGGCGCGTGCCGTGCTTGACCGACCAGCCCTCGTGCTTGTCCGACAGCGGCAGGATGGCGCCCGCGTGCGTCAGCAGGTCTTCCTTGACGATCACGGCGCCGTCGTGAAGAGGCCCTTTGGAAGCGAAGATCGTCTGGAGCAGGGCGGAGGAGACGGGCGCGCCGATGGCGGTGCCGGTGTCCGCGTACTCCTTGAGCGGCGAGCGCTGCTCGATGGCGATCAACGCGCCGCGGCGCTGGGTGGCGAGCTCCCTGACCGCCGACATGATCTCCTGCACGGGGTCGCCGGAGACGCTGGTGCGGAGCCTGCCGCGCCCGACGCGCTCCAAGGCGGCGCGCAGCTCGGGCTGGAACACGACCACGAGCGCGAGGAACCCGACCGGTGCGACCGAGTCGAACAGCCACTTGGTCGCGGCCATCTGGAACTGGGTCGCCGTGAACCAGAGCGCAGTGAGCGCGATGATCCCACGAAGCACGTTCCAGGCGCGCGAGCCGATCAACAGGCGGTAGCCTTGGTAGAGCAGCACGCTGATGATCAGGATGTCGAGCGCATCCTGGAACCTGAAGGCTTCGAACTGTGCCAACCGCCTGCGACCTCCGGCTGGCACACGATACCACCCGTCGGCGACGCGCTAGACTGGGCGCTTGGAGGAGCAACCGTGACTGAGCTGAAGGACAGGGTCGAGAGCCTCAGGGGGTACCTTTGACTTGGCTTCCAAGGAAGCCAGGCTGGCTGAGCTAGAGCCCAAGCTCGCCGAACCGGGGTTCTGGAACGACCCCGAGAACGCCAGACAAGTGAGCCAGGAAGCTACGCGCCTCAGGCGCGTGCTGGAGGGCTTCCACAGCCTCGAGAGCGACGTCTACGGCTTGGCCGAGCTCTTCGAGATCGCGACGCCGGAAGAGGCCGAGGAGCTCGGAGACGAGCTCAGGCGCGTCGAAGCCGACTTGGACGAGCTCTACCGCGAGACGCTCTTCTCCGGCGCCCACGACGAGAGGGCCGCGATCGTGACGATCAAGCCGGGCGCCGGCGGCACCGAGTCCTCCGACTGGGCCGGCATGCTGCTGCGCATGTACCGCCGCTACGCCGAGCGCAACGGCTTCACCGTCGAGCTGATCGACCTCGTCGCCAACGACGCCGCGTCCAGCGGGGTCGACTACGCCCAGATGATCGTCAGGGGAGAGCGCGCGTTCGGCAAGCTGCGCGTCGAGGGCGGCGTGCACCGGCTGGTGCGCGTCAGCCCCTTCGACTCGCAGGGCCGCAGGCACACGTCTTTCGCCGCGGTCGAGATCATGCCGGAGATCGACGACTCGATCGAGGTCGTCATCGACCCGAAGTTCCTGCGCGTCGACGTCTACCGCTCCAGCGGCCCCGGCGGCCAGTCGGTCAACACGACCGACTCGGCGGTGCGCGTCGTGTACAAGGGCGGCACGCCCGACGAGATCGTCGTCACCTGCCAGGACGGCAAGTCGCAGATCAAGAACCGCGAGAAGGCGATGACCGTGCTGCGCTCCCGCATCTTCGAGCGCGAGGAGCAGAAGCGCCTCGAGGAGCAGCTGAAGGCGCGCGGCGAGCAGCGCGCCATCGAGTGGGGCTCGCAGATCCGCAGCTACGTGCTCGACAAGCAGTACATCAAGGACCATCGCACGGGCCTGATGAGACACGATCCGGACGCGGTGCTCGACGGCGACATCGAGGACCTGATCTGGTCGGGGTTGGAGTGGTCGGCCAAGGCGGCCGTACCGAGCTGAACCGCCTACATGCGCTCCCGGGACCCCTACACGCGCGCTGCTGCCCTGGAGACCCAGGCTGAGCGGCGCGCATGAGGATCCTCGGGCTCGCCGACGTGGTCTCGCCGGTGATCTACTCGACCAACTTCCCGGGCAACCTGTCCCCGTTCGACCTCACGCTGGCGGCCGGCGATCTGACCGGCGACTACCTCGAGTTCGTCGCCACGCGCACCGACACGCCCCCGCTCTTCGTCTTCGGGAACCACACGCTGGAGTACCTGCAGGACGAGGAGGGCGAGCTGAGGCCGCCGGGCGGCTGCGTCGACATGCACCTGAAGATCGTCGAGGCCGGCGGCCTGAGGATCTTGGGCATCGAGGGCTGCGCGCGTTACCGGCCTGGGCCCCACCAGTACGGCGAGCGCGAGTACGCCCTGATGCTCGCCAGGCTGTGGCCGCGGCTGTGGTGGCTGGAGCGGCGCTTCGGCCGCGCAGTCGACGTGCTGCTGACGCACGCTCCACCGGTCGGCCCTCACGCCGGCACGGACCGGGCGCATCGCGGGGTCCCCGCGTTCAACGCCTTCCACCGCCGCTGGCGCCCTCGGCTGCACGTGCACGGCCACGTCCACCTGAGCGGCGCCAACGCCAAGCGCGAGTACGTCTCTCCCGAGGGCGTGCGGGTCGTCAACGCCTTCGACTTCGCCCTGATCGACCTCTGACGGCTGCTCGCAGCCCGGTCGGCCGACCGGGCTGCGCCGCCTGCCCCTTGCTCGGCTCTGCGACATCTGGACGACGGTCTGGCGGCGGCCATGCGCGATGATGACGGTGTGAGCTACCTAGCGTGAGCTACCTAGACGGTCTCGTGGCGAAGGGCGCGCGCCTGGCGGGCGGCAGGGTCGTGTCGTTCGGAGACGTCGAACGCGAGACGGCCGCGGCCCTGGGGCTGGCGGCCTTCGGCCCCGACGAGGCGCACCCCGCCGCGGCCGCAGGGGCTGCTGCGGCGAGCGTGACGCCGCTGCTCGCCGTCGGCGTGCTGCGCGTCACCGGACCCGACGCGCGGGACTTCCTGCACGGCCAGCTGGCGGCCGACGTACGCGCCCTCGCCGTCGCGGGGCAGGTCCTGAGCCTGCTGCTCAACCACAAGGGCCACGCGCTCGCCGACGTAGCCGTGCTGCGCGCCGCCGACGGCTTCCTCCTGCTCGTCGAGGACGGCAAGGCCGACCAGGTCTTCACGAGCCTCGTCGACCACATCGTCTTCGACGACGTCTCCGTGAGCCGGGCGCCCGGCTTCGCCTCGAGCGTTCAGGGCGCGGCTTGGGGGGCCGTCGTCGGCGCTCTGGGCGGCGAGGTCCCGGAGGAGGGCCGCACCGCTCTCGCGCTGGCCGAGGTCGATGGCGCCAGCGTCCATGCCCTCAGGCGCCGGCGCTCCGTGCCCGGCGGGGCCGACCTGCTGGTCGTCGGCGCAGCCGACGCAGACGAGGCGCGCTCCATTCGGGGCGCCGAGCGCCTCGCCCTGGCCGTCCTCGAACGGCTGGTCGACGCCGGCGGAGTGCTCGTGGGCGAGGCTGCGCTGGCCGCCGCCCGGGTCGAGGCCCTGGTCCCGGCCGCCGCCTTCGAGGGTGGCGACGGGGTCCTGCCGCAGGAGGCGGGGATGGTCGAGCGCCTGTCGTACCGCAAGGGCTGCTACCT
This sequence comes from uncultured bacterium, assembly GCA_964473205.1. GTDB lineage: Bacteria > Deinococcota > Deinococci > Deinococcales > Trueperaceae > CAYMRL01. Next base: position 18,192 of record CAYYOK010000026.1, on the reverse strand, counting down.
GGGCCAGGAGATCATGGCGAGGATCGAGGCGCGGGGCAACCTCAAGCGCGCTCTCGCGCTGCTGAGCGTGGACGGCCTGGCTGCGGACGACACGCTGGACGCGCTCGAGGCCCCAGGCAGCTCCGTGGCCCTGGACGGCCGCCCGGTCGGCCGCCTCGGCACGCTGGCGCGCCTCCCTGGCGGGGGAGCCACGGCTCTGGCGGTGCTGCGCCGCGACGTCCCCGAGGGCGCGACGCTCGACGTGCTCGGTGCCGCTGCCAGGATCAGGCGGTGGCAGCCCCTATAATGGCGCCATGGCGAGATCCAAGGCCGAGTGGCTCAGCGGCGCGTACGCGCGCGCGGTAGCGCAGCATCCCGAGCGCGAGGCTCCGAAGGAGACGCTCTCCGGCATCCCGGTCGAGCCGCTCTACACGGCGGAGGACCTGGGCCCGGACCTCGAAGAGCGCCTCGGTTACCCAGGCGAGTTCCCCTACACCAGAGGCGTACAGACGAGTATGTACAGGGGCCGGCTGTGGACCATGCGGATGTTCGCGGGTTTCGGCACGGCCGAGCAGACGAACGAACGGTTCCACAAGCTGCTGGCTGCCGGGCAGACCGGTCTGTCCACTGCCTTCGACCTGCCGACCCTGATGGGCTACGACAGCGACCATCCGATGGCCCTCGGCGAGGTGGGCAAGTGCGGGGTGGCGGTCGCGAGCCTCGCCGACATGGAGCTGCTGTTCGAGGGCATCGACCCCGAGAAGATCACGACCTCCATGACGATCAACAGCCCCGCCAACGCGATCTGGGCCATGTACCTCGCGATGGCGCAGCGCCGCGGCGCCGACCTGAGCAAGGTCGGCGGCACGCTGCAGAACGACATCCTCAAGGAGTTCATCGCTCAGAAGGAGTACATCTTCCCGCCTGCGCCGAGCGTCAAGCTCGTCATCGACACCTTCGAGTGGGGACCGAGGAACACGCCGCGCTTCAACTTCATCTCGGTCTCGGGCTACCACATCCGCGAGGCCGGCTCGACCGCCGTGCAGGAGCTGGCGTTCACGCTGGCCGACGGCATCCACTACGTGCGCAAGGCGCTCGAACGCGGTCTCGACATCGACGAGTTCGCCCCGCGGATCAGCTTCTTCTTCAACGTGCACAACGACTTCTTCGAGGAGATCGCGAAGTTCAGGGCCGCCAGGCGCATCTGGGCGCGGCAGATGAGGGACGTCTTCGGCGCCAAGAGCGAGCGCTCCTGGATGCTGCGGACCCATGCCCAGACGGCCGGCGTCTCGCTGACGGCTCAGCAGCCGCTCAACAACGTCGCCAGGGTCGCGATACAGGCGCTGGCCGGCGTGCTCGGCGGCACCAACAGCCTCCACACCGACTCCTACGACGAGGCTCTGGCGCTGCCGACCGAAGAGGCAGCCACCCTCGCCCTCCGCACCCAGCAGGTGATCGCCCACGAGAGCGGCGTCACCGCGACCGTCGACCCGCTGGCCGGCTCGTACTTCCTCGAGAGCCTCACCGACGAGATGGAGCGCCAGACGCTGGCGTACTTCGAGCAGATCGATGCGCTCGGCGGGGTCGAGGACGCGATCGAGGCCGGCTTCTTCGCCGTTGAGATCGGCGACGCCAGCTGGCGGCAGCAGCGCGACATCGACGACCGCCGCAGGCTCGTCGTCGGAGTCAACGCCTACGCCCAGGACCACCCGGTGGTCCCGATCCAGCTGGTCGACCCGAAGGTCGCTCAGGTGCAGAAGCAGCGCCTCGAGCAGGTGCGCGCCGAGCGCGACCCGCTGCGGGCCGACGCGGCGCTGGCGGCGCTGAGGCGCGCGGCGAAGGATGGCGCCAACACGATGCCTGCGTTCCTGGGTTGCGCGCACGCGTTCTGCACGCTGGGCGAGCAGATGGACGTGCTGCGCGAGGTATACGGCGTCTACCAAGAGCCGGTGGTGATCTGAGTAACGCGCGCCGAGGAGCCATAGTGCGAAGGAACATCAGAGTGCTGATAGCCAAGCCCGGCCTCGACGGCCACGACCGCGGCGCCAAGGTGATAGCGCGGGCGCTGCGCGACGCGGGCATGGAGGTCATCTACACCGGCCTGCGACAGACCGCGCCGATGATCGTCAGCGCGGCGGTGCAGGAGGACGTCGACGCCGTGGGGCTCTCCGTGCTCTCCGGTGCGCACATGCACTACTTCCGCGAGGTGAGGGCCGGCCTGGCCGACAGGGGCGCGGACGACGTGCTGCTGTTCGGCGGCGGCATCGTCCCCGACCAGGACCTGCCCGAGCTCAAGGACCTAGGCGTCGGAGCGATCTTCACGCCGGGAAGCAGTACCGATGACGTCGTCGCTTACGTGAGGCGCGAGGTCGAAGCCCGGCGGGAAGCCCAAGGGGACGCCGGTTAGCGTCGGTTGGGCATGCGAAATCTCATGACTTTCTCAGGCTGGAACTGATAAGTTCGCAGCGTTGAGTGGCAGTACCGAGGTCTGGGTCGCATAACCCGGGGGCGGCGTGCACTCGATAACCCGTTAGGAGTGCTTCTCACAGGTGCGAAGGCGCGGACAGTTGAGCCTGCTCCCCATGCTCGTCGTGGCAGCGCTCGCATCGCTCTCGGCCGCCCAGTCCTACGCGCTCCACGAGGTCCGCTCCGGCGAGTCGGTAGGCTCCATCGCCAACCTCTACCGCCTGTCCACCGGCGACATACTCGAGGCCAACGGCCTCAGCTCCGACGTCATCCACCCCGGCAACGTGCTCAAGGTCCCGTACGCCAGCGCGGTCGGCGGACCGGCCGGCACCGGGTTGCGTCTGCCGCCCGGGTTCCGCTGGCACGTGCTCCGCACGGGGGAGAGCCTCAGCACCGTCGCCGAGCGCTTCGGCATCAGCCTGACCGCGATGATCGGGGCCAACCCCGACATCTCCTCGATGGACAGGCTGCCGGCGGGCGTCCAGCTGCTGGTGCCGCCGCAGGCGGGGCTCGTGGTCAAGCTGTCGAGCTACCCCTCGCTGCTAGCGGTGATGGAGCAGCACGGCATCACGCCGGCCGAGCTGGCCAGGGCCAACGGCCTGCGCTCGCCGTTCGACGTCACGCCCGAGATGATGCTGTTCCTGCCCGGCGTCGAGCCCACCGAGGCCCTGGCGCGCCTGCGGCTGGTGCGCGAGGAGGAGAACCGCTACGTGTGGCCGCTTCACGGCCGCCTGACCTCGTACTACGGGCCGCGCTACCTCGGAATGGGCACGTCGAACTTCCACCGCGGCATCGACATCGCAGCTCCCAGCGGGACGCCCGTGCGCGCCTCGCGCTCGGGCACGGTCGTGTACTCGGGCTGGTCGACGCAGGGCTACGGCAACCTCGTGAGGATCAGGCACGCGGGCGGCGCCGAGACCTGGTACGCGCACTTCAGCTCCATCGCCGTCTCGGTCGGCCAGTACGTCGATCAGGGCGATATCGTCGGGCGCGTCGGCTCCACCGGCCTCTCGACCGGACCGCACCTGCACTTCGAGCTGCACGAGAACTCGCGGCCGATCGACCCGCTCGCGATCCTGCGCTGACCGACCGCGATCCTCATTAGAACGGACTTCGCGCGGCGCTGACGATCAGGCGGCCGACGGCACCCACAGGATGCGGCCGCAGTTCGAGCAGCGCGTGATGCCGCTGCCCGAGCGGACCTTCTGCACGACGTGCAGCGGCAGCTTGACGTTGCAGCCGCCGCACTTGGCGTTGTCGATGATCTGCACGACGCCGAGCCCCTTGCGCGAGCGCCTCACCTGCTCGTACTGCTTCAGCAGCGGCGCGTCGACGGTCGTCGCGAGGGCGTCGCGCTGGCGGCGCGTGTCAGCGATGCGCCCGTCGAGCTTGGCCACACGCTCGACCTCGGCCTGCTGCATCTCGCCCAGAGTCGGCAGCAGACCGTCTAGCTCCTCGCGCAGAGCCTGGAGATCGGCGCTGGCGTCCTCGAGCGCCTGCATCAGCGGCAGCGTGTCCTCCTCGAGCTCCTGCGCCCGAGCCGCCATCTGCAGCTCCTGGTTCTGGTACTGGGACGCCTCCTTGGCGCTCGCGGCCCTCAGCGCGGAGTCGGACGCGCTGCGGCGCCTCTCGCCCATGGCCTTGAGCTCCTGCTCGTTGGCCTCCACCTTGCGAGCCAGGTCGGCGACCTCGAGCTCCTTGCGGCCGGTCCTCGCCTCGAGCAGCCTGACGCGCTCCGCTAGGTCGGTGAGCTCCTGCGGCACTTGAGCCCGCTCGGCCTCGAGGCCGTCGACGGCGAGGTCGAACTCCTGAACCTCGGTCAGTCTCTGAAGCATCGGAACCCTTGAAGCGAACGACCCTCGGTCGGCGCGTGCCGAGCGAGGGTCTTGGATACGCCGTAGGCGGTCAGTCGAGTCACGAGCGCAAGTGTAGCACGCTCGTTCTAGGCGGTAGAATGCCGCGAGTGTTCGAGGACTCGCCCGAGGGTTTCGTAGCCAGATGGGGTGCTTACAGCGTCGAGGCCGAGGTGTTCGCCAAGACCGAGGGGCACCCGCTGATCGAGTGCCGCGTCGGCGACTCCGTCCTGCAGCTCTTCGAGCGCACCGGCCCCTACCTCTCCCGGGCCGGCCAGGCGCGCCTCATCGTCAATCCGATCGTCGAACGCCTCGAGCCGAGCGCGTTCGAGCTGACGCCGGGCGTGGAGGTGGCGGCGGTCAGCGCCATCGCGGCGAGCGGCAGGGTGCTCGAGGTCGACGGGCGCACGGCTGTCGTCGACGCCGGCTGGCCTCTCGTCGTGCACAGCCTCGACCCCTTGCCGCCCGGCGTCGTGGCAGGCGTCGATGTCTCGTTCGAGAGCCACGCCCCCGTCCACGGCTTCGTGCTGCCGTCCTTGCAGCGCCGGCGCGAGAGCCGCGGCGCCGACGACGACATCTGAACGACATCTAAGCGACACCTGAGCGACATCTGATAGACGCCTGATCGACGCTGCCGGGCTCAAGCCTGCTACACTGCTTGGCCGTGCCGCGAGTCGTCCTCAGCCGTCAACAGCGCCCAGTCTCGGCCGTCACACCGGCCAGGATCCTGAGCGTGGCGCAGGGCTCGCCGGCCGCGGCCCGAGGCGTCAGGCCGGGTTGGGAGCTGCTGACGGTCAACGGCGTCGCGATCCCTGACGTCCTGGCGTACCGGCGCGAGCTAGCTGCCGGCCGCGCCACGCTCGAGGTCAGGCCCGAGCCGGGCGCTGCCAGCGCCTACTTCGATGTCGAGTGGGAGGAGCCGGGCCTCGAGTTCGAGGACGTGATCTTCGACGGCATCAGGCTGTGCGCCAACCACTGCGACTTCTGCTACATCCACCAGATGCCCAAGGGCATGCGCAAGAGCCTCTACATCATGGACGACGACTTCAGGACAAGCTTCCTGTACGGCTCGTTCGTGACCCTCACCAACCTCGGCGAGGACGATATCGCGCGGATCTTGGACGAGCACCTCAGCCCGCTCTACGTCTCCGTCCACACCGTCGACGAGGACCTCAGGGGCGACCTGATGAAGTGGTGGCCCAACAAGGTCGCCTACGAGGGCGCCACGCGCATCCGCGACATGATCGAGCGCCTCGAGGGCATCGAGCTCTACACGCAGCTCGTGCTCGTGCCAGGGCGCAACGACGGCGAGCGGCTGGACGAGACCATCGAGTACCTGGCGTCGCGGCCGAACGTGCAGTCGTTGGCCGTCGTCCCGGTCGGCCTCACCGGTCACCGCTCGCACCTCGCCGACGTGCCGACCTTCGATCGCCGCAGCGCTCGTGACGTCTTGGAGCGCATCGCCATGCACCAGCGGCGGCTGCTGCGGGAGCGCGGCTCGCGCTTCGTCTTCGCTTCCGACGAGCTCTACCTGACCGCCGACTCTGCGGACCTGCCGCTGCCAGACGCCGCTGCCTACGAGGGCTACCCGATGCTCGAGAACGGCGTCGGCATGGTCAGGGACTTCCTCAGCGCCGAGCTGCCGCCGCTGCCGGCCGCGCTCGACCTGCCCGCGAAGGTCATCGCCGCCACCGGCAGGCTGTTCGCACCCGTGCTGCGCGAGGCGCTCGCACCGCTGGCGACCGTCGGCAACCTCGACGTCGAGGTCAGGGAGCTGACCAACCGCACCTTCGGCGAGGTGACGACCGTCGCCGGGCTGCTGGCCGGCAGGGACGTGCTGGCCGGCGTGGAGCCGGGCGAGGCCGACCTGCTGCTGCTGTCGCCGAACATGTTCAAGTACGGCACCGAGACGATGCTCGACAACAGGACGCGCGCCGACCTGGAGCGCGAGCTGCGCATGCGGGTCGAGGTCGGAGGCAAGGACCTCGGCGAGCTGTTCGGCGCGGTGCTGAGCGGCCGCGGAGCGAGCCAGCTGCCGAGCTTCGGCTTCTCGACGCACGCGATCAAGGAGTCCGCCAAGCAACACTGAATCAGTGTTGCGCCAGCACTGAGGCGGCGTAACATGCCCTCGTGGCAGTACTGAACGGCCGTCGCCGGCACAGTCTCGGCGACTACCTCTCTCTCGTCAAGATCGAGCACACACTGTTCGCGCTCCCGTTCGCCTACGGCGCGATGCTGCTAGCAGCCGGCGGCTGGCCGGGCTGGCGCGTCGCGCTGCTGGTCACGTTGGCCATGGTCGGGGCCCGCACCGCCGCGATGGCCGCCAACCGCGTCATAGACGCCACCCTCGACGCGCGCAACCCGCGCACGCTGAACCGCGAGATACCGAGTGGCAAGCTGAGCCGCAGGGACGGCGTGCTGCTGGCGGCCTTAGGCCTCGCGGTGCTCGTCGTGGCGGGCGCTTCGCTCAACGCCCTCACGTTGGCGCTGCTGCCGGTGGCAGTCGTGTTCCTCGTCGCGTACCCGTACACCAAGCGCTTCACCTGGGCGTGCCACCTGTGGCTCGGAACCACCATCGGAGCGGCGGCGGCGGGCGGCTACATAGCCGTGACCGGCGCTTTCGCGCTGCCGGCCGTCCTGCTCTGGGTGGCGGTCGGCGC